>NC_014168.1:1894516-2210268 GCF_000092825.1 Segniliparus rotundus DSM 44985 | reverse complement strand
GCCCGGATCCTGTGCAGCCCGGTCGTCGTGCCCTCCATCCAATCGGTCAGCTGTTGGCGTTGCGGCGGGGCGAGCGCATCGCCGAGCAGGAGCTTCTGATACGTCGAAGCGAGCGCACGGGCTGTGGTGGTGTCGAGCAGGTCCTCGGGGCTGCCGTAGTTCATCTCCTCTTCGTAGCGGTCCAAACGGGTTGTCGCGTCGCCGAGGGAGCGGACGAAGTCAGTCACCGCGGGCGGTCCGCCGAACTGCTGGAGCAGGATATTGGCCGCGATGTTGTCGCTCAGCCGGATGGCCGCCCCGCACAGTTCGCTGTAGGTCGCGGTCTGCCCGAGCCGCCCTTTCGCGAAGGGCGAGTCTTCGGCGATGGGGCCTGGGTCGGCGGGGATGACGGCCGAAGCGGCCAGAAGGCCCGGGTCGGCTTGCGCCCGCCGCAGCACCAGGCCCACAACGAGCGTTTTCCAGACCGAGCACATCATGAACCTTTGGTCCGCGCGGTGTTCGAGTGTGTTCCCGGAGCCGGTGTCCAGGGCGAAAACGCCGACATGGGCTTTATGGCGCGCTTCGAGCGCGGCCACCGCCGACTCGAAGACTGTTGCGCCAGTGAACTGCGATGATTGCGCGTTTGAGGCGGCGAAGCCCGGATCTTTTTCCGCAGTGCCGCAGGCCGCGAGCGCGGCGAGGGCCGCAATGCCCTCGATGGCGGCGCGTCGGGAGACTTCCATGCCGGCACGGTATCAACAACGGTCAACGATCAACAACGATCGGCGATCACCGCCGCTTCGGGCGCAGGGGCGCATGACAACCAGCGCGGCGATGTCAGAACACCGCGACCTGCGTCGCGAAAGAGTTTGCAAGAATAGGGGGCATGACATACCCGCCTGGGTCCGGCCAGAACCCCCAGCAGCCGCAGTATCCGCAGTATCCGCCGCTCGGCGGCCCGGGGCAGTACGGCGGCCAGCCGCAGTACCCGCAGTATCCCCCGCTCGGGGGCCCGGGGCAGTACGGCGGCCCGGGGCAGTACGGCGGCCCGGGGCAGTACGGCGGCCCGGGGCAGTACGGCGGGCAGCCGCAGTACCCGCACTATCCGCCGCAGCCCAAGAAGAAGAACCTCGCCGTGTGGATCGGCGTGGCCGCCGCGCTCGTCGTCGTCCTCGCTGTCGGGATCGGCCTGGCGGTGGCGTTCTTGCCGGGCTCTTCGGCCTCGGGCGGCAAACTGGCGCTCACCGGACGGGCGCAATCGGACTACGTTGCCCTTCTGCCCAAACAAGAGGATTTCGGCCCGGACTGGACTGTCAGCGATAATCCCGTGTCGAACCCGTCTGGCGACGACGCCGCGCAAAACGAATTTCAAAAGGGCTTAAAGAATTTTCTGTCCCAACTGACCGCGACCCCGTCGGGCTGCGGGCTCGCAGAACTGGCGGAGAAAGCGCAATCCGTGTCCGACAAGACGCACAAACTCGCGACGGTGCAGGGCACACCGCGCGGCGGCGCTGCCCAAAGCGTGGGCCAGGACGGCTCCGGGCAGCAAGGCCCTGCCCAGATCAATGTGTCCATCAGCGACAGCGCGAACTACGACACAGCCGTGCGCACGCTTCGCGAATACATTGCGAAATGCTCCTCGGCGACTATGCAGGGTTCCTTGTCGGAAAGCGGCGTCGAGGTGTCGGTCACCATGAAGATCGAGGTCACGGAGGTGAAGCCGCCGTCGGCGCAGGCCGAGAAGTCTTTCGGCATGCAGATGAAATCGACGACGTCCATCAACGCCGATGGAGAAGACATGCGCATGCAGCTCTCGCAGCAGCTCTACGCGGCGTCGCTGCGCGGGGTCGTGGTGTCCGCCTCGACCAACGATCTCGGCAAGATCCCGCTCTTGGACACACTGTTCGCCGCGACGGTCGATCGGGCGAACAAAGCCTGAGCAGCGTTCCGCGCATTTGTAACATGATCGGCCACCGCAGGTAACACCTCGTTTGTACGTTGGTTCAGATCCGCGCTGGACCGAACGGAGATGTATGCCCTCATTGCCGATTGTGGAACAGATCCAAGACGTGCAAGCCGGGCGGTCCGCCCGATCCGGGCTCGCCGAGGGGACCATGGGCGGCGTCGAGCTGATGGCCCAGTCCACGGCGGGCATCGCGCCGAGCGCGGTCATGGTCTCGGGCGCGACATTGGTGGCGGCGATCGCTGGGCCGGGCACGTTGTACTCCTACGTGGTCTCGCTCGCAGTGTTGATGCTCGTGGGCTGGTGCGTGGCGAGAGTGGCGCGACTGCGTCCGGGCGAGGGGATGCTCTCGCACATCACGGCCGCGTTCGGCCGAGCTGTGGGTTTTGTGGGGTCCATGGGCCTCGCTTTCGGCTACTTGCTCATCGCGGCCGGTTGCGTCGCGCAGTTCTCCCAATACGTCAAACCGCTCTTCGGCGTCGCCCCGCCGGTCAGCGCGGGAGCCCCGGGCACATCGTTCGGGTTCACCCTCGTCTTCGAAGTCCTCTGTGTCGCTGGAGCGGCCTTCATGATGATCCGAGGGGTTCGGGTCTCGGCGTGGACGGGCGTGGTGCTCGAGATCTTGTCTATTGGCGCGATCCTGCTTGTCCTCACGCTCGCGCTCTTGCGGCACGGGTTTGTCCTCGCGCCGTTGTTGCCCACCGGGATCACACTCGGGCAGGTCGTCGGCGGCATGGTGCTCGCACTGCTGGGCTTCGTCGGGTTCGAGTCGGCGGCCTGCCTCTCGGTCGAGGCGAAAGACCCGCAGCGCACCATTCCTCGGGCTGTGTTCGGCAGCGCCTTGCTGGCCGGAGCGTTGTACTTGTACTCCTCCTACGCCCAGATGGCGAGCTTCGACGGGTCGGAAAAGCTCGCCGCCGACGCGACCCCGCTGAACACTTTGGCCGACGGCTTGGGGCAGCACTGGCTCGCGCTCATGGTGGACTTGGGCGCGGTCGCGTCCAACTTCGCCTGCGTCACCGGCTCGCTCACCGCCGCGAGCCGGGTGCTGCACGCGATGGGGGAATCGAGGCTCGTGCATCCGAAAGTCGCTCTCGCCCACCCTGAACGAAAGACCCCGCACATCGCGATCCTCCTGCTCAGCGTTGTCGCCTTGGCGGTCGCCCTCGGCATGGCGGCCAGCGGCGTCAACGAACTCGATGTCTACTCGTACTCCGGCACGCTCGGCACTTTCGGCTATATGGTGGCCTATATCCTCATGGGTCTCGGCGCCCCAGTCCTGTTGCGCAAACTCGCCCCGCGCGCGGGCGCCGGGCTGGCCGCGCTCATCGGCGGCATTGTCGCGATATGCCTGTCGTATGTGTTCTACCGCAACATCTACCCAGTTCCCGTATGGCCGACGAACCTGATGCCGTGGCTTTTCCTCGGGGTGCTGCTCGCCGCCTCGGGCTGGTATTTCGCCGGTCCCGCGCGCCAGCGCGACGGCCACGACCCGGCACGGCTTGTGGCCGAGCCCCTGGGATAGGGCCGCAGAGCCTGAGCAGGGGCGCGCGCCGGCGTCAGGCTTTCTTGTCAGCCCGCAGCACGACCTCGAATTCCAACAGGCTCGCCCCCGTCGCGACCGGCTTCGCCCGCTCGCCCGCGTGGGCCTCCTTCGCGGGCCCGTCCACCCAGGCGCGGAAGGCCTCCTCGGAGTCCCACTCCGTGACGACGAAGTAGCGTTTCTCGCCCGCGGTCGGGCGCAACAGCTGGAAGCTGATGAACCCGGGGGCGCCTTCCACTGCGTGCGCCCGGTTGGCGAAACGCCGCTCCAGCTCGTCTCCGGCGTTTTCGGGCACATCGATGGCGTTGATTTTCACGACGGTCATGTCCTTCAGCGTACGCGGGTCTTGACCTGGAGGGCGCTCAAGGTTCTAGGCTGGCAGGCATGACGGTCAAACTCGGCTACCAGATTCCAAGCTTCACCTACCCCGGCACGGTGAACGACATCTTCCCGCAGGTGGTGGCACAGGCGAAGGAGGCAGAGGCCGCTGGTTTTGACACGGTCTTCGTGATGGACCATTTCTACCAGCTGCCGATGATCGGAGACGCGCACGAGCCGATGCTCGAGGCGTACACGTTGCTCGGCGCGCTCGCGTCCTCGACGTCGACAATCCAGCTCTCCACGCTGGTCACCGGGAACACGTACCGCAACCCGGCGCTGCTGGCAAAGATCGCGACCACCCTGGACGTCGTTTCCGGCGGACGCGCCGTGCTGGCCATCGGCGCCGGGTGGCACGAGCTGGAGCACGTCGCCTTCGGGTACGAGTTCGGCACCTTCACCGACCGTTTCGAACGCCTCGCGGAAGCGTTGGAGATCATCATTGCGATGCTCCGAGGCGAACGCCCCAGCTTCGACGGCACGTGGTACCGGGCGAAGGAGGCGATCAACGAGCCGAGAATCCGTGACGACATGCCCTTGCTGATCGGCGGCTCGGGGGAGCGCAAAACCTTCGCTCTGGCCGCGCGGCATTTCGACCACCTCAACATCGTCGGCGTCGATCCCGAAGACCTGCCGCGCAAGCTCTCGGTGCTCCGCCAACGCCTCGACGAGGCGGGGCGCGACCCGGCCACGCTGGAGACCAGCTACCTGGCGAGGGTGATCGTCCACGAGGACGGAGACCGGGCTCGCCAGTTGCAGCAGGAGCATCTCGAGCGTCAGTCGAAAGCGTTCAGGGTTCCGCGCTCCGGCAGGATGCACGGCGAATTCGTCGGCACGCCCGACGAGGTCGCCGCGCAGATCAAAGAGCAGATCCTGGACGTTGGGGTGGACGGCGTCATCATCAATATGTTCGCCAACGGCCACGAACCGGGCATTGTCGAGCTTGCGGGGAAGGCTCTGGCTCCGCTCATCGCATAAGCTATCCCTATGTCAGCCAGCGCATTGCGGAAAGCACAACGGATCACCCTTCTTTCTGGCGTTCCCTTCGCCGTGTTGCTCCTGTTCGTCGTGCTCTCCCTCGCCTGGGTCGCGGCAGGTTTCACGCACACCGGGCCTTCGTCGGACAAGGACGGGCAGTCCGCCTGGACGAGCCTCCCGCCGTTCGGGCCGCAGCCCGAGGGCGCCCGAAGCGGTTCCGCGCCGGTGAACGGCATCAACATCTGGTACGCCGAGTACGGCCCCGAGCCGGGGCCCGATTCGGCCAAGCCCCCTGTGCTGCTCCTGCACGGCGGGCTCGCGGACTCGAGCTACTGGAACGATCTGGTTCCGGCGCTCGTCGCGCGCGGGCGCACCGTGATTGTCATGGACAGCCGAGGACATGGGCGCAGCACCAGGAACATCGAGCCGTACAGCTACGACCTCATGGCAGAGGACGTCCAGCTCCTGCTGCGTTTCCTGCAGGTGCCCAAAGTGGACCTCGTCGGGTGGAGCGACGGCGGCATCATCGGCCTCGACCTGGCGATCCATGACCCCGAGCTGTTGTCGGGCCTGTTCGCCTACGGGGCGAACACGCGGCCCGACGGCCTCATTCCTGGCGGGGACCAGTCCCCGGTCTTCTCCATGGGCACCGAGCGCGCCCGCGAAGAGTATCTGCGGGTCTCGCCCACTCCGGACCAATGGGACAGTTTCAACGATCAGATCAACAGGATGTGGGCCGCGCAGCCTGACATCAGCGACGACCAATTGCGCTCCATCCATGTGCGCACGACGATCGCGGACGGGCAATACGACGAGGTCATCAAGCGCGAGCACACCGAGCACATCGCTGCCACGATCCCCGGCGCGCGGCTGGTGATCCTGCCGGAAGTCAGCCATTTCGCAATGCTGCAGAACCCTGCGGCGTTCAACAAAGCAGTGCTGGATTTCCTAGGCTGACACGCGGCAGGGCACGGGCGGAAAGAGCCTGCGTCAGCACACGCGACGGGCAGCTCGTCTTCGGCCACGGGGCGCCGCGCCGCCAGCGGAGGGCTGGCAGCTTCCTCGCCCGACCTAAGGCCGGTGGCGCACGCTGTGCGGGGGAGTCGTATTGCCGCGCAGCGCGTCCTCGTCGATGGAAACGGGCCGGTAACCGCAGGCGGGAAGGCGGGAAACCATCAGCCCGGCCGGGTCTTCGACTTTTTCCGCCCGACCGAACAAGTAGGCCCACTCGTGCTCGTCCGACCCGTAGTAGGCGACCGTGTCGAACACCTCGCCGAACCTTTGCCACGAGGTCGTGAGGGTGTGATTGCGCCAGAGCGTCGGGCAGCCCGATTGGTTCACCACCACGCCTCCGGGGGCGAGGACGGCCTTGCACTGGCGCAAGAAGTCGGCGCCGTACAGCCGGTTGATTTGCGCCCCAGGATCCTCAGGCCGCTCATCGGGCAGATCCACCAGGACGATGTCGTAGCGCTCTGCCCGCGCGGCGGCTTCGGCGAGATACTGGAAGCCGTCGCTGTAATGCATCTGTATGGCGCCGTCGCCCTGCTCTGCGCGGCGCAACTCCTCCAGGGTGTAGCCATAGGGCAAATGTTCGGCGCACAGTTTGACCGCGTCCTCGTCGATGTCCACATGGTCGACGCGGCTCGCGCCCGCCGCCACCGCCATCTGGCACACCACGCCCTCGCTGGAGCCGACGACCAAGACGGAGCGCACCTGATCGGCCAGCAGCAACGCGGGAACCATGAGCGCCTCGTGGTAGACGAGCTGGCTGAACTCGGTCGATTGCCGGTCGTTGTCCGAGAAGAGCGACACGCCTTGGCTGGTCTGGGCGATCACGATGTGCTGGAAGGGCGTGTCCCCCTCCCAGATGGTCTTCTCCAGCTCCCACACCCTGGTGAGGCCCGGAGCCAACGGCTCTTGAATGACACGGCCCAATGGCTCGTAGATCTGTCGGGCGCTCACTGCACACCTCGCCGGATGGCCTTGAGCTGGACGACCGGGGCTTTGAGCGCCTCGGCGATCAAACGTGCGGCGCGCTCCGGGTCCGCCCGGCGCCCGCAGGTGAAGACGTCCATGAACGCCGAGCCGACCTCTGGGTAGGTGTGCAGGGAGGCGTGCGACTCGGACAGCAGCACGAGAACGGTGACCCCTTGCGGGTCGAACCGCTTGGAGGTGATGTCGAGGACGGTCGCCCCCGCCTCGGTGAGCGCGGCGGCCATGACGTCCCGCAGGAACAATTCGTCGTTGAGGCGCTTTGCTTTGACGCCTTGCACTTCGGCAATGATGTGTTGCCCGGTGAAAGCTCCAACTGCGTGTGCGGACTCCAGTACTTGGGTCATTTTCACTCCCTTCGAGGGGTGCTCGTGCCATACGGCTGGTCACTGTGAACGGTCTTGATGCGCGGACTCGTCGGTCCGAAATGCGGCTTGCGCCGCGGAATGCAGATGCCAGGGGATTTAGATGCAGAGCGTCTTCAGCGGCGAGAACCCGTTGAAGGCGATCGACGCGTAGCTTGCCGTGTAGGCCCCGGTACTCAAGAAGTCCAGGTGGTCGCCGACGCGAAGCGCCGACGGCAACCTGTAAACCGTCCTTTGGTAGAGAACATCGTCTCCGTCGCAGGTGGGACCGGCCAGGTAGACCGGCGCAGTGTCTTCGGCAGCCGCTGGGCCGGCGTGCTCGGGCGAGGCGAGGACGTAGGCGACGCATTCGCCCTCCGTCTCGGTCAAACCGTTGTAGCGACCGGCGTCGACGTACACCCAGCGGTGCTCGTCGGCGGGGGATTTGCGCGAGACCAGGACCACTTCTGAGCGCAGCAGCCCCGCGTCGGCCACGAGATAACGCCCCGGCTCGAGCACGAGGAGGGGCTCGTGGAGCCCGACTGCCCCGAAGTGCTCGCGCACCGCCGCGCTGATCGCGTCCGCGTAATCGGCCAGCGGCGGCGCGGCATGCGTGTAGCTGCCGGGCAGGCCGCCGCCGATGTTCAGCATCGGCAGGCGCACGCCTTTCGCGGCGAGGCGGGCGGCGATCTGCGCGGCGTGCGCGATCCCGCTCCGCCAGGCATGCGGGTCCAGCTGCTGGGAGCCCGAGTGGAACGAGACCCCGGCCGCGGCGAGTCCGAGCGTCCCGGCGCGCAGCAGCAAGGATTCCGCGAGCTCCGGCGCGCAGCCGAACTTTGCGCCGAAGGAGTACACCGCGCCGTCGTGCACGGCCGCGATCCGGCAGAACACCGAGGAGCCGGGGGCGTGCTCGGACAGCGCCTCCAGGTCTGTCTCGCTGTCCGTCGTGTACAGGCGCACTCCGAGGGCGTGCGCTTTGGCGACGTCGGCGGGTTTTTTGATGGTGTTCCCGTAGCAGAGGTCGCGCGGGTTGGCTCCTGCTGCCAGGCACAGCTCGATCTCCGCCACGCTCGCCACGTCGAAGCACGAGCCGGCGGCCGCCAGCTCGCGGACCACCTCGGCCGCCGGATTCGCTTTCACCGCGTAATACACGCGGGCCTTCGGCAGCGCGGCGGTCAGCTGGCAGTAACGCTCGCGCACTGTTTCCAGGTCCACCACCAAGCACGGGGTCTCGGTCGGGCGCTCGCGCAGGAACGACTGGATCCTGGCCACCGCTTTCGGGGCTCCCATCGAGGGGCTCTCGCCGTTCGCGTGGGTGAAGAGGACCGGTGCGTCGTGTCCCGGCTTTGCCGAGATCGCGTCCATGACGCTCGCACTGCCCGCCATAGCGTCTGCCTCCTTCCCGGTTGTGGTCGAATGCTCCTGGGGAACCGTTCCTCGCGCTCCGTGCCTTGACGCGCGGTGCCTGTGTTGCGCCGTTCTTTTCTTTGTGAAGGAAAATACGTCCAGCTCTGGCGGCGTCTGCAACACCGCCAGGGGCTCACAGTACAGCATTGCGGCCTGGCTCGTCAGCCGATCAGAGGCCTTGCTGACGGGACTGTGATCTTCTGCCGCGCAACGGCCTCGTCAGCCGAACTGGGTCTTGGTCAGCAAGGCGAGAAGCTCGTACACGACATGCGCCGCCGCGATCCCGGTGATCTCGGCGTGGTCGTAGGCCGGAGCGACTTCCACCACGTCCGCGCCGACCACGGGCAGCCCCACGAGCCCGCGCAGCGCGTGCTGCAACTCGCGGGTGGTGAGCCCGCCCGCCTCCGGGGTGCCCGTGCCGGGGGCGTGCGCGGGGTCGAGCACGTCGATGTCCACGGAGATGTAGACCGGGCCGCCCGACCCGTCGGCTCCACCGAGCCGTTTGCGCATCCGCTCGACGATCTGCGCGACCGTGCCGGTTTCGAAGTCGTCGGTGTGGATGATCTGGAACCCGAGGACCGCGTCGTCCTGAAGGTCCTCACGTCCGGCGAGCGACCCCCGGATGCCGACGTGCAGGGAGCGGTTGAGGTCGATGAGGCCTTCCTCGCTCGCCCGTCGGAAAGGCGTGCCGTGGGTGTAGTCCGCGCCGAAGTAGCTGTCCCAGGTGTCCAGGTGCGCGTCGAAGTGCAGCACGGCGACCGGGCCGTGCTTCTTGACGGTCGAGCGCAACAACGGCAACGCGACGGTGTGGTCCCCGCCGACGGCGAGCACGGTGGCCCCGCCGCCGATCAGCTCGTCGGCCGCCTCTTCGATCACGGCGAGCGCGTCCACGATGCTGTACGGGCCGATCCCGAGGTCGCCCGCATCGGCCACCTGCCAGTTCTGGAACGGGTAGACGTCGAGCGGGGGATGGTATTGGCGGATCAGTTTCGAGGAGGCCCGGACGTGGCCGGGGCCGAACCGGGCGCCTGGCCGATAGCTCGTGCCTCCGTCGAAAGGCACGCCGAGGACCACGATGTCCGCATGCCCCACCTGGTCGAGGCGGGGAAGCCGGGCAAAGGTGGAAGGTTCGGCGAACCTGGGGCGTGTGAAACCGTCAAAAGGGCCGAGGATCTCGCGGGAACCGTCCGGTGCGTCGGTCATGCCACCGAGATTACAACCCGTCGGCCATACTGTCCGTCTATGAACGCATCAGTCGTCAACGGCATGGTCATCGCCGGGTATTTCGCCCTCATGACAGCCATCGGATGGCAGGGACGGCGGCGGGTGCGGGGCTCCGCCGACTTCCTCCTCGCCGGGCGCAGCCTCGGGCCGGTTCTGTACTGCTCGACCATGGGCGCGCTGGTCATCGGCGGCGGCTCCACCGTCGGGGGCGTCGGGCTCGGATTCCAGCACGGGCTGTGCGGCATGTGGATGGTCGTCGCCATCGGGTTCGGCGCGGCGGGGGTGAGCCTGCTTTTGGCGGGGAAGATCCGCGCGCTGCGGGTCTACACCATCGCGGAAATGCTCGCCTTGCGCTACGGCATGCGCGAGGCGGGCTGGTCCGGGCTGGTCATGGTGGCGCACGTTTTTCTGGTGTCGGTGACTTCGACCGTCGCCTACGCCACGGTGTTCCACGCGCTGCTCGGCCTCGGCCACATCCAGTCCACGTTGCTCGGCGGCGCGGTGGTGGTCTGCTACTGCGTCCTCGGCGGCATGTGGTCGATCAGCGTGACCGACGTCGTGCAGTTCGCGATGAAGACCGCCGCGGTGTTCTTCCTGCTGCTGCCCGCCGCGCTGTCCGCGTCCGGGGGCCTCGCCGGGGCGCAGGAGAAATTCCGCGGCCGGGCATTTGACCCTTTCGCACTGGGATGGAAACAGATCCTTACCTTTTTCGTGCTCTACGCAGTCGGGTCGCTCGTCTCGCAAGATCTTTGGCAGCGGGCCGCGACTGCCCGTTCCGCGTCGGTCGCCCGTTGGGCCGGAGCTGTCAGCGGCCTGTACTGCGTCGCGTACGGGGTCGCCGTGGCGCTCATCGGGACGGCGGGCGCGTTGCTGCTGCCGGCGCTGGGGCCCAGCCAGGTGTACGGCGCGCTCGCGGTGTCGCTCTTGCCGCCGGTGCTGAGCGCTTTGGTGCTCGCCGGCGCCATGGCCGCGATGATGTCCACGGCTTCGGGTTCGATCCTCGCGGCTGCGACCGTCGCGAGGAGGGACATCGCGCCGCTGGTGCTGCGGGCTCTGCGCCGACCTGATCCCGACGAGGCCCGCGCCGATCGCTCGCTGGTCCGCCTCGACCGCTGGTACGTCCTGGCTTTCGGGCTGGCGAACGTGCTTGTGGCGTGCTTTGTCGACAATGTGCTCGCCGCGCTTGCCGTGGGGTACGCCATTGTGGTGAGCGCTTTGATCGTGCCGGTTTTCGGCGGTTTTCTGTGGAAACGAGCCAACGGGGCCGGGGCTTTGGCGGCGATGGCCTCGGGCGCGGCGGGGGCCGTGTTCGAGCTGCTGCGCACGACGGACCCGGAAGCGATCACTCCCGTCTACCTCGGTCTGGTTTGCTCGGCGGTCGTGTTCGTCGTGGTGAGCCTTCTGACCTCGCCGACCCCGGCGTCTGTTCGCGAGCAGTGGGCGGCGCGGTTGCGCTCCGGCCGGTCGGCCGCGGCTCACAACAGCGCCAGCGAGCGTTCCGCGGCCGAGACGGTTTCCGGCACGTAGGAGCGCCCGAACAGCACCACATGCGCGAGGAGCATGAATGTCTGGTGCAGGCATTGGCGGCCGCGCCAGCCGTCGCGCAAGGGGTGCTCTTCTTGGTAGCCGGCGATGATCTCTTCGTAGTGCGCCACGCCGAAAAGCTTCAAATACGCCAGGTCGGTCTCCCGATGTCCGCCGTGCGCTGCGGGGTCGATCAGCACCGCTCCGTGGGCAGTCCACAGAACGTTGCCGCTCCAGAGGTCGCCGTGGACCCGGCTCGGCGGCTCGTCGTCGTCGAAATCGCCGTCCGCGCACCGTCGCGCGAGTTCGAGCAGCACCGTTCGCTGTTCTGCCGAGAACGCCCTGCCCGCGCGTTCGACCATGGGGGACAGGCGGTCCTCGCCGTAGTGCTCGCCCCAGCTCGCCCGGCTGCGCAAAGGGACTGGCATGGGCGCGTCCAACGGGCCGAACCACCCGTCCTGCTCCCAGCCGTCGGGCGCCGCCCCGAAACCGCGCGCCCCGGCCCGGTGGGTGCGCGCGAGCGCGCGCCCGAACGCGCGGGCGGCGTGGGCTTCAGGTTGCACTGTGTCCAGTCGGACCAAGGTCAGCGCGTGTTCGGTGACATCGAGCACGGGCACGCACGCGGCCCCGGACGGCACCGCCGCGAGCCAACGCAGTCCGGCCGCCTCGCACGCGAAAAAGCCCGGCGGCGCGGCGAGATTGCGTTTGACGAAGACAGGCGGAACTGACTGTGCCACATCACTGACTGTGCCACATCCGCGCGTGTCTCCCATGCTGTTATCTCCCATGCTGGGGCCGTCTATCGGTTACAGTGATCCTCATGCACCGAACTGCGCCTCTTGTGCGCACGCTCGCGTACTCCATGACGCTCGCGTTCGTCGCCGTGCTCGGTGGGCAGTCCCAGGCCGTCTCGATGTCGAACGGCGCTGTCGTCGCGGACCCGGACGAAGCGCCCTGGATGGTCGCGTTGACCATCCCGACCAGGGAGGGGACTCCGCCGACGGAACGGCTCAAGTGCGGCGGGGTGCTCATCGCCCCGGACAAGGTGCTCACCGCTGGGCACTGCGCGGTCACGCCGGACTCGTTCAGCGTGGACCCCGCCGTCCCGCCTCGGCCGATGAGCCCGCGCTCGGTGGAGGTCGTTCGGGCCAATCGCGATCTCAACTCGCCGCAAGCGCAGATCAGGAAAGTGGTGTCGGTCTTCGTCGACCCGGACTTCCATCTGCTCGCTTCCCAGTTTGAGCCCCACGACCCGTCTCGCGCCGCCGCGCGCCACGACCTTGCCGTCTTGGTGCTCGACCGAGGGTTCGGCGACCCGAAGGCCGTCATACCGCTGACGGCCGTGCTGCCCGACCCGGGAGCGCGCGCCCGCGTCTACGGACACGGCCTCACCCCGTCCGGCGACATCTCGGACGATTTGCTGCGGGGCTCTTTGACGCTCATCTCGAACCAGGACTGCGACGCGCAGACCTTTGTCGAGGTCAAATATATTGGCGCGACGTGCGCGCAAACCACGGTCCTGCCGGAGCTTTCGGTGCAGGTCGGGTTCGGCGACAGCGGCGGCCCCCTGGTTGTGAAGGGCAAAGACGGCTCCGACGTGCTTGTCGGTGTGGTGAGTTTCGGCACCGAGACCAGCGCCCGCGTGTTCGCGTTCGGTTTCAACGCCTTCGCCGACGTCGCCAGCGGCCGCGGCTTCATCGCCCAACACGCCCCGGAAGCGGTCTGGGCGTAGCTCCGCCGCCGGTCGCGGCGCTCGACGGGAGATCCGCGGAATCCCGGTGCAACCGTTATGGTGAAGCGCAACACAACGAGGAGGCTCCCGCCAATGACACAGACCGGTGTTGTTTCGAACGAAGCTCTTGCCGGGCTGCGGCCAGGCCTGAAGAAGCGGCATCTCTCGATGATCGCCATCAGCGGCGTCATCGGCGCCGGCCTGTTCGTCGGCTCCGGGGCCACGATCCACGCGGTCGGGCCAGGCGTGCTCGCCTCCTACGCGCTCGCCGGGATTGTCGTCGTGCTCGTCATGAGGATGCTCGGCGAAATGGCGGCCGCCAACCCGGAGACCGGCTCTTTCTCGGCCTATGCCGACAAGGCGATCGGCAGATGGGCCGGTTTGTCCATCGGTTGGCTCTACGCCTGGTTCTGGTCGATCATTCTCGGTGTGGAAGCGTCTGCCGGAGCGGGCATTGTCACTCGGTGGTTCGGCTGGGACTCCAAATGGCAGTGGGTGTGGGCGCTCGTCCTCATGTTGGCGCTCACCGGGACGAATCTGTTCACTGTCCAGGGGTACGGGGAGTTCGAGTTCTGGTTCTCCAGCATCAAGATCACGGCCATCGTGGTCTTCCTCTTCCTCGGCGCGTTCGCCTGGACAGGCCTGTGCCCTGGGGTCCATGTCCGGTCCTGGGTCCAGGTCCAAGCGGACGGGGGATTGTTCCCCAACGGTTTCGGGGCAGTGCTGATCGCGGTGCCGATTGTGGTCACTTCGTTCTTCGGGGCGGAAATCGCGACAATCGCGGCGGGCGAGTCGAAAGATCCGCAGAGCGCGGTCCGCAAAGCGGTGAACTCCGTCGTCTGGCGGGTCTCGCTCTTCTACTTGGGCTCGCTCGCCATCGTGATTTCGATCTTGCCCTGGAACGACCCGGCGATCAGCGGCGAGTCCATCGCGGAGAGCCCGTATGTCGCCGCGATCCGCACATTCGGCATCCCCTACGCGCCGACCATCTTGGACGTCATCGTGCTCACCGCAGTGCTGTCCTGCCTGAACTCGGGCATGTACACCGCGAGCAGGATGCTGTACTCGCTCGCTGAACGCGGCGACGCGCCCAAGGCTTTGACCAAGCTCAGCCGCACCGGCTCGCCGTACCTCGCGGTGCTCGCCGCGAGCGCGGTCGGCTTCGTCATCGTGCTCTTCAACGTCAACTACCCGAAAACTATCTATGTCTGGCTCAACAACACCACTGGGGGGATCGGCCTGCTCGTCTGGCTGGTCATTGCCGTCGCGCAGATGCGCATGGGGCGTGCGCTGCGCGCCTCGGGCAAGGAGATCTCGGTCAAGATGTGGGGCTACCCCTACCTCTCGTACATCACGATCGGCCTCATCGCGGCGCTGTTTTTGAGCATGGGGTTCATCCAGGAGACGCAGGAGCAGTTCTGGCTCACGCTCGGGCTTGCGGCGGTGCTCGCGGCAGCCGGGTTGTTCGTCGAGCGACGTGCGAAAGCCAAAGGCTCTACCGCCCCGCCTGCGGGGCGGTAGGCTCACCGGATGTGAGCGTCAAACTGGGCTACCAGATACCGAACTTCTCCTACGGAGGTTCTGTCGCGGAGATCTTTCCAGCGGTCCTCGCCCAAGCCCGCAGCGCCGAGGCGGCGGGATTCGACAGCGTCTTCGTGATGGACCATCTCTACCAGCTGCCGCAGATCGGCGATCCCGACGAACCGATGCTGGAGGCGTACACACTGCTCGGAGCCATCGCCGCCGCCACTGAACGCGTCCAGCTCTCCACACTGGTCACCAGCAACACGTACCGCAATCCGGCGCTGTTGGCCAAAGCTGTCACCACGTTGGACGTCGTCAGCGGCGGTCGGGCGCTCTGCGCCCTCGGCGCGGGCTGGTTCGAACCCGAGCACGAGGGCTACGGCTACGAATTCGGCGACTTCACCAGTCGCTTCGAGCGTCTCGCGGAGGCGCTGCAGATCGTCACCGCGATGCTGCGCGGCGAGCGCCCGACCTTTGCGGGCAAGCACTACCAGGTCCACGACGCGATCAACGAGCCCCGTTTGCGCGACGATGTCCCGGTGCTCATCGGCGGCTCAGGAGAGCGCAAGACATTCGCCCTCGCGGTGCGACACGCCGACCACCTGAACCTCGCCTGCGGGGCTTCAGAGCTGCCGCACAAGCTCGACGCCGTGCACCAGCGCCTCGCCGAGGCCGGGCGCGACCCCGCGACCCTTGAGGTGAGCTACTTCGCTCAGGTGATCCTTGACGAGGACGGCGAGCGGGCGCGGCAATTGCTGCGCGACCAGTTCGCGCGGCGCGGCATCGACTTCCCGGCGCTTTCCGAGGCCGAGCGGCTCGCCCTCACGGATCGCGTCTTCGCGGGCAATCCGGTCGAGGTTTCCCGCGAGATCAAAACCAGGGTGCTCGACCACGGGGTGGACCGCCTTGTCATCAACCTCGTCGCGAACGGCCATGAGCCTGGAGTTGTGGAACTCGCGGGCGCGACGCTCAGCCCGCTGCTGCCGGGCGAGGCTTGCGCGTCCACAACGAAACCAGGCCAGCGACCAGCAGATTGACCATCAAGGCGACGAGGCCGACGTTCACCTCGGCGAGCTGTTCGGGCAGGAACGCCTTGCAATGCCGCCAGTCGATTCCGACGAATGGCGCGGCAGTGGCCATGACGGTGCCGACGACGAGCCCGGCGACCACGCCTTCGAGGGTGAAGGGGTTCCGCGGCAGCACAGAGCCGACAACGGCGGGCAACGCCTGGGCCACGATCGAGTACCCGGCGAGCAAGAGGCCGACAATGGTCTGCCCGCCGGAAAGCGCGAAGACCGCTGCGGCCGCGACCACAATCGGCAGCAACCATTTTGCCGCCCGGGCGAGCTCGGGCTCGGACGCGTCCGGGCGCAGGTTCGCGTAGCCGTCGCGGGTGAGCGAGGTGGCGATGGTGGTGGCAAGCACAGATCCGGGGACGAGCGCGGTGAGCAGCCCAGCCGCTCCGGCAAAGCCGAGCACAGGATCGGGCGCGGCCGCCGCCACCAGCCGCAGGAACGCGAGGTCTTCGTTCCCTTTGCCGAGGGGCGCCAGCGTCACGAGCGCGGCGAAGCCGATGGTCAAGGTGGTGGCGAGCGCGACCGTGTACAAGGGCGCGGCCGCGAGGGTGCGCCGCAGGCTCGCTTCGCTTCTCGCGGAGAAGAACGAGGCGAAAAGATGCGGCCACATATGCGCGCTGAGCCCGCAGAGCAGCACAGTGGTGATGAACCAGGCCGGGCCGTAGCCCCGTTCGGGCCCGAGCACCATGTGCTCGGGGTGCTGTTCGGCCACGATCCGCGTGATCGGGCCCGGCCCGCCGTAGAGGTGGTAGGGCAGCCACACGCCGACGCCGAGCACCACGATGACGACGGCGATGTCTTTGACGATCGAGGTGAGCGCCGCCCCGCGCAGTCCGCCGAGCACCGAGTACACGGCGACCAAAGCGGCGCCCGCGATGACGCCCGCCGCGATGGGGATCTGCTGGTGGCTCGCCTCATGGGCGATGATCGCGAGGCCTTTGAGCTGGAGCGCCAGGTAGGGCGTCATCGCGACCACGCCCACCAGTGTGACCAGCACGCCGAGCGCTTTGCTGTCGTAGCGCAAGCGCAGATAGTCCGACTGGGACACCGCGCGTTGCTTTTTGGCGTACCGCCAGATCTTCGGGAGGTACCAATAGCTCACGACGCAGGCGAGCGGGGTGTAGCACCAGGTGTAGGCGGCCGCGACGCCTTTGTCGTACGCCCATCCCGCCCCGCCGAGCAGAGTGAATGTCGTGAAATTCTCCCCGGCGAAGAGCACGAACACCATGGCGGCTCCGAAACTGCGGCTCCCCACGGCCCATTCGGAGAGCTCTTTGGCGCGTCTGCGCGTGGCGAGCCAGACCGCGACCAGCGCTGCCGCGGCAGTGCCGAGCAGCATCGCCAGGCTTATCACGGCGCGTTCTCATCGTGCTGCTCCGGGGCGTTCCTGGGGTCGAGCTGGTACACGAGCGTGAGGCACGCCCCGGTGAGCAGCACGCACAGCGCGGTCCAGAACTGCATCAGCGGCAAACCCAGCACGATCGGCTCGGGCCGGTTCACGAACGCAATGGCGACAAGGAAACCGAAAACTGGGATCGCCGTCGCAACGGCCATGACGAGTTTGCGCCAGAGGGCGAGCGAGCGCAGCGGGTTGGTGTCGGACATCGCGTCCAGCTTAAGTTGACTGCGGCGCTCGCGCAGGACGATGCTGGACATGATGAGCCAGACCACAGCCAGCGCCAGCCGCGAGTTCCTGCCCGCGTTGCAGGGGCTGCGATGGTTTTCCGCGCTCGCCGTGCTCGGCACGCACACGGCGTTTTTGACCGGGGCTGGCGTTGGGCACTGGTACCAGCATGTGTTCAGCCGGTTGGATCTGGCTGTGGCGGTGTTCTTCGCCCTTTCGGGGTTTTTGCTCTGGCGCCCGCACGCGGCGTGCGCCCGAGGCCGGGGCGCGGCTCCGCGCCTGTCGCAGTACTACCGTTCCAGGGCTGCGCGGATTCTGCCCGCGTACTGGGTCGTGGTGTGCGTCGTGCTCGTCTCGGTCCGCGCGGACGCCAGGGTGTGGTTCGCGAACCTCGCTTTGGCCCAACCGTTTGTGCCGTTCACGCTCGCCACAGGGCTGACCCAGATGTGGAGCCTGTCGGTAGAGGTCTCTTTTTACCTCGTGCTCCCCGCGTGCGCGGCGGCGATGTCCAAGCTCGAAGGGGCCCACGCCCGATGGCGCGCTCCGGCGCTGCTCGCCGTCTCGGCGGTCTCGCTCGGTTGGGCGTTCCTGCCGTGGCCGGATGAGGATTTCGCCAACCCCAAACTATGGCTGCCCGGCTATCTGCCCTGGTTCGCGGCTGGCATGGTCCTCTCGGAGCTGCGCAGCCAGGGCTGGGCGGTGCGCGGGAGGTCCCGGTGGGCGTGCCTGCTTGCCGCAGTTGTGTCCTTCGGGTTGGAATGCACCGGCCTCGGTGGTCCGCCCGATCTCACCTTGGTCCAGCCATGGCAGTTCGCGACGAAGATCGGCCTCGGCGCGGTGCTCGCGGCGGCGCTCTTGGCCCCCGCCGCGCTCGCCGGGCCGCAAAGCGGGCACCGCGTGCTCGCGCACCCGGTCACACTGGCTTTGGGACGTTGGTCGTATAGCTTTTTCCTGTGGCATTTGGCGGTGCTCGGCGTGTTGCTGCCGATTCTCGGGCTCCCCGCCTCTGGTGTGCGGATCGCCGTGGCGTTTGTGGTCGCCATGGTTTTCTCGGTCGGTGTTTCCGCGTTGAGCTACGCCTGGGTCGAGTTCCCGTGCGCCCGGCGCTGGGGGTCTTCCCGGCCAGAGGGCGCAGCGCCTTCAAAGAGCGCGGAGCCTTCAAAAATCACAGAGCAGACCGCTCCGCCGAGCGCGATCAGTGCCAGCAGCTGTGGCGCGAGCGTGTTGCCGAGGTAGTGCGGGCTGCGCCAGGGGCCGAGCGCGAGCAGGGCCGAGGCCCCTGTCATTGAGAGCGAGCTGACCAGCGCCGCTGCGCGGGCGACGTCGCGCCCCCGGCGCGAGAGCTGCCAGAAAACCACGCCAAGGGCCGCTGCGGCCGCGAGTCCGCCCCAGCCCGCGACAAGCCATGCGCAGCACAACCCCGCGAGGGCTCCGAGCCGTCTCGCGCGCAGCGGGTTCCCCAGGGGCTCGGGATCGCGTCTGCGCGCCGCCTCGGGGGTGAGCGCGAGCGCCGCCAGCGGCAGGAGGCCGCTCAGACCGGCCAGGAGCCCGACGTGATACCAGGTGTTCCTGGGGAAACGCAGCTGCACGGAGCCCTCGAAATCCGCGGGGACCAGCCAGCCTTGCTGCCAGCCGTTGACGGTGACCGGCGGCAATGGCCTCCCGCCTGCGACAGCTTCCCAGCCCGGGTTGACGCTCTCAGGAACCACGAGAATCCGTTCCACCGCAGCTTTTGGCACGGCGATGTCGCGCGAGTCCACGCCCCACGAGCGGACGTCGGCGGGTTGCGGGTGTGCCGCATGCGGGGCAGGCAGCCGCACATCCCGCAGCACTATCGAGTCCACGGTGAACGCGTTCCCCGGCGCCACAGTGACGTCATGCGGGCCTGGGCCGAGGCGGATCGGCGTGAAGTCGCAGGGCGTCGCGCGCACGACAGCGCCCGAGCGCAACGCTTGGACTGTGGCGGTCACAGCGGTCGGCACCGTCTTCGCGCCGATTTTCAAGACCGGCCCGTGCTCGCAGTCCACAACGATGCTCTCGCTCTCGTCCAGACGGCGCTGGTCTTGGGCGGCTGATCCGGGGACCGCCCTGCCGTCAGGCCCCAGCAGCTGCGCCTCCGCGAACCCTGGCGGCTGGAGCTCCGCGAATCCGAGAGCGTTCACGTTGAGCACGTCTTGCCAGGCGAGGACGGTGATGACGACGTGATCGGTGCGCCGCGGCCGCAGGTTGACGACCACCGAGCCCTTGTCGGGGTCGATGTCGCGCACTTGTCTGCCGTCGCCGAGGTCGACCGCGATTTTGACGGGTCGCGCGGGCAGGGCCCCGGCGGCCGGGGTGATCCGCAGCTGCGCCACGTCGGCGGGTCTCGGCAGTTGCAGGGTCAATCGCGGTTTGGGCGCTCCGGGTTTGAGCGCGCTCGGCGAGGCCGTCCAGGACGTGCCGGGATCGCCGTCTACGGCCGCGTAGGCCGAGCCTCGGGAATCGCCGCTCGCGCTCGCCCCGGTCGCGAGGACGCGGCCCGGCTCCGCCAAGAGGTCCGTGCTGGCGGGGGAAAGCCGGGAGCGGACGAAGAGCGCGGGGAGCACATCGGCCGCCCGCGCCACCTCGAGAGTCCTGGAGAACACAGTCGGCTCCTCTGGGGCGAGGGCGAGGGCCTGCGCGCACTGGGTGCGCGCAGGCCCTCGCGCGCAGCCCGCCCGGCCGGGGAACTCCTGCCCGAGCTCCCATTGGCGCACGATGGTGTTCGGGCCTGCGTCTGGGACGAGCACTTTGAACCGCACAGGCGCCTCTTTTCCTGTTGCGCCGTCGAAAACGTGCAGTTCGCTGATGCCGAACTGGTTGCCAGCGGTGCCGTTCGCGGTGCCGGTCGCGGTGATGCGCAGCCAATGGGTCTGCCCGGTCGGCGCGGTGGCGCTGGCGGGGCGGTCGGTCACGACGTCGCGCAGGGTGGCGGTGCCTCGTTCGGTCGCTATCTCCAATCTGTCGACCGCAGGCCCGATCGCGCGGCTCACCGTCACGGTCACCTGGGGGTCGGAGACGGGGGACGCGAAGTCGAGTTGGAGCCATTGGCCGACCGCGTGGTCCAGCCCGGCGGAGAGCCAGCTCGTGGAGGGGTCGCCGTCGAACGCGGCGCGGGGGCTGTTGCCAGGAGAGACGAGTGAAAGCCCGTTGGCCTCGGAGACGGAGCTGGAAACCGTCACCCGAGCGCCCTCCCACACGCCGCGCACCATGGCCGCGCCATCGGTTGGATAGTCGGCGACCGAGTTCGCCGCGCGTTTCGGGTCGTCGTCGGCCCGGATTGCTGAAACATGGTCGTCCACCCTGCCGTAGTCGGTCTCGCGCAACGCGGGGGTGTCGGTCACCGTGACCGTCGCGGGCTCGATGCCCGCTCTGCGCGCGTCGCCGCGCAGCAGGATCGGCCCAGGTTCTGGGTCGCCGAGCTCATGGGCGTGCTCGATGGTGGAGAGCAAGGCCTCGGGGCCGCCGTCGACAACAGTGGTGTCGTCAAGGCCGACGAGGTACGGCCCTGGCGGTTCGCTGTGCTCGCTCCCGGTGACGCGATAGATCTCCACGGCGGGGTAGCGCGCCCGCAGGTCGTCGTCCACCACTGCGCCCGGAATCCGCCCTGCGCCGGTCAGCGGCCCGAATTCGGCGACTTTTTTCAGGCCTGGCGAGCCCTCGACGGTTTGGTGGGCGAGAATCGGCCTGGCGCTGTGCGAAGTCTCCGGGTCGAGGTCGTTGCGCAGCACGACATATGCGAAGCCCTGCGCGAGGAGCGTGTCCGCAAGCCCGCCAGAAGCGCGGCCTTCGGCGAACAGCCGTTGCACCGAGTCCAGCGAGCGGATCGCGCCGGGCGGCGTCAGCGGGATCGCGTCCCGGACCGCCCAAGGGAAGTCCGCGAGCGCCTGAATCGGCTCGTCCCGGGTGAGGCCCCAGACTTGGTCGGCCCAGGGGGCGCCGGGCGCGATCAGCGCCCTGGCTCCGGGCGGCTGGGCAGCGAGGTGCTCGTGCAGCCAGCCGCTGGCGCTGCGCCAATATTCGGGCAGTGCCCGATACGGTTTGCCGGGCGCGAGCCTGCCGGTCCACGACGCGGCCGCGCTCAGCGCGACAACCATGAGCACCGCTATGGCGGCCGCCGCGGCGCGGTGGCGTTCCGGCCGGGCGAGGGCGGGGAACAATTCTCGGGCGCGTTCCGGCAGCCCCGCAAGAGCGCTGGCGACGCCGAGCGAGAGCGGCAGCCGGATCAAGGGGTCGAGTTTGTGGACATTGCGCAGCGGGGCTCCCGCCGCGTCCAAGAACGCCCGCGCCGGCTCGGCGAGCGGCCCGCCGAGCGGCCCCGCGTACCCGATGCAGACGCCGAGCACGCCGACGCCCAGGATGACGAGCAGCCGCCCCCGGTCTGGGGTGCTGCGCAGGCACAGACCCGCGAGCCCCACCGCCGCGAGCACCCCGGTCGCGAGCACAAGGACGGGGTAGCTGACCAGCCCGGTGCTCGCCATTCTGCTCGGGTCGACGAAGGGAGTCCAGCCGTCCGTCCCGCGCAGCACCTCGACCAGCGAGTTCCAGCGAGTGGTGACCCTGGCGGACTCGATGAAGTCCAAGAACGGCGGGCTCACCGACCCGAGGAGCACGAGCGCTGTGATCCACCACGCGCAGGCGAGCAGGAGGCAGGGAATCCACCACGCGGAGAACGCGACCCAGCGCGGGTTCAGCCGTCTGGCGCGGCGGGCCCGGCCGGCCCACCACAGGAAAGCAGGGAGGCATGCGGCAGCGGTCGCGACCGCGTTGACCGCGCCCATCAGGGCCACCGCGACCGCGGAGCGGGCGGCCAAACGCCGCATCGGAGGGTCTGGCGCGGTCCAGGCCCGCACGAGGGGAATCAGCGCCCACGGCGCGAGCATCATCGGCGCGGTCTCGGACGAGATGGCGCCGAGCGTGGTCATCACCCTCGGGCTCGCCAGATAGGCCGCGGCCGCGATCATCCTGCTCGCCGGCGTGCCCAAGCCGAGGGCCTCTGCGAGGCGGACCACACCGAGGAACCCGGCGCAGAGCAGTGCCGACCACCAGCACCGTTGCACAATCCACATCGGGATGTGCAGGAGCGATCCCAATGCGAAGAAGGCCCCGTGCGGGAACAGGTACCCGTAGGCCTGATTGCGGGGCTGGCCCAGGGGAGCGGTGTCGCTCCACAACGACCAGGCTTGGCGGAGGAAGCCGACGGGATTGCCGGTCAGGTCCAGCTTTGTGTCTGCCGCGATCAGGCCAGGGGACTGGGCGAAGCACAAGGCTGTGATCGCCGCGCAGGCGAGCCACCGCGCCGCGCCGCGCAGCTCGTTGCCCGTCCCCAAGCCGTCCATGCCCCATGCGCCGTGCCCGCGAGAGGGTTCCCCGGCGCCGCCTCGGCGACCTGGGTCAGTGAGAGCCGTACGGAACTTGGCCAAGCAGCGATTGATCGGGGTTCGACGGCGTCGACACCGCTGGGCGGCTGTCCTGGGTGAAAGCGGCAGTCGCGATGAGCACGAGCGGGACTGCCGCCACGATGCCCGCCACTGCGGCGATCACCGGCGGCAGCAGCTTCGCCCGCAGCTCGTGGGGCGCTCCGGAGCCCGTCTCGACGGGCCAAGAGCTCCTCGGCGGTTGGTCAGGGGAGTACGACATGCCCGCCAGCTTACGCGTTCCGGGAGATGGTCCCCTGGAAGTGGGGTGCTCCGGTCTTGCGGTCCCGCAGGGCGATCTCGGTCTTCTCCTGCGTTTTGCCCACATAGACGGCGACGGTGCCCGGCAAGAACAGCGGCCGCCCGAACCGCGCGCTGTAGGTGTGCGACGGCGGGACGCTCCCCTCGACGTAGCGCAGCGCTGCCGCGGCCTCCCACATGCCGTGCGCGATGGCTTTGGGGAAGCCGAGGAGCTTCGCCGTCGGTCCGGAGATGTGGATGGGGTTGAAGTCCCCCGAAGCCGCCGCGTAGTCCCAGATCTGGAATTGGCCGATGGAAAGCAGGTTCGCCACCGGCGGCAGCTTCTGCTGCGGGGGCTCTGGCGCGGGCTGGTCGGACAGGCTGGTCTTCTGCTGTTTGAGCAGGGTCGACTTCTGCGTCCAGACCAACTCGTTGCCGACGGAGATCTCCGCGGTGGCGTCGAAGAGCAGGCCTTTGCGGTGCTCGCGCAGGTTGTCCACCCAGGCGCGGACATTGAACCGCTCGTCCGGCGAGACGGGGCGCTCTTGGCGGATGACGTTCTCGAAATGCACAAGGCCGTTGGGTTGGAACGGGAAACGCGGGTCCGCGAAGATCGTCATGATCAGCGGCTGGGAGAGGATGAACGCGTACGTGGAGGGCGCTTCGCCGGTGAGTTTGAGCCCGGTGACCCGGATGTAGTTGGCGAATTTGCCCGGATCGATCCTCAGGCCGCGCACGGCGACCGCTCCTGACGGCAGCGCCGCATTCGCCGAGTTCTGCACTTTGCGCTTGCGCAGCAGGTCCGTGCTGATGACCTTCAGGTACGCGGGCCCGAGCGTGGGAGCCTTGGGGAGGGTGACGGTCTTTCCCATGTCGATCACGCTCCCAACGACATCTGGCCGCAGACGCGGACCACGTTCCCGGTGACCGAGCTCGACGACGAGGCTGCGAAGTAGGCGATCGTCTCTGCGACGTCGACCGGCAGGCCGCCCTGCAGGAGGGAGTTGAGCCGACGGCCGACTTCGCGGGTGAGGAGCGGCACGGCGTCGGTCATCGGCGTGTGGATGTACCCGGGGGCGACCGCGTTGATCGTGATGTTGCGCTGGGCGTAGATCGGCGCGTACGCGTTCACGAGCCCGATCACACCGGCCTTGGTGAGGGCGTAGTTCGTCTGGCCCCGGTTGCCGGCGATGCCCGCCATCGAGGCGACGTCCACGACCGCGCCGCCGTCCTTGAGCGTCCCGTTCTCGAACAAGCCGTTGGCCAGCTGCAACGGAGCCTTGAGGTTCACGGAGATGACCGCGCCCCATTTGGCGGCGTCCATGTTCGCGAGGAGCTTGTCCCTGGTGATGCCCGCGTTGTTGACCAGCACGTCCACGCCGCCGAACTCTTTGGAGGCCTCAGCGAGGGCGCTGACCGTGTCCGGCGAGGTGACGTCCGCCGCGACCGCGACGGCGCCGAGGCGCTTGGCCGTGGCTTCCAACGCCTCGCCTGCCTGCGGCACGTCGACGACGATGACCTTCGCGCCGTCGCGCACGAAAGTCTCCGCGATGGCGGCTCCGATGCCGCGCGCGGCTCCGGTCACCACGGCGACCCGGTCGGCGAGCGGCTGCTTCCAGTCGGCGGGGGCTTTCGCGTCGGCGCCGCCGACCCGGATGACCTGGGCGTCGACGTAGGCGGATTTGCCCGAAAGCAGGAACCGGACGGTGGACTCAAGTCCGCTCAGGCCGGTGCTGGCGTTCGGGGAGAGGTACACGAGCTGGACGGTGGAGCCGCCGAGCAGCTCTTTGGCCAACGATCGCGTGAAGCCTTCCAGGCCGCGTTGCACGGCTTGGGCGACCGGGGAGCCGGCTTCCTCCGGGGTGGTGCCGATCACGACGACGCGGCCGCTGCGGCCGAGGCTGCGGATGTTCGCGTTGAAGAACTGGTACAGCGAGAAGAGGCCGTCCGGATCGGCGATCTCTGTCGCGTCGAAGACGAGCGCGCCGAGCTTGTCGGCTCCCCGCGCGCCTCGGTTCAAGGTGACCAGGTCGTAGTCCTCGCCCAGGATGTGGTGCAAAGGCTCGACGAGTTTCCCGGCTCCGTCGGGGCCGGAGCCGCCGATCAGCACAGGGCCCAGCAAGAGCGGCTTGCCGGGCTTGTAGCGGTACAGCTCCGGAGGCTGCGGGAGGCCAAGCTGCTTGGTGACGAATTTGCCTGCTCCGGAAGTCCAGAGGGCTGAGATCGGGTCTTTGCCGAGAGGGGATGCCACGTCACGCCTTTCATCGATGATTGTCAGAGCCAGGAGAAATGATAGTTCCCTTCCCGCCGGCCGCGGCGGCAGGGGGTGCGAAGCTACTCCCGAGTAGCTCGAAAGCTACTCCTGAGTAGCTATTTCTTGCCCCGGGTGTGACAGCGTGCCCGGAGACAGGGTACAAATGATGGGAGAACGCAGAGTTCTGACCCACCACTGACCCCATGGAGGACTACCGTGGCCACCACAGCATCGACCTCGCAGCGCCGGACCCGCTCGCGCTCGAACCCCGCCCCGCAGACCGGCGGAGCCAAGCTGGGCCGTCCGGTCGCCATCGTCGGCGGCAACCGGACCCCCTTCGCGCGGGCCTTCACCGCGTACAAGGACTCGAACGTCCTCGACTTGCTCACCGCCGCCCTGCAGGGCCTTGTGAACCGATTCGAACTGCACGGCGAACAACTCGGAGCCGTCGTCGGGGGCGGCGTCGCCAAGGACCCCGCCTACTTCAACCTGACCCGCGAGGCGGTGCTGTCGAGCGGCCTGTCCCCGTACACGCCCACCTGGGACGTGCAGCAGGCGTGCGGAACGTCGCTGCGCGCGACCGCGGACGTCGCGAGCGACATCGCGCTCGGCCGCTACGAGGCCGGCGTCGGCAGCGGCGTCGACTCCTACAGCATCCCTGCCGCTGGCATCCCCGAAGGGCTGATCAAGATCGGCCAGCGCCTCCAGACCGCCAAGACCCTCAAAGACCGGCTCAAGCTCGTGGGGTCGCTGCGCCCCGGTTCCTTCGCCATGCAGATGTCCGCCGGCGAGCGCCGCACCGGGCTGACCATGGGCGAGAGCGCCGCGATCACGTCGAAGAAGTTCGGCGTCACCCGTCAGGAGCAGGACGAGCTGGCGTTGGCCAGCCACAAGAACTTGGCCGCCGCCTACGAGCGGGGGTTCTTCGACGACCTCATCACCCCGTACCACGGCCTCGTGCGGGACAACAACCTGCGCGCCGACGTGACGCTGGAGAAGCTTGGCAAGCTCAAGCCGGTGTTCGGCGTGCGCGCGGGCGACGCGACGATGACGGCTGGAAACTCCACCCCGTTCACCGACGGGGCTGCGGCTGTCCTGCTTTCCACGGACGAGTGGGCCGCCGAGCGCGGCCTTCCCGTGCTCGCGCACCTTGTGGACGTCGAGGTCGCCGCTGTGGACTATGTGAGCGGCGCCGACGGCTTGCTGATGGCTCCGAGCTACGCCGTGCCGCGCCTGCTCGCCCGCAACGGGCTCACACTGCAGGACTTCGACGTCTACGAGATCCACGAGGCATTCGCCTCCGTGGTGATCGCCCACCTGAAGGCCTGGGCCTCGGACGAGTACTGCAAGGAGAAGCTCGGCCTGGACGGCGCCCTCGGCGAGATCGACCGCTCGAAGCTCAACACCGTCGGGTCCTCCCTCGCGATCGGGCACCCCTTCGGCGCCACCGGCGCCCGAGTGGTGGCCCAGGTCGCCAAGCAGCTCGCTGAGCGCGGGTCGGGCCGCGCGCTGGTCTCGATCTGCGCCGCCGGCGGCCTTGGCATCACCGCGATCCTCGAGCGCTAGAGCTCTTCGCCGCGAGCTTCGGGCAGGTCCCCCTTGCCGTGAAACCGCGCATGCGTCCCCTTGCGTCAAGGGTCGCGCATGCGCGGTTTCACGGCTGCTATGCTGCGGGCGACGGCGGAGGGTTTCTCCGCTCGAAGCGCCCTCTGGGCTACTCGGAGCCGGTTTCGGCAGAAACATGGAGGATCGGGCGATGCGCGCGACAACAACATGGCAACTTTTCAGCGCGGCTCTGTTGGCCGCTTCTGCGACCTGCGCCGCCCCGGCTCTCGCCGATGCGGCCGATGATTGCGCCGTCGTCAACGACTACTTCGGGCAGGCCGTCGGGTACCAGCGCGCGCTCGGCGCGGGCGGCGTGCCGAACCTCGACGACCCGGACTCGGTGAACAACTTCTACACCGACGCGATCGACACCGCGAACCAAGAGCTGCGCGACGCCCGCGCGGCGCTCGCCCAGCTCAAGGACCCGGCGGTGCGTCAGAAGTTCAGCGCCTATGTGAACGTGCTCAGCCAATACCCCGGCCTGTTCGCCCAGCGCAAGGCCGCGAAATCAGAAGCGCAGCTGGAGTCGGTGAACCAGCGCGGCGAGGACCTGCAGGGCAGGTTGAGCGACGCCGAAGGCGACGTCCACGGCTCCTGCTAGCGCCACTCTCTGCTCGCGAGGCGGTGTCGCGCCGACGCGATCGGGTTCGCGTCGGCGATCCTGTCGTCGAAGCGGTAGTTGAAGATCTTCGCGGCCTCCATGAGCGCGAACACGCGCTCTGCGACTGGGGAGTTGGCCATTCTCGACCACCCATGTGCCACGACGCGCTCGTAGTGCTCCACGTCGCGCGCGCAGACGATGAGGGGAAACCCGAATCGCTCGTGGTAGGCGGCGGTGAGCGCCCCTATGTCGGCATAGACGTCGTTGTCCACGGCCGCGATGCCCCTGGCCTCGTGATCGGGAGCGTGGATGTGCCCGGTCTCGTCCGCGCTGGTGAGCTCCGGGAAGGACCGCAGCAGGGAGCATTGCTCCTCTTCTGAGGAAGACAGCAACGCGTCTTGGAAAGAGCCCCGAAGCTCCAGCACGTCCTTGAACGGGCGGCGCGCGCGGCTGCGCTCCAGAATCCACGTTTGGCCCTGGAAAATGTCGCTGAAAGCGCGGTCGAACTCCTTCGCGCCCATCACATTGACCTGGTCGAGGGTGATGAAGTTGTCGCCGGGCCGCCCAGCCACCCCTTGCCCGCGTCCGCCCGTGTGGAAGAACAGCAGGTTCAGCACAATCGCCGTGATAGCGCCGAAGGTGATGCCGGAGCCGAAAAAGATCTGCGCCCCATGCGGAAGGACGGAGGAGATCGCGCCGAACGCGGTGATGAGCCCAGCCATCCCGAGCGTCGTGCCGACGACGATCCCATTGCGATGGTCGGTGAAGTCCACTTTCTGCAGAGTCTGCACACCTGCCACCGCCACAGCGGCGAACAACGCGAGCGCGGCGCCGCCGAGCACCGGGTTCGGGATGCTTGCCACGACCGAACCGGCTTTCGGCACGAGGCCGATGACGATCATCATCGCGCCCGCGGCTGCGACGACCCATCTGCTTTTGATCCGGGTCAATCGGACAAGGCCGACGTTCTCGGCGAACGCGGTGTAGGGGAACGAGTTCAACACGCCGCCGAGGGCGGTCGCCAGACCGTCGGCCCGGATCGCCGCCGCGATGTCGTCGGGGTAGATCCGTTTTCCAACAATCTCACCGGTCGCGTAGCTGTCGCCGGTCGTTTCGACCATGGTGATGAGCATGACGACGACCATCGACGCAATGGCGGTGGCCGAGAACACCGGCGTGCCGAAGGAGAACGGGGTGACCACGCCGAACCACGCTGTGCTCGCGGTGTTCCCGAGGCTCGCGTCGCCGAGGGCGAACGCCGCCGCCGTCCCCGCGACGAGACCGATCAGCACAGCCACGGTCTGAAGGAACCCCCGAGAGAAACGCTGGACCAGCAGCACGATGGCGAGTGTGCCGAAGGCGTAGGCGAGGTTTTGCAGGAGCAGGCCCGCGTTGCGCACCGTGTAGTCGAGCGGGGCGGTCTGCGCGACCTTCTGATGGGTGGCAGGGTCGATGTAGAACCCGTTTTGCCCGACGATCGCGCCGAAGGTGACGTCGCCTGCGGCGACCGGGATCAAGGCGACGCCGATGACCAGAATGATCGAGCCGGTGACGACCGGCGGGAAGAAGCGCACGAGGCGGGCGAAGAAGGGCGCGACCAGGATGGTGAAGAGCCCGGCGACGATGACCGATCCGTAGATCGTGAGGAGCCCGTCGACCGGCTTCGCGCCTCCGGCGACCACTGCGGAGCCGATAGCGATCATCGGGCTCACGGCGGTGAAGGTGACCCCCTGCAAGAGAGGCAGCCTGATCCCGAACCGGAACCATCCTCGGCCGAAGCCGACCGACTGGATCAGGGACGCGATGCCGCAGGTGAACAAATCCGCGTTGATCAAGTGGACCAGCTGCTCCTGCGTCAGCCCCAGCGCGTTCGCGACAAGGATCGGCACCAGAACCGCCCCGGCGTAAAAGGCGAGCACATGTTGCAGGCCGTACGCGACCAATTTGTGCGGCGCCAGCACCTCGTCGACCGGGTGGACGGGGCGTCCCGGAGAGGACGCCTTCGGGAACGGGGCCCCAGAGGCGTTCTGAACCGAAACCATAGCCACAGTATTGATGAGGACAACCGCGCTCGTCGGGAGAATTCGTGTGAAGTCGAGAATTTCACACAGTATTGACACAAAGCGGGCGCACGCCGCGCCCTCGAGTTCGGCGCTCTGTCGTCAACACGAGGCCAGGGTGGTCAGCTCGTTTTCCTCGCCGAACCCGGCACACGCCGAAGGAGCGCGGTGTTCGCCGCTGCGCTCCTTGGAGTTCCTGCGCTACTTCGAACTGAAGAGGACCGCGCGCTTGACCTCTTGGATGGCCTTGGTGACCTGGATGCCGCGCGGGCAGGCGTCCGTGCAGTTGAAGGTCGTGCGGCAACGCCACACCCCGTACTCGTCGTTGAGGATCTCCATCCGCTCGGCCCCCGCCTCGTCGCGGCTGTCGAAGATGAAGCGGTGCGCGTTCACGATCGCAGCAGGGCCGTGGTACTTGCCTTCGGTCCAGAACACCGGGCACGACGTGGTGCAGCAGGCGCAGAGGATGCACTTGGTCGTGTCGTCGAAGCGGTGACGCTCTTCGGCGCTCTGCAAACGCTCTTTCTCGGGGACGGGGGAGGTGTTGATCAAGAACGGCTTGATGCTGCGGTACGCGTCGAAGAACGGCTCCATGTCCACGACGAGGTCCTTCTCCACCGGAAGGCCTCGGATCGGCTCCACGGTGAGCACAACGGGCTTGCCGTCCTTGCGAATGAGGTCTTTCATCAGGACTTTGCAGGCGAGGCGGTTCACGCCGTTGAGCCGGATCGCGTCGGACCCGCAGACGCCGTGCGCGCACGAGCGGCGGAACGTGAGCGTCCCGTCCAGATAGCCCTTGATGTAGAGGAGCAAGTTGAGCACTCGGTCGGTGGGGAGGGCGGGGACGAGGAAGTCTTGCCAGCCGTTCGCCGAAGGGTTTTCGGGGTTGTGGCGCATGATGCGCACAGTGACCATGACCGACCCCTCGGGCACCGGCGGCTCGACGCTGCCCTCGGGGGGCGGGGTGTATTCGGTGAGCTGGGCTTCTGTCTGTGCGGCTGTCATCAGTACTTGCGCTCCATCGGCTCGTAACGGGTCTCTACGACAGGCTTGTAGTCCAGGCGGATTTCCGAGGCCAGCCCCTGGCCCGCTTTGTAGGCCATGGTGTGCCGTTTGAAGTTCACGTCGTCGCGGGCGGGGTAGTCCTCTCGGGCGTGTCCGCCTCGGGACTCCTTGCGGGCGAGCGCCCCGACCACGGTCACCTCGGCGAGTTCGAGCAGGAAGCCGAGCTCCACGGCTTCGAGCAGGTCGCTGTTGTAACGCTTGCCCTTGTCGGTGACGGTGATGTGCTCGTAGCGCGCTTTGAGCTCGTGGATGTCGGTGAGGGCCTGCTTGAGGGTCTCCTCGGTGCGGAACACCGAGGCGTTCTCGTCCATCGACTTCTGGAGCTTGGTCCGGATGTCGGCGACGCTTTCACGGCCGTGGTCGGAGAGAATCCCGGCCATCCAGTCCCGCACCATCGTGTGCGGCTCTTGGGGCAGGGGGGTGAAGCCGACCGAGTTGGCGTACTCGGCCGCTGCGATCCCGGCCCGGCGGCCGAAGACGTTGATGTCCAGCAGCGAGTTCGTGCCCAACCGGTTCGCGCCGTGCACCGACACGCACGCGCACTCGCCCGCGGCGTACAGGCCGGGGACGATGTCCGTGTTGTTGCGCAGCACTTGGCCTTCGACGTTCGTCGGGATGCCGCCCATGACGTAATGGCAGGTCGGGAACACCGGCACGGGTTCTTTGACCGGGTCAACGCCGAGGTAGGTCCGGGAGAACTCCATGATGTCCGGCAGCTTCTCGTCGAGGACTTCCTCCGGAATGTGCGTCACGTCGATCAGCACGTAGTCCTTGTTCGGCCCGGCTCCTCGGCCCTCGAGCACTTCGAGCACCATCGAACGGGCCACGATGTCGCGTGGGGCGAGGTCCTTGATCGTCGGCGCGTAGCGCTCCATGAACCGTTCGCCCGACGCGTTGCGCAGGATGCCGCCCTCGCCTCGCACCGCCTCGGAGATGAGGATGCCGAGGCCCGCCAGGCCGGTGGGATGGAACTGGTGGAACTCCATGTCCTCCAACGGCAGGCCCCGGCGGAACACGACGCCCATGCCGTCCCCGGTGAGGGTGTGCGCGTTGGAGGTGGTCTTGAACATGCGCCCAGACCCGCCGGTGGCGAACACAATGGCCTTGGCGTGGAAGACGTGCAGTTCTCCGGTGGCCAGCTCGTAGGCGACGACGCCGGTGGCGACCGGGCCTTCGGCGGTTTCCGTCAGCAGCAGGTCGAGCACGTAGAACTCGTTGTAGAACTCGATGTTGTGTTTGACGCAGTTTTGGTAGAGCGTCTGCAGGATCATGTGCCCCGTGCGGTCCGCCGCGTAGCAGGCCCGCCGGACCGGCGCTTTGCCGTGGTCTCGGGTGTGCCCGCCGAATTTGCGCTGGTCGATCTTGCCCTCAGGGGTGCGGTTGAACGGCAGTCCCATCTTTTCGAGGTCGATGACCGCGTCGATGGCCTCCTTGCACATGATCTCCACCGCGTCCTGGTCCGCCAGGTAGTCGCCGCCTTTGACGGTGTCGAAGGTGTGCCATTCCCAGTTGTCGTCTTCGACGTTGGCCAGGGCCGCGCACATGCCGCCCTGCGCCGCGCCGGTGTGGCTGCGCGTGGGGTAGAGCTTGGTGAGGACGGCGGTGCGGGCGCGGGGGCCGGCTTCGATCGCTGCGCGCATGCCTGCGCCGCCGGCTCCGACGATCACCACGTCGTACTGGTGCTCATGGGTGGTCATGAGATTCCTTTCTCCCAGAGCCTGTCACGAGAACGCGATCAGGGCGTAGGTGCCTGCGGCCAGAGTGATGAAGGCGGACACCGCGAGCAGGGTCCGCAGGATGAGGCGTGTCGCGGGCCTGCGCGCGTAGTCGTCGATGACGACCCGGACGCCGTTCGCGCCGTGCAGTTGGGCGAGCCAGAGCATGATGAGGTCCCAGCCCCGCCAGAACGGCTGGTGCCAGCGCGCCGCGACGAACGAGGCGTCCACCCGGTGCACGCCCGGATTGGGCCCGGAGGGGTCGAATGTGAGCATGATGAGCATGTGGCCGAGGGCGAGCAGCAGCAGCGCGACGCCGGAGATCCGCATGAAGAACCAGGCATGGCGCTCGAAGTGCCGCCAGAAGTTGCTTTTCTTCGCCGGGCCCGGCGTCGGCGCGGCAGAGCGGGTGAGCGTCGCCGTCATTTGATGCTCCTCACGAGGATGTAGAACATGACCCCGCCCGCCGCCGCGAACACCCCGACCCAGACCGCGCCGACCGCCCAGAGCATGGTCCGCTGGTAGCGGGGGCCTTTGGACCAGAAGTCGACGAGCACGACGCGAAGGCCGTTGAGCGCGTGGAAGAGCACCGCGCCGAAGAGGCCGATCTCCAAGACCCCGAACACGGGGCTCTTGTACGTCTCGATGACTTGGTTGTACAGGTTGGGGCTGATCTGGATGATGGCGGTGTCGAGGACGTGGACGAACAGGAAGAAGAAAATGGCCACACCCGTGAAACGGTGCAACACCCACGACCACATGCCAGGATCGCCTCGGTAGAGGGACCGCGTGCTCACCGCCATGGCGTCTCCCTATTTCGCATTCTGCCTCCATCTCTGACTCGCCGGCCCCGCTGTCGGGCCGATGCAACGGAGCTAATAGCTAATACTTGTGACTCTAGACCTCGTACAAGCACGGAAAGTCACGAGTCCCTGTGAGATTGGAGACTGGCCAAAAGAATAAGGTTTGCCTATCCAATGCTGGTGGGACGGGCAATCAAGGTTTTTCGATGTTTGCTAATGGCGGAAAAGGACACAACGAGTATGCAAGAGATCAATTGGGAAATACTTCGTGAAAAGGCGAAAGACGCGATGCGCCACGCCTATGCGCCGTATTCCCTTTTTCCAGTCGGCGCGGCGGGGTTGGTCGACGACGGCCGAGTCGTCGCCGGATGCAATGTGGAGAACGTCTCATTGGGACTCACCCTTTGCGCCGAGTGCGGGCTCGTCGGCGCGCTGTCGCTCAGCGGCGGCGGCAGGCTTCTCGCGATGGCGTGTTGCGACGCGCAGGGCCAGCCGCTCATGCCGTGCGGGCGCTGCCGCCAGTTGCTGTACGAGCACGGCGGCCCCCAGATGCTCGTGGACCACGCGCAGGGGCCGGTCCCCCTCGGGGAGCTGCTGCCGCGCGCTTTCGAGAGCGATTTGCCGATGGGAGCCAGCGCGGAGTCGTGAAACCGCCGCCGCGCGCCAGCGCTGAAAAGAACAAGCGCGCCAGATCCTCGGCGGCGCCCTGGTCCTTGTCGGCGCAGAGGGCATGGCGCCGATCAGGCGGCCACGCCCAGCATGCGATGGTGGAGGCATGACACCGAGCAGAGCGGCCACGCCGCGCATCGCTGGAACAGCGCGTTCTCGCATCTGTGGGGCGATACGGGGCGTGAGAAGATGAGCGAGCATTTCGACGCGGTCTCCATCATCGCGGACAAGCGCGACGGCAGGGCGCTCTCAGACGGCCAAATCGACTGGGTGATCTCGAATTTCGCGCGGGGCGAGGTCGCGGACGAGCAGATGGCCGCCCTGGCGATGGCGGTGTTGCTGAACGGGCTGAACGCGGCCGAGCTCAGCCGCTGGACCCAGGCGATGGTCGGCTCCGGCGAACGGCTCGACCTCGCCAGCGTCAGCAGGCCGACCGTGGACAAGCACTCCACCGGCGGGGTCGGGGACAAAATCACCCTCCCGCTCACACCTCTCGTCGCGGCGTGCGGCGCGGCGGTGCCGCAGCTGTCCGGCAGGGGGCTCGGCCACACCGGCGGCACCCTGGACAAGCTGGAGTCCATCCCCGGCTGGTCGCCGCACCTCTCGCCCGAAGCCTTCCTCGCCCAGTTGGAACAGATCGGCGCGGTGGTCGCCGCAGCGTCGGGCGATCTGGCTCCTGCGGACCGCAAGCTCTACGCGTTGCGGGACGTGACCGGCACCGTGGAGTCCATCCCGTTGATCGCGAGCTCGATCATGAGCAAGAAGATCGCCGAAGGAACGGGGGCGTTGGTCCTCGACGTGAAAGTGGGCTCGGGGGCGTTCATGCGCGATCTGGCCCAGGCCCGCGAGCTGGCACAGGCCATGGTGCGCATCGGCAAGGACGCGGGGGTGGCCACCGTGGCGCTGCTCACCGGCATGGACGTCCCCCTCGGGCGCGCGGTCGGCAACGCCGTCGAAGTCGCCGAGGCGGTCCAAGTGCTGCGCGGCGGCGGCCCGGCGGACGTGCGAGAGCTCGTGATCGCCCTCGCCGAAGAGATGCTGCGCCTCGTCGGGAGAGACCCGGAATCCCCGGAGAGCTCCCCGCGCGAGGCGCTCGACTCCGGCCGGGCGCACGCCGCGTGGCGCGGCATGGTCCAGGCCCAGGGCGGCGACCCGGACGCCCCCCTCCCCGAGGCGGCCCACCGAGAAGTCCTCGTCGCCCCGCGCTCTGGCAGAGTGGTCGCCGCCGACGCGCGCGGTGTCGGCGTCGCCGCATGGCGCCTCGGCGCGGGCCGGGAGCGCCAAGGCGACCCGGTGTCCTTCGGCGCCGGGGTCTTGCTCGCGAAACGTCCGGGCGATCTGGTCGAAGCGGGGGAGCCGCTGGCGACGATGCTCGCCGACGACCGGGAGCGTTTCGGCTGGGCCCGAGACGTGCTCGCCAACAGTTTCGCCATCGCCGACCACGAGGCGGCGTTCACGGCTCCCGCCCTCATCCTGGACCGCGTCGGCTGATTCTGGCGGCCCGGCTGGCGATCTGCGCGTTGCTCGCTCCTCGCGCGCCCCGGCCCGTGCCACGACGCCACGTCCGGGCCGAAAGCTTGTGCGGCCCTTTGCGCCCCAACCCCTGCGTCTCATCCGCCTGGGCCGCCGCGCAACGCGTTCACGAGGTAACGTCGGGCTATGACGGTTTCCACGAACACCCTCACCAGGAGCGACAAACCGGATTTGGCCACGATCAAGCGTGCGCCGAAGGTGCTGCTGCACGACCACCTCGACGGCGGTCTGCGCACCCAGACGCTCATCGAACTCGCTGACGCGGCGGGTTATCGGGGCTTGCCGCAGGGCGACGCGGGCGCGTTGTCCCGTTATTTCCACGAGGCCGCGTTCAGCGGATCGCTGGTCCGCTACCTGGAGGTGTACGACCACACCGTCGCTGTGCTGCAGACCGCCGAAGCCCTCAGGCGCGTCGCGCGCGAGGCCGTGGTCGACCTCGCGGACGACGGCGTCGTGTACGCAGAACTGCGTTACGCGCCCGAGCTGTCACTGCGCGGCGGGCTCAGCCTGGACGAGGCGCAAGAGGCGATTCTCGTCGGCCTCGCCGAAGGGGAGCGGGAAGCGGCGGCGGCCGGCAAGACCATCATCGCCCGCTCGCTCGTCTGCGCGATGCGCCAAGCGAACCTTTCGCTCGAAGTCGCCCAACTCGCGGTGCGGTTCCGTGAGCGCGGGGTGGTCGGCTTCGACATCGCGGGCCCGGAGGACGGGTTCCCCCCCGCCAGGCATCTCGCCGCATTCGAGCATCTGCGCAAGGCGAACGTCCCCTTCACCATCCACGCGGGGGAGGCGTACGGCCCGCCGTCCATCAAGGAAGCCGTCGCGGTGTGCGGGACGAACCGGATCGGCCACGGCGTGCGCATCATTGAGGACATCAAGATTGCCGACCTCGACGATCTCTCCACCGCAGAACTGGGCCTGACGGCCCACACGCTCCGCGACCGGCGGATCGGCCTTGAGCTGTGCCCGACTTCGAATGTGCAGACCGGGGCGGTGGGGAGCCTCGCCGAGCATCCGGTCAAGACACTGTTGCGGCTCGGCTTCCGCGCGACGCTGAACACCGATTCGAGGTTGCTCGGCGACGCGGGCCCGAGCGAGGAGATCCACCGCTGCGTGCAGGCGCTGGGCCTCACCTTGGAGGACGTCCGCAAACTCACTGTGAACGCCGCCCGCTGCGCGTTTGTCCACTACCCGGAGCGCAAAAAGCTCATCGAAGAGGTCATCGTCCCTGGCTACGACGCGCTTGCGCGCTGGGGCGAGGGGCCGACGCGGGTGATGTGAAGAGAGTTCTCGATTCGGCGCCGTATCGCTCGGCGGCGGCGATAGACCGGCCATTAGGCTGTAATATGGACAACTGTGGGCGACATGGTTGGACGAACGGGGGTCTTGACGATCGCGACTCGCGGCGCGGACGGCCCCGGCGAGGCGTTGCTCGACGTCCGAGGCGGGCGAGAAGCGTATCTGGCCTGGTCGGACGATGCCCTTCCGGTCGGGACTTCCGTGCTCGTCATCGACGAGAGAGGTCCGCTCACCGTGCACGTCGAACCGTGGACCCTGATCTAGGGAACGCACGACCAGGAGGAAGACTATGTTTGGCTACAAAGTGCCCAACCCGAACGAAGCCATGCTCATCTCGGGCGGCAGGCGCGGCAATGCCGAATCCCCGTTCCGGGTCGTGACCGGCCATGGCGCGTTCGTCATCCCGGTCCTGCGCAAAGCTCGCTTCCTCACCTTGGCGATGAGCGAGGCCGAGATAGCGGACAAGTGCGTCACCCAGCAGGGCCTCACCTTGAATGTCCGCGCGGTGGTCGCGTTCAAAGTCGGCAACGACGAGGCGAGCATCGTCAACGCCGCTCAGCGCTTCCTGGACGAACAAGACCAGATGGGCGTGCTCACCGGCCGCATCTTCGCCGGGCATCTGCGCTCCATCATCGGTTCGATGACCGTCGAGCAGATCATCAAAGACCGGCAGAAGCTCGCAATGGAGGTGTTGGAGAGCTCGAAGGCGGAAATGGCCAAGATCGGCCTCGCGGTGGACGCCTTCCAGATCCAGTCCATCGACGACGGCGATCTCGGGTACATCCAGGCGATGTCGGCTCCGCACAACGCCGCCATCCAGCGCGAGGCGCAGATCGCCCAGGCCCGCGCCGCTCAGGCGGCCGCCGAGGCGGAGCAGGAGTCGCAGCGCAAACAGGCGGAATACGCTCGGGACACGGCCATCGTGCAGGCGCAGTACAAGGCGGAGACCGACGCCGAGCAGGCCAAGGCCGCCCAGTCCGGGCCGCTCGCCCAGGCGCTCGCCGAACGAGAGGTGTTGGAGATGAGGACGCAGCTCGCGCAGCGCGCGGCGGCCTTGCGCCAACAGCAGCTCGTCGCCGAAGTCGTCAAACCCGCCGAGGCGGAGGCCGAGCGCATCCGCATCCTCGCCCAGGCGGAGGCGGAGAAGATCAAGACCCAGGCCGCCGCGTTCTCCTCGCACAACCGGGTGGCGCTCGACCAGGCGTTGGTCAACCAACTCCCCGCCATCGCCGAACAGGTCGCCAAAGGGCTCTCCGGGGCCAACCTCACGGTCCTCAACGGCAGCAGCGGGCTCAACGAGCTCGCCAGCGGGCTCGTCAGCCAGGGCCTCGCCATCTATGAGGCAGTTCGGGAGAATTTCGCCATGCAGCAGGAGCCCGGCGAAGCCTCCCAGCACAGCCAGGCACGCGCGGAGCTCGAAAACCCGGCGTCGCGCGAAGACCTCTGACCGGGTCCGGGGCTAACGCCGCGAAAGGCGCGCTTCGAATTCGAGTTCCAGGGCTTTCCACGCGGCCGCCTCCGCGTCGTACGGCGCGCTCGGGGCGATCCTGCCTTTCTTCGGGTCGAGAATGTGCGTCACGAGCCTGCCGAGCGTTGTGGACGGGGAGAGCTCCCTCTCGACGTTCGAGTCGCCCGCGAAGTCGGCCGCGTCGGTGAAAAGCTCGACTGCGAGGTCCAGCTGGTCGCGGTCGACCGCCTCCGGGCCTTCTTCAAGGTCCTCCGCGAGGCCGGTCAGGATGTAGATGTTCTCCTCGGCGACGTCCACATCGGCGAAGCCGTCGAGCACGGCGAGGCGCAGCCGGTCGTACGTGGCGACCTCTGCGAGCTCGTGCTCGTGGTCGTCGGCGAGGTAGCGCAGCATGGCCCGGCCCGAGCCGAAGACGTAGATCGATCCGTCGCGGCCGAGGAAGACGGGGTCCCCGTCCAAATAGCAGCGCAAGGTGTAGAAGTCGCCCGTTTTGGTGACGATCTTGACCGGGTCGATGCCGATCTCCGTCCAGAGGTCCAGTTCGGGGTCCTCGTCGTCGAGGTCGTCCTCGTCGTCCAAATCCTCGTCGTCAAGGTCGGCGTCGTCGAGTTCGTCCAGCTCTTCGGCCTCGTCGTCCTCGTGCGCGAGGGCTGCGGCCTCGAGCTCTTCCTCCGCTTCGCGGACCGCGCCCTTGTCCACTTCGGGGGAGCTGACCAACTCGTCGATCGCGTCCAGGACGTTGTCCCAGTCCTGCTCGACCGCCCTGCCGATGACCGACCACAGGCGCGCGCCGTCTCGGCCTTGGTAGTCTCGCGCGTTTGTGTACTGCAGCGACAGCACGGGGTGTTTGGTGAAGAATTTGTCCACCTCGGCGACTTCGCAAACCTCGCCGATGCTGTTGCTGAGCTCGAAGATGTCGCCCACTTCGGCCAACGACTCGTCGGTCGGGTCCTCCGCGACGAGCTCGGGCAGGCTCACCAGGTCGAAGACGCGGTCCTCTGCCGGGACGAAGTCCTCTGCGGCAAGGCCCGCGAGCGCGCCCCAGCTGGGATGGTCCACGAGGTCGTGGTCGGTTTCGGACCGCACAAAAGCGACGAGCGCCGCGATTGTCGGGAAAGCGTAGAGGTCCTCGTCCTTGCCGAGGAACGCCTCCCACTCGTCGTCGCCCTCCTGCCAGCGCGGAGCCCAAAGAGTGAAGACGTCGCCTTCGGTGAGGCCGAGCGAAATGGGGACGATATCTGCCATGTGCGACAGCCTAGCAAGCCTTTCGCTAGACGTTGTCCGCTTCCGCCAGCTTCTCCTTGATCTTGGACAACGGCGGATTGGTGAAGGCGGTCCCGTCGGGGAAGCGCAGCGTCGGCACCGTCTGATTGCCGCCGTTCACCGAGCGGACGAATTCGGCGGCTTGCGGGTCTTCTTCGATGTCCACTTCGGCGAAGGGGATCTGTGCCTGCTCCAGCTGGATCTTCAGCCTGCGGCAGTAGCCGCACCAGGTCGTGCTGTACAAGGTGAATCGAGGTTCGGTCGCAGTGCTCACGCTCCTAATAACAGCAGAAGCCCCGATCTATTCCCCGCAAGCCGGGGTGTGTCAGGGTTTTCTGCCATGATGGCCCTATGTCCTCTGCCCGTGCCCAATTCATGCGGGCGCTGCTGCGCGGCCTTGACGAGCGCCAGCGCTGCGCAGTGGCCGCGCCGCGCGGGCCGGTGCGGGTGCTCGCCGGAGCCGGATCAGGAAAGACTCGGGTTCTGACCAGGCGAATCGCGCATTTGGTCGCCTCGGAGCAAGTCCGCCCCGGCGAGGTGCTCGCGGTGAGTTTCACTGTTCGGGCGGCGGGCGAGCTGCGCGCGCGCCTCGACGCGCTCGACGAGCTCGCGGGGGGCGAGCTCGGGCTTGCGGCGGTCCGCGCGTCCACGTTCCACGCCGCCGCCGCCCGCCAGCTCGGCCACTTCTGGCCTGCCGAGTCGCGCCCATGGCAGATCCTGGACCGGAAAGCGCCGTTGATCTCGCGAGCTGCCGCCGCGGCCGGACTGTCGGACCGAGGGTTCGACTGCAAGGAGGCCCAAGGCGAGATCGAATGGGCGAAAGCCTCGTTGATCGGGCCCGAGCAATACCCTCAGGCGGCCCGCGCGCGACGCAGGGCCGTCACATCGAGCCTGGAGGCGATCGCCGACGTCTACGGCCGATACGAGGCGCTCAAGGCGGCCGCCGCGCCGCGGCAGCTGGATTTCGACGACGTGCTGCTCGCGATGATCGGGGTGGCGAAGTCGTCAGCGGCCGCGGCCAACCAGCTGCGCTCATGGCTGCGATGCTTCCTCGTCGACGAGTTCCAAGACGTCACGCCGTTGCAGCACGAGCTGCTCATGACCTGGCTCGGGGCTCGGGACAATGTGACGGTGGTCGGCGACCCCAACCAGACCATTTACTCGTTCGCCGGGGCCAGGGGCGCGTTTTTCGCCGAGTTCGCCAGACGGTTCCCGCACGCGGCCTTGTTCCGGCTGGATCGCGACTACCGCTCCACAGCGCAGGTGACGGATTTGGCGAACCGGCTGCTCGGCGCTGCTGGCGACTTGCGAGGCCAAGTGCCCGACGGTCCGGCTCCGCGGTTCGTCGGGCACGCGGACGAGGCAAGAGAGGCGACGGCGACCGCGGACGAGATCGTCGGCCTGATCCGCGACGGCGTGCCCGCCCGCGAGATCGCCGTCCTTTTCCGGGCCAACACCCACGCCGCGCGGTTCGAGCGGGCGCTGCGGGCGCGGGGGGTCCCCACCGGAGAGGGCGGCGTTTCTTTGTGCTCTCTGCACGCGGCCAAAGGTTTGGAATGGGAAGCGGTCTTCCTCGTCGGCCTCGTCGAAGGGGTTCTGCCGCTCGGGTGGGCGAGCGCCGCCGGGGCTGACGCGGTGGCCGAGGAACGCAGGCTGCTGTACGTCGGCATCACGCGGGCACGGACACGTCTTGTGCTCTCGTGGTACTGCGAGCGCGACGGCCGGGCCGCCCGGCCGTCGCGCTTCCTCGCGCCGCTCCGCTCGAACGGAGCGGAAAAAAGCCTGATCAAAAATTGATTGCGCACTTTTGCGGCGCTCGTTACAATAATCGCAAAGAAGTCGTGGAGGACTCGTTATCCTGAGGTTCCGCGGAGATCTGTAGGAGGTACGACCGATATGAGCAACACCGCTGTGAGCACGCTCGCGATGCAGGCTGCCGTGATCGGGACCGAGAACCTCCAAGGCCTGCGCGATTCCCAGGCGAAACCGCAGCCCCATGGGTCTTGGCTCTCCCCGCGGGCGGTGTCTGCGCGCGACGGCCTGGCGCAGGCGTTTGGGCGTGTGATTCCCGGTGAGCGTTCGGCTCTTCCGGAACGCGGGCGCCGTCTGCCGCGTTCGTAATTTCGCGAACAGTCGTCAGCCGTTCTGCCGCTGACCTGAAGTTTTTGTCGTAGCCGCACCGATTCGAGCACCTGCCTGGGGTTCTGGGCAGCGCCGCCTGTTTTTGATCTGGCCGTTGTTTCGCCTCTCGTGCCCACTTGTTGTTTCCGTCCGCAGCAGGCTCTCGCCCCCACCTGACAGGTGTTGCGACAGCGCTGCTCACGACGACACCGTCGATTTCCCGATTTTTTGTCCAAGGAGTTCATCATGTTCCCAGTCGCGCAGCTGGAAGGTTTTGCCTCACGTACCGTCGGCCCTGGTTTGCCCTGCCAGGAGGCATTAGACCCAGACCTGTGGTTCGCCGAAGAGCCCGCCGCTCTCGAATTCGCCAAGCAGTCCTGCGGGGTTTGCCCTGTCCGCGAAGCCTGCCTCGCGGAGGCGTTGCGCCGGGGCGAACCCTGGGGCGTGTGGGGCGGGGAGATCTTCCACCAGGGGGAGGTCATCGCCCGCAAAAGGCCTCGGGGCAGGCCGAAGAAGCTTGTCGCCGAAGCTGTCGGGGCGTGAGCGCTCACCGGGGCGCTCGCGCGTTGCTTGCGCGTGAGCGCCCCAGCGGCGCCTGTTCACGGGCGCAACCGGCACACGCCGCGTTCCAGCTTGTGTGACGATTTCGTTCTGCCGCTGCGCTTGCGGGAGGTGGGGGAGGATCAAACCGGAGCGGATGAAGTGCCAAAAAGCGTCCCCGACCAGGTGGACGCTCAGCGCGAACCGTTCGGCGAGCAGGTTGGCGACAGTGCTTTTTCCAGCTCCTGGCGGCCCGGTCAGCGCGATGACCTGGTCCTTTCCCGTCATCTCCAGGAAGGATTCCACTGTTTCACGATGCTGCGCAGCGGCACTCGGGCGTCGAGTTGTGCGCTGATCGCAGCGCAACTGCTGATGACCCGGAACAGGAGCAAATGGCTCGCGGGGGCGTTCATCTGCCTCCCGGTCTGCCAGTTCTCCCCCCGGACGTCGGTGTAGGGGTTCGCCGTCTCCTGCGCCCAAGACCTGTTGAAATGGAAGTCTTCCGTGTGCAGCGGATCGCACAGCGGCCGCAGGTACCCTCGGACCTGTTCGGGAGTCGCCGAATACCCGGCCCGGAAGAAATCATGCCTGCGCATCACTTCGACGACGCCGTCGTAGTCGTCGTCGAGGGCGAGGGTGACGACTTCGCCGATCCAGCTGGGAACGCCCTCTGGGTACGGGGCGCACGTCCCGAAATCGAGGGCGGCCATTCGCCCGTCCGGCAAGAACATGAAATTTCCTGGGTGAGGATCGCCGTGCAACAGTTTCGCGCGCTCCATAGCGGCGAACTGGAAATCCCAGAGCCGCGCCGCGGCGTGGTCACGCTCGGTTTGAGAGCCGCTCGCGATGATCTTTCGCATCGAGGTCCCTTCGACCCACTCGGAAACAATCACCTTGGGCGAGCTCGCCACCACCTTGGGGACGAGGTAGTCAGAGTCCCCCGCGAAGATCTTCGCGAAGTGGCGCTGGTTGCTCGCCTCGCTCCGGTAGTCCAGCTCTTCTTCGACCCGTTCGTCGATTTCGTCCATGATCGCGTCGAAGTCGGTGCCTGGGGAGACGGCTTTGAAGACTCCAGTGAGCCTGCGCATCGTTTTGAAGTCGCTGCGCAGGGCGTGGTCTGCGCCAGGGTATTGCACTTTGACCGCGACCGGCCGCCCGTCCGACCAGACCCCCCGGTGCACTTGCCCGATGCTCGCGGACGCGGAAGGGGCGTCGTCGAAAGACTGGAACCGCTCTCGCCATTTCGTCCCAAGCTGCTGGTCGAGCACTTGGTGGATTTTCTTCGCCGGCATGGGCGGCGCTTCGTCTTGCAGTTTCGCGAGGGCTTCGCGGAACGGCTCGGCCAATTCTTTGGGCACGGCCACTTCGAAGACCGACAGCACTTGGCCCATCTTCATCGCCCCGCCCTTGAGTTCTCCGAGCACAGAGAACAGCTGCTCTGCGGACTTTTGCAACAGCTCCGCGTTGACAGTCTCCTTGTCCTGGCCCGCGAGTTTTTTCCCGAAGCCAAGCATGCCGCGTCCTGCGACCTCCAGACCGAATGAAGCAATCTTTGTGGTCCGCCGGAAACTGCCGCGGGAGATGTCATTCATAGACATTTGATACTACAGTCCCAACAGGGGAGCATCTGTGAGATACATCCCGACGAGGAGCGGTTTGCCGGTCCTGGCGAAGGGGCAAACCCAGGTGCGGGAGGACAGTGTGGAACACGCACCGGGGATGTGCCGGCGCTTTCCTCGGCGGTGAGAGGAGCCCGTCGTGGCGGAGCTCGACGACCCCGCCGAGCGCTCGCGGTGGGGGCACAGGCCGTCGGCTGCGCAAAAACCTCATGGTGTGATCGATTTCGACTGTTGCCTGGGCGAGCGCCGCGCGGACCACTTTGATCTCCGCGCGGCCCGCTGCGGCGCCGAGTTGGCGCAGCAGCTCCGGCCAGAGAGGGTCCGCGTCCGAGGCGTGGTGCTGTTCGCACCAGAGGCAACTCGTCCGGCCCGGCAGCACCAGCGGGCCGATCTGGCCGCAGCCGTCCACCAGGCGGACTCGAAGATGCGGCGCGCTGGCCACGAGCAGCTGGTGCACGACAGCCGGGTCGGGCGCGACACGGTCGGTGAGAACGACGAGTTCTGGATTGTGCTCGGGGATGCCGCCGCGCAGGGGAGCCTCGCATGTGGCAGTCACCAGCGCTCCGCCCTCTTCGAGCGCGCTGCGCAAGCCAGTCGCAAGCGGCCCCGAGCCGTGCACATGGACACGGGCCGGTTTCTCCTCGTCCGCCGCGGCGAGCAGACCTGCGATGCGGACGTGCGCGACAAGCTCCTCTGCCGCTTTGGGCTCCGCGCCCTCTTGCTTCGCCGCGCCGCGCAGTTGCGCCGCGGTGCGGCCCGCTTCCAGGAGCGAGAGCAATTTCAGGCAGCTCCGCTGGTCGAGCGAGGAGGGAGGCCGCAGGCGCAAGCCTGATCGTTCCGAGCAGCCCACCTGGATGCTCCCGTCCGCGCGAGGGAAGGCGGTCACGCCGGTGCGCAGCCGCAGCAAGCCCGCGCACCTCTGCGACGAGGTGGGCCGGAAAGCCGATTCTGCGCGGTGATGGACAGGAAATTTGCCGCACGTTGTCGCCATGCTGCGCACTTTGTCAGCGATAGCGCCCGAAGTCGAATTCTTTGTCCACAGGCTGTCCACAACCTGCGCCGCTCACGGGCCGGGCGGCGAGGACGCCGTGTTCAGGATGCGGCAGTCCCCGGCCCCTCGTCCTCGGCGAGGAGGCGGTCCACCACTCGTGCGGGGTGGTCCAGCTCCTCTTGGGTGGGCATGAGGTCGGGGTGCTCCCAAAGCCGGTCTCGCGCGTCGGCGCCGACGCTGTCGCCGACCTGGAGCCAGAGCCGCGTCGCCTCATTGCATTTCTTGGGGCGCAGCTCGAGCCCGAGCAAGGTGGCGAACGCCTTTTCGGCGCTGCCCGCTCCGCCGGCCCGGCGACGGATCATCTCGTCGAGGGCCGCCGTGCTCGGCAGGCGGTCGGTGAGCGCTGTCGTGACGACCGCGCGGACCCAGCCTTCGACTGTGGCGAGCAAATGCTCGAGACGGCTGAGCGCCTGCAATTGCTCTTCGGTCGGTTTCAGCTCGAATTTGGCCGGGTCGAACAGCTCGCGCATCTGCTCCGGGTCCTGCAACGCCGCAAAGTCGAGCCCCGCGGCGGCGGACTGGAAGTCCGGCAGTTCGACGTGGACGCCCCGCGCGTAGCTCTGGAACGCCGACAGCATGGTCGGCTTCAACCACGGCACATGGCTGAACAGACGATGATGCGCCGCCTCCCTGGCCGCCAAGTACACCAGGATTTCTTGGGCGGGTTGTTCCAGGCCGTCGCCGAATTCGGCGACATTCTCGGTCACCAGCGCGGCGACGCCGGCCGGGCCGAGCGGCATCCCCATCTCCGTGGCGGCGAGCACCTCGCCCGCGATGCCGCCGAGCCCCTGGGACAACTGCTCGCCGAACGCGAATCCGCCCAGTCGGGAGACCATGGCGAGCATGGGGCCGAAAATTTCAGCAGCCTCGTGCGGCACGTTGTCCTGCCAGACCCCCGCCATCCGCTCGATGACGGGGTCGCACAGCTCTTGGAAGGAGCCGATCACGTTGTCCAGCCAGTCGGCGGGGGACCACGCGGCCGTCGAACTCACTCCGGTCGGAAGAGCTGTGGCCTCGTCGAGCCAAAGTTCTGCGAGCCGAACCGCGTCGGCGACGGCCTTCTGATGCTCCTCTTTCGGAGCTTGGCTCTTGCCCGCCGCTTTCTTCGCGCCGTCCAAGACCGCTTGGTAATCGACGACCGGGGCTTCGGCTCCGCCGCTCGCCGCTTGGCCGAGTTTGCTGAACGTCTCACCGAGCTGGGACAGCATCTTGCCGATGTCGCTCGGGTCGAAACCGGAGGAACGGCCGAAAGGCCCGCCCTCGCCGAGTCCGTCGCCGCCTTCCCAAGCGGAGAATCCGAATGGTGGCTTGCTCACAGGGTCACCTCGTCCTTCCTGGCAAAGAGCGGCGTTGTCATTCGTTCAAGGGTACGCCTTTCGTTTTGCTTGTGGTTCTGCCCAGAGCGAACCTGATACGGTTGCCCGATGACCACTGGGCCGCATGACCAGCCCGCTCGTTTCCTGGGCAGTCCTGTTCTCCAACGAATCACGGCCGTTCTCGCGGCGGGGCTCGCCTTCGCGGCGCTCCTCGTGATCGCGGGCTCGATCGAAGTGCCCTATGTCGCGCTCGGACCTGGTCCGACCCTGGACTTGCTCGGCGACGGGATCGACGACAACGGCAAGGACACCGGAGCCCCGGTGGTCACCGTGACGGGCAAGCAGGCCAGCCCCACGAGCGGCAAACTGCGGTTGGTGACGGTGTCCGCGGCCGACCAGCTCAACATGTTCCAAGCAATGAGCCTGTGGTTCTCTGGCGACGAGGAGCTCGTCCCGCGCGAAGAGGTGTATCCCTCCGACAAGCCGAGAGAGCAAGTCGAGCAAGAGAACGCGGCCGATTTCTCCAACTCCGAGGAAGCCGCCGAGGCGGCCGCCCTTGGCGAGCTGGGGTATCCGTTGCGGGTCCGAGTGGCCAAAATCCTGCCCGGCTCGCCCGCCGACGGCAGCTTGCGGCCCGGCGATTGGCTCGTCTCTGTCGACGGCGCGGCGGCCAAAACGCTCGAAGACGTGTCCAAGGCGGTCGCCGCCCGCAAAGCGGGCGAAGCCGTCGTCGTGCAATACCAGCGGGGCGACACGCTCGGCAGCGCGCGTCTCGTTCTCGCGCCGCGGGAGAACGACCCGTCGAAAGGCCGGATCGGCGTCCAGATGCGGCTCGCCGCCGACGTGCCTTTCCATGTGCGGATCGCCGTCCCGGCGAAGATCGGCGGCCCCTCCGGCGGGCTGATGTTCGCCCTCGCCGTGATCGACAAGCTGACCACTGGCGAGCTCACCGGCGGCAAGGACATCGCGGGCACTGGCACGATCGAGCCCGACGGCAAGGTCGGCCCCATCGGCGGCGTCACCCACAAGATGCTCGGGGCCCGCCGAGACGGCGCGACAGTTTTCCTCGTCCCCTCCGACAACTGCTCCGAGGCGAGCACAGACATCCCCGCAGGCATGCGCGTGGTGAAAGTCGCCACCCTCCACGACGCCGTGCGCGAGCTGGACGATCTGCGGGCCGGCCGGCCCGTTCCCTCGTGTTGAGGCTGGCTGCCCGCAGTCCTGACAGATGGTTTCCGTAGAGTGGTTGTCGTGGTGGACACGAACACGGCTGCGCAGGCTGGCAGCGAATGAGCCCTCGGACTGTACCCCGGCGCGTGCGGGCCATGTCGATGATCGTCGGCGTGCTTGTGGTGGCGGCCTTCGTCTCGCTCAAACTCGTCGGCCCCTACACCGATTGGCTCTGGTTCAAGGAGCTTGGCCAAACCTCGGTCTTCCTCACCGTGCTGCGCGTCAGGGCAGTGGCTTTCCTCGCGACGTCGGTGCTGGTCGGCGGTTTGGTCTTCACCTCGCTTTGGTTCGCGTACCGCAGCCGGCCGATGTTCATCCCGGTGTCCGCCGAGAGCCCGATCGCCCGCTACCGCGCTGTGGTGGAGAATTCTGTCCGGCTGTTCGGGGTCGGCATGCCTGCTCTGTTCGGCATGCTCGCGGGCTTCCTCATGCAGGCCAACTGGCCCGTCATCGAGCTGTACCTGCACGGCTCCTCGTTCGGGGTCCAAGACCCCCAGTTCCATCACGACTTGGGCTTTTACGCCTTCGCCTTGCCGTTCTACGTTTTCATCCTGGGCACGCTCGAAGTCGTCGCCGTCGTCTGTTTCTTGGCGAACCTGGTCACCCACTACCTGTTCGACGGCATTCGCCCGTCCCGCGCCGGCGGCATGCTCACACGGGCCGCACGGGTCCAATTGGCTGTCATCGCGGGCATTTTCTTCCTGCTCAAAGCAGTCGGGTATTGGCTCGACCAGTACGAGCTGTTGTTCTCGACCCGCAGGGAAGCCCTGTTCAACGGCGCCGGCTACACCGACATCACGGCGGTGCTTCCGGCGAAGCTCATCCTCACCGCGATCGCGATGATCTGCGCGGCAGCGTTCTTCTCCGCCATCGTGCTCCGCGATTTGCGGGTGCCCGCGTTGGCCACCGCGCTCATGGTCCTGTCGTCGGTCCTCGTCGGCATGGCGTGGCCCGCGACCGTGCAATGGCTCACCGCGACGCCCAACGCGCGGGAAGTGGAGCACGACTACATCAAGCGGAGCATCGAAGCCACCAAGCTTGCCTTCAAACTCACCGAAGGCGATGTGAAGACGGTGGACTGGGCCGCGCCGCAGAATAAACAAGAGTTCGCCAAAAGCGTTCAGAACGACACGAACACGCTGACCCATCTGCGCGTCCTCGACCCCAACCTGCTGTCTCCCACCTTCACCCAGCTGCAGCGAAGCCGGTCCTTCTACGGCTTCCCGAAGCAGCTCGCCCTCGACCGGTACCAGGTGGACGGTCAACTCCGCGATTACATCGTCGCAGTTCGCGAGCTCTCCAGCGACAATCTCACCGGGAATCAGGCCAACTGGCAGAACCGGCACCTGGTCTACACGCACGGGAACGGCTTCGTCGCGGCCCCGGCCAACCAGGTGAACGAGCAGGGCGACGCGAGTCCGGCCCAAGGGCAGGCCCCGCAAGGGGTCACACAGGGCGGATTGCCGGTTTTCGCCGTGAGCGACCTCTCGAATTACACCAAGGACGACCCTTCCGTCCCCCCCGCGCTGCGGGTGTCCGAGCCTCGGGTGTACTACGGCCCGCTCATCGCGGCCTCGGACCCCGACTACGCCATTGTCGGCGGCCCCGCCCAGGAGTACGACCAGGAGAGGGCCCCGTGGTATTCCTACCGAGGCGCGGGCGGCGTGCCGCTCGGCGGCTTCGTGAACCGTTTCGCGTTCGCCGTCAAGTACTGGGAGCTCAATTTTTTCCGCTCCGAGCAGATCACGGACAGCTCGAAGCTGCTCTTCGTGCGCAACCCGCGCGAGCGCGTCGCCAAGCTCGCCCCGTGGCTCACCTTGGACGAGAAGGCGTATCCCGCCGTGGTCGACGGACGCATCCAATGGATTGTGGACGGATACACCACCCTCGCCCAATTCCCTTACTCCAAGCCTGTCTCGCTGCGCGACGCGACCCTTGACGCCCAGGTCAGCTCTGCTGTCCGGCAAAGCCAGCTCGCCGACCAGGTCTCGTACATCCGCAACTCGGTCAAGGCCACCGTCGACGCCTACGACGGGACAGTCACCTTGTACCAGCAGGACGACAAGGATCCGGTGCTCAAAGCTTGGATGGGAGTTTTCCCCGGCCTGGTGAAAGCCAAGAGCCAAATCCCTCCCCAGTTGGCAGCGCATTTCCGTTACCCGGAGGATTTGTTCAAGGTCCAGCGCGAGCTGCTGACCCGGTACCATGTGGACAATCCCACCGTCTTCTTCGACCAGACAGCGGTCTGGGCGGTTCCGCTGGAGCCAGCGGGCATCGGGCAGAGCGTGGGCCAAGCGAACCAGCCGCCCTACTACATGGTCGCCTCCGATCCCGACCCGGCGCACCAGGGCCGGGCCTCGTTCCAGCTCACCACGGTGATGACCCCGCAGAACCAGCAATACCTGGCAGCGCACATCGCGGTCGCCTCAGACCCCGACGACTACGGCAAGATCTACATCAAACAGCTGCCTCCCAGCCCGCAAATACCAGGGCCGAACAACGTCGCGAACGAAACCCGGCCGACGGTCAGCAACGACATCGGCCCCAGGGTCAACGTGGTGGACCCCTTGTACGGCAATTTGCTCACCGTGCCGGTGGGCGACGGTGGCTTGCTCTACCTGGAGCCGATCTACTTCCAGGTCAAGAGCAGGGACGCGGCGTTCCCGCTCTTGTACAAAGTCGTGGTGTACTTCAACGGCAAGATCGGTTTCCAGTCCAAGGTCGCCGACGCGTTGCAGGACGCGCTCGGGCAGGCGGGCATCAATGCCGACCTGAGCGCTGTCGCCACAGCGCAGCAGCCGAGCTCGCCGCCCGCGCAGCAGCCCCCGCCCGCGCAGCAGTCCCCGGAGCCAGCGCAGCAGACAAAGCCCCAGGCCCAAGCCAGGTTGCAAGCGCTCGGCCAGGCGTTGGACTCCGCCCAGCAGTCCCTCGGCTCCGCCCAAGGCGCGGTCGAGACGGCAAAAGCCAAGCTGGACGAGGCCGAGAAGAGCGGCGACTTCGCCAGAATCGGCCAAGCGCTCGCCAACCAACAGAAAGCAATGGACGCCTATAGCGCTGCGGTGCATGCGTATCAGAACGCGGTCGTCGAGTTCCGCAAAGGCGTCGCCGATCTTGCCAGCCTCCCCAACTGATCCTCAGGCTCAGCTGCGGGTTTGCGAGGCGCACGCCCCGCCGGTATACTCGAAAACCGCGCTCGTGAGAGCGTCCCCGGCGCGGGGTGGAGCAGCTCGGTAGCTCGCTGGGCTCATAACCCAGAGGTCGCAGGTTCAAATCCTGTCCCCGCTACGAAAGACCAGGCCAGAGGATTGCATCCTCTGGCCTGGTTCCTTTTTCAGGGTTCAGTCGTTACTTCACTTCCAACTTCTTTTTGCGCGTCATTGTCAACTCGCGAGCGGCGTGCCGCAAGCTGCGCTCTGCAGCATGGAAGAATGTCGAGCTTGAACGCTCGTTCCTAGCTTTGCCGTGCCTGCGCGTACGCCGCCAAGTGAGACACTTGGCCAGGGTCGAGCGAACCTGGTGTCGCGCGGACCGCGGCTTCGACGTCCGCCCTCGTGATGTCGGCCGCCTCGATGTCTCTGCGCATCGCGGTCAACGCGGCTTCACGAAGGACGGCGGCGCAGTCGGCGGCTGAGTAGCCTTCGAGCTGCGCGGCCAGCTCGCTGAGCGCCACGTCGTCGGCGAGCGGCACACCTTTGGCGGTGGCCCGCAAAATCGCCTCTCGGGCCTCGGCGTCCGGCGGCGGCACATAGATCAAACGTTCCAGCCGTCCTGGACGCAGCAGGGCCGGGTCCACGAGGTCTGGGCGGTTCGTCGCACCGAGCACGGAGACGTCGCGCAGCGGCTCCACGCCGTCGAGCTCGGTGAGCAGGGCCGCGACAACGCGGTCGGCGACACCGGAGTCGGAGGACTGGCCGCGTTTGGGGGCGAGGGCGTCGATCTCGTCGAGGAACACGAGAGAGGGCGCGCTGTCCCTGGCCCGCGCGAAAAGCTCCCGCACCGCTTTTTCCGACGAGCCGACCCATTTGTCCATTAACTCGGCCCCTTTGACCGCGTGCACGGACAGCTGGCCGGATCCGGCCAGCGCCCGGACCAGGAAGGTTTTGCCGCAGCCCGGCGGGCCGTAGAGGAGCACGCCGCGCGGTGGAGCCACGCCGAGCCGGGCGAAGGTGTCCGGGTGGCGCAGCGGCCAGAGGACGGTCTCGGTGAGGGCTTGCTTTGTCTCCGCCATGTCCCCGACGTCGTCGAGGGTGAGCCGCCCGACGGCAAGTTCTTCGCCGCCGGAGCGGGACAACGGGCGGATGACGGACAACGCGCCCCGCAGATCTTGTTGCTCGATCAGCGGCGGCGCATTCGATTGGCTTGCTCTCGCCGCCGCGCGCAACGCCGCCTCGCGGACTAAGGCCGCCAAATCCGCCGCGACGAAACCGGGTGCTCCAAGGGCGATCTCGTGCAGGTCCAATGCTCCGGTCGGTGTGGCGCGCAAAAGGACGCGCAGCAGGTCTTCCCGGATCTGGCTGTTGGGGGAGGGAAGCGCTATGGCGCGGTCGCACAGGTCAGGGTCGCGCAGTCGGCGGTCCACTGCTTCCGGGTGCGCGGTGGTGGCCACGAGGGCGCAGCCGGGGGTTCGGACCACGCTCGTGAGTTCGTCGAGGATGGCGGTTGCCACCGGGTCGGGATCGTCCGGCAGCAGCGCGTCCACATCGGTGACCAAGAGCACGGCGCGTTGGCGCGCGGCTTCGGCGGCCGCCGCTCGGACTGCTTGCGAGCGGGCATGAGACTCCAGTGCTCCTATGCTTGGCCCGTCCAACTCCACCAGCGCTCTGCCTTGGGCGACCGAGCGGACGAATGTCGCTTTGCCGACTCCGCCAGATCCGGTGACCAGCACGCCGAGCCGGGGTTCGACGCCGAGCGCGCGCAGCAGCTCGGGCTGGTCCAACGCGAGGGCGAGCCACTCGCGCAGCATTGCGACTTGCTGGCCGACCCCGACCAGCTCGGCCGAGTCGCGCACGGCGGGCCCGATCCCATTCGGCGTTTCGGCGCGCGTGCCGAGGGCTGTCGTCGCCGACTCAGGCGGGGCAGCCGTTGGCGACGCGGCTTGCGGAGCAGGCTCGGGCACCGCCGCGCCGTCGAAGCTCACTGCAGAATTCGGTTGCACGCTCACCGGACCGGGCGGGTCGGTCGCGACGACGGTGAGCAGTTCACTGGTCCATGTGATACCGACTGACCTGGTCAGGGACTCGACAGCGGACGCGGTGCTCGTGCCGGGGCCGAGGTCTCGTGGCAACAGCGAGACGGCGTCGCCGACCGAGAGCACTTTGCCGAGCAAAGCACGGCGCAGTGTGTTGGGCGTGATCGAGGCTCGGGCGAGGACTGATCCGGAGAGCTGCGCCGAACGGGCTCCGACGACGCTGATCGGGCTCACCACCACGTGGCCGTTCTCCCGAAGCCCCGTGTTGGAGAACGTGATGTCGTCCAAGAGGGCGACGCCAGCGGGGAAGCCAACGGGGGACAGCCCCGCGACCGCGACTGTTGTCCGGGCTCCGAGCAGTTCGACCGCGTCCCACTCCCGCAACCCCAATGCCGCGAGCACTTCGGCGTGCACGCGCACGACGCCGCGCCGCGAGTCTGCCGCCGACGGGTTGAGCCGTGCGATGAGGCGCAATTGCGGAGAGGTCACAGAAGCAGCCTAACCGGCCCGCCGCTGTGGCGGTCAGTTCGCGGGGGCCGTGGGCAAGGTCAGCCGTGCGCTGTAGTCCCCGAGGAACAGCGTCACTGGTGCGGGGTTGGGGTCGGATGTGTACGCCGGGTCCGCGCCGGCGACCGTGAGCTGGATTTTGTGCCCGGGGGCGAACCGATGCGCGACACCGGCGAGTTCGACCACCACCGGGCCTTCGCCGCTGAACCGGGCCAAGGAGGGCAGTTTGGTGACCAGGTCGCTCGTTCCGTCCGGCGCGATGTCGCGCAGGGCGACGAACACGGTGCCTGTGCCCGCTCCCGCCGACATGGACACGGCGAGTTTTCCTGCTCCGACGACGTCCACCGGTTGTTCGAGCGCCGCGCTGGTGAAGGTTTTCGCCGGTCCGCTCCCCCCGGCTGGTTCGCGGGTGACTGCTTGCTGGCCCTGTGCCGGGTCGCCGGGGACTCCCACGAGCTGTTCGTCAGCGGTCAAATACCAGGACTGCTCGGGGCCCGCCGGGTAGTTCGCCGCCCTGCCGTACGTCAGAGCCGACTCGACCCCTGGCCCGTCCGACCAAGGACGGTAGTAGTTGAAGCTCGCGCCCGTGTCCACGAGTTGTTCGCCCTTGAGGTAATGGTTGAGCCAGCGGATCACTTGCATGCTCGCGAAAGCGTGCTCGACCTTGTCCGGGTCGAAGTTCCAGCCGGAGTCTCCGACCGGTCCGCCATGGTCCCATGGGGAGTCGTGCCCGTACTTGTGCCACAGGAGTTGCACGGGCACATGGCGCTCCCGCAGCGCCTGGTAGGTTTTGAGCGCCTCGTTGAACGGGGCGAGGCGGTCCTCTTCTCCTTGGGCGAGCAGGACGGGGACGTTGATCTTGTCGATGAAGCTTTTCACCGACCGGGACAGCAGTTGCTGTCGTTCGCCCTCGCTGAGTTGTCCCCGTGTCCCCAGCTCGACGAGGGCCTGGCAGGCGACGGGTGCGATCCTGCGGCAGCCGTTGCCTTGTTCGACGGAGCCGAAGGTGGCTTCCGGATCGTGCTCGCCGCTGCGCAAGAGACTTTCAGCGATCCCCGCCTTGGGCGAGCCCGGCAGCGGCGCGGAGCCGCTCTGCGTGGCGAAGTTGGGCGCGAGCTCTTGGTTCAGATCGTTCCAGGTGACAGAGGGAACGAGCACGTCGATCCGTGGGTCGCGCGCGGCGGCGATGAACTGTATTTCGCCGCCGTAGGAGCCGCCGATCATGCCGACTCGTGGGTCGTGCGCCGTATGGCCGCCCGCATGGTCCTGCTCGTCGCTTTCCACGACGGTGAGCGCGGGGAGCGGCTTGGTGTGTTCGGCGTCCGCGAACGCGAGACCTGGGGCTCCGGCGAGGTAGTCGACCAATTGGCTGGCCACGGCGCCTTCGTAGTCGGGGTCGTCGAGGTGGATTTGGCAGCCCGACCCTTCGTGCCCGAGCTGGGTGTACGCGAGGACCACGTACCCGCGCCTGGCGAGCTCCGCGTCCATCGGGCTCTCCTGCGTTTTTGTCGCGCCGAAGCCGTGGGAGTCAATGAGCGCCGGAGCACGATGCTCGGAGGTGGCGTCGGACGGCAGGTACAGGTCCGCGTCGATGTCGCAAGGCTGGTCTCTCGCCGGGCCGGTGAGCGTCGCGATGTGCTCGTGCCGCAGGGTGAACACCCCTGAGCGTTCGTCGGCCCCAGTGGGAGCGGGGCCGGAACATGCTGCGCAGAGGAGGGCTGGAGCCGCACCGGTCAACACGAGGGCGAGGAGCCTGGCGGAAAAGCGGGCAGGGTTGCAGGGCACATGTCGAAAATACCTGATTTTTCCTGAGGAGAGCACAAGCAAAATCGGCAGCGGCCGAAGCGAAAAGCCGTCATAGCGGTATCATTCGGCTGTGAAAGATGATCCGAGCCCGCGGCTTGCGAGAAGTGCGCCGTTCGTGAGCACCGCCGCGCGGTTGGGGCTTGCGGCCGTCTGGCTCTACGCGGGGCTCCCCAAACTTTTCGGCGACCCGACCCTCAACGAGCTCGCCGTCTCCGCGTTCCGGGTCTTGCCCGACTGGGCGGTGCGCCCTGTCGCGGGCGCGCAGCCTGCCTTGGAGGTCGCCCTCGGCGTGCTGCTCCTGGCAGGGCTCGGTGTGCGTGTTGCAGCGGTTGTCAGCGCAATGGTGCTGCTCAGCTATATCGCGGGCATCGTCTGGGTGTGGGCGCACGGCTACCGGATCGACTGCGGTTGTTTCTCCAAGGGCGGCGAGGACCCCTCCGCCACCGGCTTGGGCTACGCCAAAGACATCGCCAGGGACGCCGGTTTCCTCGTCCTCGCCGCCTGGCTCGCCGTCGCGCCGAGGTCGTGGGCCGCGCTCGGGCCGCGCTCTCGGTTCCCGGCTCCGCTAGAATCATCGCCGGCTCCTGCCAACCAATGAGCGAAGAAACCTGAGGCGTAGATGACGATCAAGACGAAGACACAGTCCAAGAAGGGCGCCGCGAAAGCGCCTGTGCGCAAAGGCCCGAGCCCGAAGATCGGCGAATGGATGCCCTGGGCACTGGGAACCGTCGTGATCGTGGCGCTCGCCGTCGGCGTCTGGTGGGGGATCAAGCAGCAGTACAAGGAGGACACGCCGGGCAAGTTCGAACCGGTGCTCGCGTCGGTCGGCAAACCGGACGCCCCTGCGGTGATCGACGTCTACGAGGACTTCATGTGCCCTGCTTGCGCCGAGTTCGAGGGCGCGTACGGGGAGCAGATCGCGAAGGCTGTGGAGGACGGCAAGTTGCGCGTCCAGTACCACATGCTGAACTTTTTGAACCGGAACTCGGCTTCGGGGGATTACTCCTCGCGCGCGGCGGGCGCGGCGTTGGCGGTGTTCCAGAAGGCCCCGGACAAGTTTCTCGCCTTCCACACCAAGATGTTCTCCGCCGACACACAGCCGAGGGAGGGCAGTGAGAGCGACCTGTCCAACGACCAGCTCGCGAAGATCGCCGAATCGGTCGGAGCCGGCGCGGCGGCGGCGGACATCCGCTCTGGCGCGGATGTGAAGGCCGCGGCGGGTTCCGCGCAAGCCGCGATCAAGCAGCTGCAGAGCCTCACGAAGTCGGTTTCCACGCCCACGGTTCTCAAGGACAACAAGCCGTTGAACTGGCAGCGCGACGACCAATGGCTTCAGAAGATCGTCGGCGGCCCGGCCCTGACCCAGACCCCGGCGCAGACCTCGACCCCGGCGCAGACCCCGGCTCCGAAGCCGGCGGGCTGACCCTTTCTGCGGCAGTCGTAGTCGGCAGGGCCGAGCGCCGGTTTCGGCCGGCCAAGAAGGCTCGTGAAACTGGCAGCCGTTTTGTAGAGTGAGGAACGTGCTCGGATTTCGTCGCGTTCTTCTCATGCCGATCCTGTTGGTTCTGTCTGTTGTTCCGGTTCCCCGTGCGGGCGCGGACCCCGCTGACACCGCGGTCGCGACGATCGGCGACGATGGCGCCCCAGTGGTGATTGATGTGTACGAGGACTATCTGTGCCCGTATTCCGCGGCGTTCGAGCAGGAGTTCGGCGCTCGCCTCATCGAAGCCGCGGCGAGCGGAAAACTCAGCGTCCGATACCACATGCTGCGCTTTCTCGACCCGAGGTCGGCCTCTGGCGACTACTCGTCACGGGCGGCGGGGGCGGCCTTGGCCCTCTTCGAACGCGACCCGGAGGATTTCGCCCCCCTGCACCAGCGCCTGTTCGCGCAGGAGACACAGCCGAAGGAGCACGGCAAGAGCGACCTGTCCAACGAGCAGCTCGCGAAGATCGCCGACGATCTCGGCGCGGACCCAGGAGCGGTCTCGGCGATCGCGGACGGCGCTCAGACCGCCGCCGCTGAGGATCTGGCGGAGCAGTCCGCGGACGAGCTTCGCCAGAGCACAGGGCAAGTCTCCGTGCCGACTGTCGTCAAGGACGGCAAGCCGGTGGATGTGGATGACAAAAACTGGTTGCGCAAGCTGCTCGGATAACCTGCGCGCGTCGGGAAATCAGGCGATACAGTAGTCGCCATGCCCACACCGCGTCGCGCGCTTCTCGCCGCCCTGCTTTTGTCTGCGGCCCCTTTCGCTGGTTCGCAGGCCGCCGCGTCCCCAGTGCCATCGGTGGATGTGTACGAGGATTTCCTCTGCCCGTTTTGCGCCGCCTTCGACCAGCAGTACGGAGCCGAATTGGGCAAGGCCGCGAGCGCGTCGCGGATCAAGCTTCGCTACCACTTCGTGAACAAGCTCGACAAGTTTTCCGCCTCCGGGGATTACTCCTCCCGCGCGGCGGGAGCCGCGCGGTGCGTCGCGAACCTGGTTCCGGGCCGTCTCGCCGCGTTCCGCTCCCGGCTGTTCGCCCCTGACGTGCAGCCTGAGGAGCAGGGCGATTCTGATCTCTCGAACGGCGACTTGGCGCGGATCTCCGTCGATGTGGGCGCGGGGGCGGCGGCGTCCTGCGTCCGCCAAGGCGCCCAGGTCGCGGCGGCGAAGTCCGAAGCTGCGACGTCGTTGGCCAAGCTCAAAAAGGCAGGCGGAAAAGGAGTGCCGTCCTTGCTGAAGAACGGCAAACTCCTCGACCTCGGCGATCGAGACTGGCTGACGGCGCTCACTTCCTGAGCAGGCTGACTGGGCGGGGACGCACCCGCATCGGCCACCAGAACCAGCGCCCGAGCAGGGTGGCGATGGACGGTGTGACGAATGTGCGGATCAGGAGCGTGTCCATCAACAGGCCGATGCCGACGGTGGTGCCCACTTGCCGGATGCTGTTGAGATGGCTGATGAGCATGCCGAACATCGTGCCCGCGAAGATAGCGCCCGCAGTGGTGACAATGGCGCCCGTTGATCCCATCGCCCGGATGAGGGCAGTCTTCAGCCCGGCTCCGGTGGCGACCTCTTCTTTGTACCTGGAGATGAGCATCAGGTTGTAGTCCGAGCCCACCGCCACGATGATGATGAAGGAGATGGGGAGCACGAGCCAGCTGAGCGGTTTGTGCAGGATGTGCTGCCAGATCAGGACGCCCATGCCGAACGCCCCGGTGTAAGAGAACGCCACCGTGGCGACAATGGTCAGCGCTGCGCCGAGGCTCTTGGTGATGAACAGCATGATCAAGAAGATCAGCGCGAAGGCGCAGATCGCCGCGATGACGAAGTCGAGATCGGCCGCGTCCTGGATGTCCATGTAATTCGATCCCGCGCCGCCGAGATAAATTTTCGACCCAGCGAGAGAAGTCCCTTTGATGCCCTGCGCGGTTGCTTCAAGGACAGCCCGCGCGTGCTGCACGCCCGCCTCGCTCAGCGCGTCGCCTTCGTGCGTGATGATGAACCGGGTGGCCTTGCCGTCCGAGGACATGAAGAACTCGAGCCCGATCTTGAAGTCCGGGTTGACGAACGCGGACGGGGGCATGTAGAACACCTCGTCGTTGCGGGCGTCGTCGTATGCCTTCCCTATCGGCAGCGCGTCCGGAAGCCCGGACTCGGTCAGCGTCAACTGTGCTTTTTGGATGCTGATCTGCTCGCGTGTCAGATCGAGCTGCTTCTTCGTCTGCGCGATCGTCTCTTCGGTCAGCGCGATGTTCTGTTTGGTGAGCGCGATGATCCTCGGCTGCAGCGCGTCTGTGCGTTGGGCGTTGTTCATGCTGATCGCGGTCTCGTCAGCTTGTTTGTCGAACTGGTCCAACATGTCGAATGTCGATCTGCCCACCCAGCACCAGGGCAGCTCCCAACAGTTGGTCTCCCAGTAGAAGTAGTTTCGGAACGGGCGCAGATAGTCGTCGAGATAGCCCACGTCGTTTCGGATCTGGTCGGTCAGAGCAGTGAGGCGTTGGGCGGAAGCCAGCGAGTCGTGCGAGATGTCCGCTTGCTCTTCTTGGAGGGCGAGTTGGTCCTTGAGCACGGACAGCTGTTTCTCCGAGATGAGTTCTGTGTGCGTCGTGACCTCGGCCAACTGCTCCATCTTGGCGATGTTGTCTTTGGTCACTTCCAGCGTCGCCGCGGAGTTCGACGCGTTGTTGCCGAGCGCGTACGCGAGCGTGGCGTGTTCGAGCGGATGCCCCTCGGGCCGGGTGATGCCTTGCACTTCCGCGATCCCAGGGACGCGGAAGATCGTCTTCGCGACGCGCTCGATGGCGACCATGTCCGCAGGGTTGCGCAGATCGTGGTCCGCTTCGACCATGAGCATCTCGGTGTTCATCTTGCCGGGCGGGAAGTGCCGGTCGGCGGCTTGGAAGCCGAGGTTGGACGCGGTCCAATCCGGTTGGGAGTGCTGATCGTCGTAGTCGACGTGGTAGGTCAACACGGTGACGGCTCCGATGACGACCAGGACCGAGCTCGCGGCGAGCACCGGGACCGGCCACCGGACGACAATGGCGCCGACCTTGCGCCACCCCCTGTTCGAAGCCTGTTGCTTCGGGTCGTACCAGCCGAACTTGCCGCCCAAGGCGAGCATCGCCAGGCCCATCGTCAGGGCGATCAGCGTGGTCAGCAGCATGCCCACGCAGCAGGCTCCCGCCATCGTGCTGAAGTAGTTCAGACGGGTGAAGCCGAGGCAGAACATCGCGCCGGTCACCGCGAAGCCAGAGCCCAGAATGACGTGCGTGACCCCGCGCACGGCGTCGTAGTAGGCGTCCTCGTTGCTTTGCCCTTGGGCGCGGGCTTCGCGGTAGCGTCCGACCAGGAAGAACCCGTAGTCCGTCCCCGCGCCGAGGACAATCGTCACCACGAAGTTCGCCGCGAAGGTCGAGATCGGGATCAAGTGCATGTTCGCCAGGGCCGAGACCAAGCCCCGGGCCGCGAGCAGTTCGGTGACCACCACGACGTACTGCAGGATTGCGGCTATGGGCGATCGGTAGAGGAGCAGCATCCGCACGATGATCATGAACAGCGTCAGATACAAGATCCATCGCATGCTGTCGGTGGCGACCTGGATCGTGTCCGAAGCCAGGGCCGCGGGCCCGGTGACGTAGACTTTCAGCCCTTGCGGAACTGGCTTGAGCCCTGGCGTGTTCGGGTACTGCTGGGGGTGCGTGTCGGCCCAAACGCGGTTTCGCACCGCGTTCACCGATTCGGTGGCCTCCGCCTCGCCGATGTTGCCGGACAGGCGCACCAGCACGTACGCGGATTTGCCGTCGTTGGACTGCGCGCCGGCGGACGTGACTTTTTTCCCCCACAGGTCCATGACGTACTGGACGTGCTTTTTGTCCGCTTGCAGCCTCCGGAGCAAGTCGTCGTAGTACTGGTGGTCCTGGGCGTCGAGTTTGCGCCCGTCGGCCTCCAGGACGATCATGACGATACTGGTGGACGTGGACTCGTGGAACACATCCCCGATGTGCAGCATCGCTTTCTGCGATGGCGAGTCGAGCGGGACCATCGGTCCCGCGAGCGTGATGGAGGAAGTGTCGATCTGCGGCGGGAAGATCTCCACCACGGCGGCGAAGAGCAACCAGAAGATGATGACAGGCACCGCGAGGGCGCGGATGGTCTTCGCGAAAAAAGGCCTCTTCGTGGGCGGGATCGCGCTGATCGGCTGGCTCATGCGGACAAGACCACGCAAGTGACTGTTGCGCCGGGGTTCGTCAAGGAGTTCTCCTTTTTGAGCACGCCGTCCACGAGGATGCGGCAGGTGAGGTTGTCGCCCTGAACACGCGCGACGATGGTGGCGGAGGCAGTGGTGAGATAGGTCGTCTCGGTGTACGACCAGGGCAGCGAGGTCAACGTGACGTCATGCGGCTGCGCGTCGACATCGAGGTAGGTGGCTTGTCCGCTGCCGCCCATGTCGCCAGTGAGCTCGAACGTGACGTGTTTCGGAATGAATTTCACGACGTCGCCCGCGTTTTTCGGCGTGGCCTTGTCGTTCGTCGTCTGGAAATACATGCTGTCGATTCGGTCGATGGCGAGCGCGACGAGGGCGACGACAAGAACAGCCACGATGTACAGCCACTTTTGCTTCAGCAAACCCGGCTTGCGCTCTTTGCGGGCCTCACCGCCGCCTTGGCTCATCACGCCGCCTTTCACCGTGCATTTCCAGGCCCCGGAAAAGAGACCATCCATGTTAATTGAATTGACACAACTCACTGCGGAAAATCTTAGCAGGGCGCACATGTCTCTTCTAGGCTAAAACAGGTATGGGCTGTGCCACGCAAGTGCCGCTCTAACCGCAGTGTGCCGTATGCGCGAGAACGGAAGGGCGAAAGCGCCGTGGTACTGTGCGCACGAGCCGGAGAGGCTCGTCACATATCGAGAAAGATGGTGCGATGAAAAAGTTCATGACCTCTTTATTTGTCGGCACGGCCTTGTTGGGCGGTTTTTCCGCCCCGAGCGCGTCGGCCGACCCGCAGCCGGGCGTCGGTCAGTTTTGCGCAAAGGACCAGGAAGGCAAGTCCGCGACCGCGAGCGATGGCGCCAAGCTGACCTGTTCGAAGGGCTCTGACGGCAAAGACCGCTGGACGTCGGCCGACAGCGCGACCCCCGGTCAGTTTTGCGCAAAGGAGCAGGAAGGCAAGTCCGCGACCGCGAGCGATGGCGCCAAGCTGACCTGTTCGAAGGGCTCTGACGGCAAAGACCGCTGGACGAAGTAAGGCTCAACCTCGTCGGGGCTTGAGCCACAAGGCACTGATCCAGACAACAGAGTGCGGGCGGGCCGGAAATTTCCGGCCCGCCCGCACTCTGTTGTCTTCCCGCGCTGTGTTCTCTTGCGGAGCTGAGGGGACTCGAACTCCCGGTTTCCTTGCAGGTCGCGCGGTTTTATCAGCGATTTCAGGTTAGCGCAGTGCTTTTCGGGGTCTTTTGCCTCCTGGTGTTTACGGCTGGTTTGTTGACCGGGTCAACATGGTTTTGGCGGGGCCGCTGGGCGGTGGTTGTTCGTCTTCTTAAGCTCGTCGCGTTTTGTGTCCGGGCTTTCAGTCGTCGTCGCCCAGTGCTTTCTCGCTATAACTCCATGATGCGACCGCGAGGCTGGCGTGGCTGATGAACTGCAGGACGGCCGCAGTGAGGTACATGGGCTCTTTGCCCCATCGCAGCAAGGGGGTGTTGAATCGGATGGAGATCATGAGCAGGGAGAAGAGAACGCCCGCGCCCGCGTAGGCGAGCAGGAGCCTTCGCGCAGTCCTCATTCTCCGGCCCGGTAGGTGCTTGCGCGCGTACACGCCGGCCGCGACGTGGGTGGGCAGCAGGCCCGTTGTCTGCAGGAGCACCGCGGCGAAGCTCCACGCGCCGTGATGGCTCCCCGGATCGGGTATGGCCTGGTTGCACAGCTTGGTGCCGAAATAGACGACACTCATGCCGACGATGGATATCGCGGTCAAGGCCACGGCGATGCGCGGCCAGACGCTTCTGGCTTCCCCGTAATCGACCACTTTGCGCCATGTGTCGGTCCCGTAGAGGTAGGAGGAGAGGACCAGGAGGGAGTATCCGCAGAAGACGGGGAGGTTCATCAAGCCCGCGTGGCGGTGCAACCACGGGCCGACTGCCATGTAGGACAGCAGGGAAAGGTGCCCCGCGGCGGCGGCGACCAGGCCTGCGGTGAACCGGGCCTTGGCTGAGGAGCGCTTCCTTCGGGCTGCGGCAGCGAGTAGGACGGCGGCGGTCGCGGCCACGACGAGGGAGGCGATCTGGTTGAGAAGCGCCGGGGGGACGTACGCGTTGAGTGTGCTCATGCGGTTGTCAGTCCTTTTTCCATCTCCGCGGCTTTTTGGGTGCATTCTCGCCGCGCCCGATCGCCTCACGCAGGATCTCGTCCCCGATGGCCGCTCGCTCTTCCTCCTCGTCAGCGCGTGTGGGTAGGTCGGGCACGTCTTCGAGCGAAGCCGCCACGAGCGCCACCACGTCCGTGCCGAGGTGGTGGGCGAAGATGTGCGCCGCGTCCACGTTCATCTTGGTCTCTTTGCTCAACAGCCGTTTGACGTGGACGGGGTGGATGCCGGTGAGCGCGGCTATCTCGGTGTACTTGAGCCCCCGCTTGGCCGCCAGCCCACGCAGGTTGTCCGCCATCGCGTCTGCCAGTCTTCGCACGTTGCCAATCCTACTATCGACAGACAGAAAATGTTATTTTTCGACGTTAAATGTGAATTAACAGATTATAATGTTGCTATTGCATTAAAAATGTTTACTGTGTACGATCCGGAAGCGTACAGTTCCCGGCGGTCGGCGACGAACGGTGGGGTATCGGATTACAAGGAGAAATGGCTAGAGCATGGTTCAAGATTCTGTGAAGCGGTCCGACGGCGAAGGGCAGGGGGAGTCCGAACGGCTGCGACGGGGGCCAGCCTCGAAGACGGCCAGGGAGCACCTGTGCCCGCATTGCGGCGCCACTTCGCCGAGGGCGAAGGAGCGCCTGTGTCCGCATTGCGGCGCCACTTCGCCGAGGGTGGAAGAGCGCCTGTGTCCGCATTGCGGTGTCGCTGCGCCCGCGGGCGATGACGAGTCTGCGGCCCTTTGATGACGAGGCGGTAGTTCGGGCAAGCGGCGGCTCGCGGAACCCCCGAGGTTCCACGAGCCGCCTTTCTTGACAATAGGGGGGCAGGCGGGGAGGTTGACACGAAAAGGGGTTTTACGATGCGCTCGGATGGAAGGCGGCTGAGCGAGTTCGAGGCGGTGTCGGCACGGCTGCGGGCTGATCCGAGGACGGTCCCGCTTTTGGAGCGGCTCTCCGAAAAGGTTGCCGAGGTGCGGGCGGGCGAGGACCGGAAGATCACGGTTTTCGACGTGTTTGGGCCGTTCGAGGTGCTAAGCTCCCGGCAGAGCAGGGCCGCTCTTCGTGCTTATCTGGCCGTGGTAGCGGTGGTAAGCGGGCTGCAAGAGATCTACGACATTAGTATCGACTAGGGCTGCGACCGCCAGGAACTCGTCCATTCGCGCGGCAAGCTTGCCGTTCTCGATCTTCGAGAGCCGCGAGCGCTCGATGCCGACCATCGCGGCGAACTCGTCTTGGCCCATGTCGAGCACCCTGCGCCATAGGGCGATCTCGGCGCCCACATGCTTGTTGAAGAGGGCCGCGTGTTCCATGGGGACCGCGTATCCGAGGTCCGGGGCGGCGCCCTCTTCTCGGGGTTCTTCTTCCACCACACTAGGTTCCAACTCTGCGGTGCCGGACTCGCGCCCTGGTCCGGGTTGCTGACCTTCTGACGCGCTCTCTGTGCTCAAATGTGCATAAAACCGTCATGTATCGGGAAAAACTTGCTTTTGAGCACTTTATAAAAAAATGAGTGATATGAATCACTTTGATTTTGCGCGGACAGCGGCCCCGGTCTCAGTAATGCACAGGTGTGCAATCTCGGCCCGAAATGTGCGGGCACGCCATGCGCACCCGTGGCCTGGGCTTTTTCCCCGTGAGCGCGCCGGTGAGGGGGCTAAATTGCTCACATGTGCAATTCTTGTCCTTGACCTGGGCTTTCTATGTTGCATCCGGGGTGTGGGGGTGGTTTGTTCGACGGCATGAAACACGAAGACGCGGTCATTCGGCCGATCTTGCTTGATTTGATTCGCGCTCAACGCTCCTCGGTGCCCCGCGTCGCCGCTGCGGCGCTCATGTCGGAGACGACGCTGCGGAAGCGTTTGAGCGCGCCCGAGACCTTCCAGCTTTGGGAGCTGACCGCTGTGGCGAAGGCATTGGGGACCACGCGCGGGAGCATCCTCGCGAAAGCGAGCCCGGAGGCGCGGCGATGACCGGGAAAGGCCAGCCCGACGGGGAGCGCCCCGAACTGAGGCTCTCCCCTCGCACGTACTCCCCGGCTGAGGCCGCAACCGTGCTCGGCTGCTCCACGAGCTGGTTGGAGAAAGAGCTGCGGGCGCGGCGCGCTCCCGGCTCCAAGCTCGGCAAGCGGTGGCGCTTGACCGAGGCCGACGTCGAGGCGGTCATGCGCGCGAACCGCCGAGAGGCGGCCTGCGACGCGAACCCGTGGGGCCTGGCCCCCGGCAGTATCCGCAAGCGTCGCGTCAGAGGGGCGCGCGGGTGAGCGGCCCGGACCTGTTCCAGTCGCTTCCGCCGCAGTCGCCGGAGGAGTACCGGGACTTGGAGGCCTCAATTCTCGCGTACGGTTTGCAAGTGCTCGTCCTCCGCGACGAGCGGGGCGTGGTTGTGGACGGGCGCCACCGGCAGAAGACCGACGCGGCGATCCATGGCCTGCGCTGCCCGAGCAAAACCGTCGAAGTCCTCAGCGGCGAGCAGAATCGCTCGCTCGCGTTGGGGCTCAACGTGCACCGCCGCCATCTCACCCGCGAGCAGCGCAGGACGCTTTTGGCGGTGTCGCTGAAAGCAGACCCGGAGCTTTCGAACCGCGAGCACGCGAAAAGGCCTGGCGCGGACCACGAGACCGCCGCATCCGTGCAGCGTGGCCTTGAGGAAAGTGGGGAAATTTCCAACTTTTCCGAGCGCGTGAACCCGAGGGCCCCGGCTGGGAGCCAGCCTGCGCCCTTAGCCCCCGCTCACGGCCGCGTTCAGCAGGTGCAGCACGGAGTCCGAGTGCGTCCTGTCCGCGCTCGCACGAGACGAGCGCTTTGCCGCGCAATGCGAGCAGATTGCCAAACGCGACCTGGGAATCCTGCTGCACCGCGCCGGGCTGCCGGGTCGCTCGCTCGAAGAGCTCTCCGCCCAAGAGCCGCCCTATCACAGATGGACAGAGAAAGGAGAGGCGTGGCCCCGCTCGAACAACTCCTCACGGATGCGAACAGATCCGCCTTCGAAGTGCTCGGCGCGATGAAGGGCCTGATCGCGTCCGCGCGCACCCCTGGTGAGCGCGACGAGGTCGCGCATGCGCTGCGGCCCGTTCTCGAACGGGCCATAGATCTCGTGAGAGGCGTCATCCGCGCCCTCGACTCCGAGCCAGCCCAACAACAATAAACGGAGCAACCCCCATGATTTTACCCGAAGATCGCGGCGAGGACCTGAACACACCCTCACCTATTGTCGCGCACAGTGTCACAGCGGTGTCGTGCGCGACGGCCGAGCGGTGGCTGAAGTCGAACACGCACAACCGCCTCATCTGCGGCCAGGTCTTCGGGCGCTACCGCTCGGACATGGATGCGGGACGGTGGGGCTTCGTCGCCGACCTGATCCTGGCGCTGGACCACAGGCCGCGAAGGATCCGCGCCGACTCCGTGAAAACCACCAACTGGGAAATCCTCGGATGTTTCCTCGTCGCCTGGAGCTGTTGGGTCGAGGGCCGCTCTTTCACGAGGATCCAAGCCTCGAAAGGCGGATGGGCCGAGGAGAACTTACCCGCGTCGCGCGTCCGGGGACTGGGGGCCTGATGAGAGAGCCGTCCCTGCTCGACTTGGCCGCCCACTACGGCGGGTTGCTCGACAGAGTTCAGCGCGACCACGACTTCGCCGCCAGGTTCCCGCACCTGCACAGAGCGTTGGCCCGCGCGCTGCGCGTGCGCCTCGCCCAGTTGGAGTCCCGTCTGCTGCACCCGGTGGGCGGCAAGCGCGGGGGGCCGAGGTGAACCACACCAGGATGGCGGAGCTCGCGGACGACCTCGCCCTGGTCTACGCCAAGCACGAGGCGTTCTTCGACGAGTTCAACGGCGATCTACGGTTCGGCGACATAGACGAGGTCCAGCTCAAGCACGCCAGGCTGTGGCTGAAGAACGCGATCATGTGCGCCCGCGCTGCGGCAAGGGGCCCTGAAGCGGCGGCGCGCGGCGAGGACGGGAGGCCCGAGTGCCTGTGAGCAAGTTCGCTTCGGACTACATCGATGTCGCTGAGCGCCTGGCGATGTTCTTCCACGCCTACCCGGACGGCTCGCTGCAGCCCGCAGATCTGCGCGAGTCGGTGCGGGTGGTCGAAGTGGTGCCGTCCACGTTCCTGCTGTATGTCGCGCTCGCCGACCGCAACCCCGACGACCCGCGCCCCGGTGTCTGGATCCCGTGGGAGCCCTATCCGGGCAAGACCACTTTCATGCGCGACTCGGAGGCGATGAACGCCGAGACCTCCGCGTGGGGCCGAGCCGTCATGGGCGCCCCCACCAAACGCCCCGTCGCCTCCGCGCAGGAAGTCGCCGCGCGCTGTGGGGACCGGGCGGGGCGGGCGACAGAGGAATTCGCCCAGCAACTACGGGGCGAAGAGTCTGCGGACGCGAAAGAAGAGCTGCGCCAGGTGCTTGAAGAACTCGGCACAGATCCGAGAGAGGCGGTTAAGAAGTTCCGGGCTGCGTTCGGAGACGACCTGAAAACCACCAATGACGCCGTCGCCACAGGCGTCAGGCGGTGTGACACCCAAGCCCGCCAATTGGCGGACGGACCCAACAGCTACTTCCGCTGCGCCGTGTGGCGCGAGCTCGCGCCACACGGCGCCCAGTCCCTAGGCAAAGGCGACGGGGTCATGCTCATCGGCAAGATCCAGTCCCGAAGCTGGGGGAACCAGACGGGGGAGCGGCGCATCGATTTGGCGGTCAAAGCTGAGCACGTCGGCCCCAGCCTGCGCGCAAGCTCGTGGAACCCCGGCCCCCCGAGCGGCTCCCGCCGCATCGCCGCGCATGTCTGCTTCGACCACCGGCCCGAACCCCCGCAGCAGGCGCCCTTCTCGTTCGACGGCTGCGAGAAGCCCGCCAGGCACGGGGTGCTCGGGCTCAGGCCGCTCCGCCGCTGGCGCCCCGTAAAGCCCCGGCACTGCTTGGTCGCCGTGTGCGGGCTCCCGGCCTACGCCAAGAGCCTCTGCGAGAAGCACTACAACCGCGAGCGCAACGACGCCTCCGAGCGCAGCCGCCCCCGTGCGCAGACCATCGAAGAGCACTTCGCCGCGCATGTGAAACTCTCGGGCGGGTATTGGATCTGGACCGGGGAGAGCGTCCCGACCCTGCTGATCCGCGCCGAGCGCACCAGCGTCTCGGCGCGCAAGTGGGCGTTCGAGCGCGTCTACGGTCCCATCGGGCGCGGGCGGTTGTCCGCCGCGTGCGGCGAGCCGCTGTGCGTGGACCCCGACCACGCCACGCTGTTCCGCGCGACCGCAGAGCGGCGCGGCAGGGAGGGCGGATGACGTGGTTCCTGGTCGGGGACGAGTTCTACGACTGCCCGCAGGCCATCGACGCCGGCAACGCCGCGGTCGGCCTGTGGACGCGTGCGGGCTCCTGGTCGCAGAGACAAGGCGCGTCGGGGTTCTTCCCCCGCTCGGCGCTGCCCATGATCGGCACCCCCGCGCAGGCCAGAAGACTCGTGGACAGCGGACTGTGGCTGCCCGAGGACGGCGGCTGGCGCGACGCCCTGCACCGGCACCGGCCAGCGCGCGCCGACCCCGAGGTGATCTGTCAACGGTTTTCCGGACACTTTGAGTCGGGGCCTCGGGCCTCGGGAAGGGAGTGCGGATGGCCGCGCATCCGGAGGAGTTCCGCCGCAGGGCGACAGAGGCGGCCCGCGCCGCCCGCGAGGGCGGGCGGCCTGTGGCCTGGGCAGCGAAGGAGCTGGGCGTGGACGCGAAGACGTTGCGCAAGTGGCTGGCCCAGGCCGACGGCGTGGAGGGCAAGCGCGTGGTCCGCGAGGGAGGGCACGAGGGGATCGCGGGCGACGAGCGGGCCGAGCTGGTCCGCCTGCGCCGGGAGAACCGGGTGTTGGCGATGGAGGTCGAGATCCTCAAACGGGCCTCGGCGATCTTCGCGAGGGAGAGCCTCCCAACCCCAAAATGATCTTCCGGCTGGTCCACGAGCTGGCCGACGACGGTTTCCCCGTCGCGGCGGCCTGCCGGGTCCTGGGCGTCTCCCGCTCGGGCTATTACGACTGGGCGTCGCGCCCGCCGAGCGTCAGAGAGGTGGCGGACGAGGCGCTGACCGGCGTGATCCGAACCGTCTGGTCGGGCTCGCGGCAGACCTACGGGGTCCGGCGGGTCCATGCGGAGCTGCGCATGGGCCTGGGCCTTCGGGTCGGGCTGCGCCGGGTCGGGCGCCTGATGCGCCTGGCCGGGATCGCCGGGGTCCACCGCCGCAGGCGGCGCGGGAACAAGCCCGCCCAAGCGGTCCACCCGGACCTGGTCGCCCGCAAGTTCACCGCCGACCGCCCGGACAAGCTGTGGGTCACCGACATCACCGAGCACGCCACGGACGAGGGCAAGGTCTACTGCGCCGCGGTCCTGGACGTGTTCTCCCGCCGGGTCGTGGGCTGGTCGATAGCCGACCACCTGCGCGCCGAGCTGGTGGTCGACGCCCTGGACATGGCCCGCTGGCGGCGCAAGCCCCGCGGCACGGTCGTCCATTCGGACAGGGGCGGGCAATATGTGTCGTGGATCTTCGGCCACCGGCTCAGAGAGGCCGGCCTGCTCGGGTCGATGGGAAAAGTCGCCTGCGCCCTGGACAACGCCATGATGGAGTCGTTCTTCTCGTCCATGCAGGTCGAACTCCTCGACCGCAGAGAGTGGGCCACCCGAGCGGAGCTCGCCAACGCCATATTCGAATACATCGAAGCCTGGTACAACCCCCTCAGACGCCACAGCGGCATCGGCTACCACAGCCCCGCCGCCTACGAGAACCTGCCCGCCCTCACCGAGAGCGTGGCATAACCGTCCGGAAAACCGTTGACAGATCACACTGCATGTAGATTCGGATGCGTCTCGGCATGCGGGCGAGGACTTCTCGGTGCTCTTTGGAGAGTTGTTTGACGCGCCGTCGCAGCTCTTCGGCTGATGGCGCGTCGATGTCCGTCGCGGCGCCCGGGCGGGTGCTGGGCAGTGTCATTTCTGGTTTCCTTTCGTCAGGCGCGGGGCGGTCGCGAGCGCGCGGAGCAGCCGGGGCGCCTGCTCGGTGCGGGGCGGCCGGACGGCGCCCGGTGCAGTTGTTGCTCGCCGTTGCTGTGCAGGCAGATTCCGGTGTGGTTTTTGCTCCATGCGGTGAAGCGAAGGCGGGGGCGCTGCTTGGCGCCGTTCAGCCATTCGAATGGGCCGGACATGTTTGTGCCTTTCTCTCAGAAGGGTTTCGCGGCGCGATAAGGCCGGAGAAGAGCGCGCGGAAGCGCGATGGTGATTGGTTCGGATTCGGGCGATGCCCAATTGATGTCCCGCCACTGATTTTCGTCACTGCTTTTCTGTTTGTCAAGCCGGATCGGAGAATTCGCGAAAAAAGTTTTTCCGGGGCTCCTGGAAGTGTTTTCCGCACGAATTTTTTCCGCTCCCGTCATGTTTCTAAAGGCTCGGGGGCACGTCGGTGACGAAAAGAATGCCCTTGGAGATTCGGGCATTACCGGGCGGACGGGAACAACGCGGAATCCGTTCCGCAGCGCGGGGTGGCGAGCGTCTTCATCAGTGCGAACACCCTTTTCCTTACCGGATCGGCGTTCAAGCAAAACCGAAGCAATTTGCTTGCCGTGAGGCTCAAGCAAATCCAAGCAAAACCGAAGCAAGTTGCTGAACGTCCGCTTCAAGCAAAACGAAGCAAACAGGCCCTATACCCGACCACTTTGCTTCTTCGAAGCAAAAGCGCGCACACGGGCGCGCGCGGATAGGCGCGCAGGCGCGTGTGCGCGCGAGGCCCGCGAACGGGGGTTCCCCACCCTTGCCGCGGAAACTGCTACCGTCGTCCCCGGTGTGGGTAGACCCATCCCTGAAACACCTCCGAACAGGCAGGAGACCACGATGCGGCTTTCCCGAAAGCGTGAGCGCTTCGCCGACTTTTGCATGTTCACCGCGGGAACCCAGGCCGTGATCGGCGTCCTCACCGGCCTCGGCTGGCTCAAGCTCGACACCTTGCTCAAAGCCGTCGTGGTGGACGGCTACCTCGTCGCCTCCCTCGTGACGGTGGCTGTCGGCGGCTACCTCTGCAAACGCGCCCTCACGCGGAAGCACAAGCAGGCGGAACGACAAGCGGACCAGTGGCGGTCCGTCCCCGGCAGGCCTGGCGTCCTGCAACGCGAAGCCGTCGTGGAGTTCCACGGCCTCCTCAGCGAAGAGACCCCTCGCCCCCAGGCCCCGTAGGGCCGCTGCGGAAAGTGGGGAAATTCCCCACTTTCCGGACCCCGCGCGCTGTCCAGGCGCTCCCCGTGCTGACATAGAGGCATATATGCCCTGATGAACAGGCTTTTCAGGGCAGCGTGAGAGAGGGGTTCGCCATGTGGGGAGCGCCGCGCCGAGTGCCCAGGAGCAGGACTCCCGAGCGCGTCCGCCAACTCGTCGTCAAGCGCGATCAAGCCCGGTGCGCCTGGTGCGGCGCCCCCTATGCCCAAGTCGATCACATCGTCCCTGTCGCGTTCGGCGGACCCGAGCAAGACCCCGACAACATGCAATGCCTCTGCGATGTGTGCCACGGCGCGAAAAGCGCCAGAGAGGCGAGAGCGGGCCGTGAGCGGACGTCGAAAGCCAAAGCCAATTCCCATCCGGGGCTCATCGCGAAAGGGGGTGCTTGACATGTCCCCCCGATGCGCTATTCTGACGGTGGTTTTCAAAGGCGGTGCCCCCCGCGTGACGAAATTAAAAGCGCAAATGGAAAGCAATTCCCAAGAAGCGAAAAGAATGCTCCTTGAAAGGGGTGGGGGTTCCCCTCCCCGGAATAAAAGCAGCGTCGGTCGTCTTAGGCGCTCGGATTTCGTACAGGTCTGGGGGAGCGGGCGCACGGGGGTTCCCGCGCTCGCCGCTCCGGGGCTTTTCCTCGTTTTTTCCCGTGCGCCGAGACGTGCCGCGCAATTCGGCGCGAGGGCCGTTCGCCAGAGTTGTTTTCGGGTTTATCCGCCGCTGGGAATTCGTGGGACGAGGGGGTTTTCGGATTGTCGCATTCCGCCGCCCCCGCCTATAATGAATGGGTGTTCTGCGCCAGTTGCTCGGCGCGTCTTCCCGATTCTGAAAGCGCCAGGGGAAGGCCGCGCCGTTTTTGTTCCCCGAAATGCCGCACTCGTGCGTGGCGGGAGCGCGACGGGCTCCCGTGGGAGCTGGCCAAGCTGGATCGGTGGTGCCGCAGGGTCGGCAAACGCCCCTACACCATCGACGGGCGCCCCGCCTCCTCGGCGGACCCGGGCACCTGGTCGAGCTACGCGGCGGCGTCGCGCTCGAAGTTCGGGCACGGGGTGGGGGTGATGCTCGGGGACGGGCTCGGCTGCTGGGACATCGACCACTGCCTGCAAGGCGGGCGCCTGGCCCCGTGGGCTCGCCAGGCCCTCTCGCTCGTGGGCGATCCGGTGTTCGTCGAACGCTCCCTCTCCGGGGACGGGCTGCACGTCTTCGTGCGCGCGGACCCGGCGCCGGGGTGGCGGCAGGGCGGCGTCGAGTTCTCCAGCTCCGGGCATTTCATCGCCGTCACCGGACACGCGGTTTCCTTGGACGAGCTGGCGCGAGGGGCGGCGTAGTGCCGACCGTCATCAAAGGGCAGCCCACCAGCGCCGAGGTCCGCGCGATGCTCGCCGCGGAGGGCAAGACGGTCATGGTCGCGTTCTCCGGGGGCAAGGACTCCGTCGCCACCGTCCTCGCGCTGCGGGACGCGGGCGTTCAGACCGAGCTGGCGTACTTGTACTTCGTGCCCGGACGCGAGCCGGGGGAGCCGCTGGGGTTCGTGAAAGACGGCCTGGACTACTTGGAGGACAAGCTCCAGCAGCGCATCCGCCGCTACCCGCACCCCTCCCTGTACCGGATGCTCAACGCCTTCACATTCACGCCCCCGGAACGGTGCGCGATCATCGAGATGGCGCGCTTCCCAGAGGTGGACGATTTGGAGATGTGGCGGGTGATCCGCAAGGACACCGGGGCGGCGAAAGACACCTGGGTCGCGGACGGCGTGAAAGCGGTGGACAACCCGCCCCGGTGCATCGCCCTGACCGCCCAAGGCCTCGTGAAGCGCAACACGCGCAAAGTCAGCCCGATAGCGGACTGGCTCACCAAAGAGGTCAAAGGCCGCATCGAGGCCGAGGGCATCGCGCTCCCGGTGGACTACCAGTGGTTCGGCAGATCGTTCGACGGGATCGACCACAGGTTCCTCAAACCGGTCAAGGACAACGCGCCCGAGGACTACGCGCAGATCCTCGAATGGTTCCCCCTCGCGGAGCTGGAAATCCTGCGCCACGAGTTCTTCGACGGGCCGCAGGTCGTGTGATGGGGAAATTCGGCACCGGCGACGGCTGGAAGAAGGGCGGCGGGAAGGGGGTCAAGGCCGGGGGCCTCGGCCCCAAGGGCTACTAGAACCCCGCCGCCGACCCCCTGGCCGGGGTCGAGTACACCGGGGACTTCGCCAAAGACTGCGCCGTGGAGCTCACCGCAGTGCAGAAAGCCTTCCGCGAGCGCGTGACGAGTGAGAACGCCCGCATCACCCTCGCCACCGACAGCGAGTTCTGGTGCGCGGCGTGCTTCTTCACCCGCGAGGAGAAAGAGGCCTTCCTCGACCTCATCGGCTGGGACCGGGGCTGCGACGGCGACAAATACCTCGACGGGCGCAAACTCGCCCAGCTCGCCGGGATCGACCCCGCCGCCCTGGAGGCCAGGCGCAAGGAGATCGCCGCCGAGCACGAGCAGCAGAACACCAACCAGAAGAAGGCCTGCGGGCTCCCCCGCGCCGCCAACTAACCAGGAGGAAGAACATGCGCAACGCGCTCTACGGGCTCACCCGCCGCGCCGGACTGGCCGCGTCCCGCCTCGGCGCGAGGGTCGGGTCTGCCGTGCGGAACGCCGCCAGCCGACTCCGCAGCCGCTCTTCCGGCAGCTAGAACCAGACCGCACGGGCTGGCGTCGATGTGATCCGAGGGGGGTGGATACCGATGGCAGGCCGCAGCCCCGCCCCCAAGCCCCCGAGCAAACGCGCCCGCCGCAACACCGACGCGATGGCGGTCACCGTCCTCCCGTTCGAGCCCTGCGAGCAGTCCGCGCTGCCCGAGGACGTCGAATGGCCCGAGCGCACCCGCGAGCACGGCGCGCGAAGCTGCGCGCGGTGCCCGCGGGCTGACGGAAAAGGGGGCAGCGTGGTCCGTCTTCCGAAAGCCGTGATCGACAACCACCGGCTCTTCATCGGCGGCGTGGAGCTGACCGCCATACCCGGCGTGCTCATCGCGCAAGAGCCGGTCACCGTGCGCCCCGTCGTCCTGGGCGAGTGGAACGTCATCCGAATAGAGCTGCATGTGGGAGAGGTGGAGATCACACCGCCCGCGAGCGTGGACGAGTCGGGCGTGATCGACATCGGCCCATACGACCCCCGACGCAGAGGCTGGCGCCTCTGCGTCCGCTGAACGCTGTCGTCCAACGCGAGAAACGGCGGAAGGACGGCCAGGAACCGGAAGGAGGCCTATGGCTTAGCGCCCGGAATTGACACATTTCGCACAGTCCAATCGAACCTTCGGGCCTTGCGGCCCGAAGCCGCCGTTCACGGGGCTTGGAGCCCGCGCGGCGGCGCAAGAACCGAACACACTCGAAAGCAGGAGACATGCCAGAAAAAGTTGCAACCGTGGACGTCGGACCCAACTCATCGCCCGAAACGCAGGGAGACGTCGCCGAACACAATGACCGTGCTGTCTTGCACAATCACTTCGTCGACGCAGTGCCGGGCGACCAGGCCCGAGTCGCGGACGCGCAGCGGAAGAAAGAACAAGCCGAGAAAGACCTGCAGAACGCGCGGAACGCGCTCGCGAACGCCCATGTGTGGGAGAAGCCCTTCCGCCAGCAAGAGCTGGGCCGGGTGGCAGCCCTCGCCGGTGCGGCGCAGAGCGCCTGGGCGGCTGCGGTGGGCACGCTGAACCAAGACCAGGCCGAGGCGAACCGCGACGTGTCCGCATTGCAGAAGGAGATCCCGAATCTCAAGAAACGGGTCGCGTGGGAGGAGGAGAACCTTCCCAAGCTGCAACCCTCGATCGAGAATTTCGGGCTGTCTTTCGTCTACCCCCTTCTCCCGTCCTTGGCCGCCCCCGCTCCTGCCGAGCCCCCGCTCGGAGCGCCTGCGACGGGCTTCGACGGCAAGCCCATCACCTACACGGAATACAAAATCGTTCCACAGAAAATCACTATCCAAGACTCGCCGGTTCCGAATGCGGACGGTATCACCTTCGACTTCGGGCTGAACATCGACGCGATCAAGGGCTCGGACGGGACCCTTTACACGAGGCACTCACCGTCGGAGCCCTTCCACAGGGAGTTCTAGCCGAAGCCGTGCCGTGGGCGCCCGCCTGCGGGCGTCCACGGCACGGCGGGCGGTCCGGCTCCGGGAAATCCACAGCGCATCCCCAGGCAGGAGGCGGCGCCGCGGGAAAGCCTGCGGTCTACAATGTCCGAAAAGCCGTAGCGGATGCGGCGCCGTCGGACAGTGAAGGGCGAGCAGGATTTGATGATGCGCAGACAGGCCGTGTGCGCCTTGCAGGCGGCGCTCGCCTTCGCCCTCGCCGCCTGCTCCGCCGCTCCGACCGAGCGGGCGGCGGCGAGCGGCCCCGCGTCGACTCCGCAGCCTTCCTTTGCCCCGGGAGAGCTGAAAATCCGCTACAAGGCCAGCGCCAAACAGCCCGTCCGGGCGAAGGTCAGATACATCGTCCCCGAAAGCGACCCCGCCGCGCGCGGCGAGCACTCGAAGGAGCCGATAAAACTACTGGGGCAGACCGTCGTCCCCGTCGAAGAAGAAGTCGCGCTGCCGTGGGAGCTCACCTTGACGATGCCCAAGCCGGAACCCGGCTTCTTCCCCGCGTCCCTCAGCGTGTACCACGCCGACGGCTCAGATCCGCGCGACGCCTACCAGTGCGAGATGAACCTGCTCGGCGACTTCCGCGGTAACGTCACCGTCCCTGCGGACTCGACCCCGCCGGATTTCCCCATCGCCACCTGCCTTCCCCCCATGATCGCCCTCGACTCGGCGGGGCGCCCGAACGACAAGAACTACTTCAGCGCCTAAGTGTATGAGGCGTGGACGTTGGTGACGCGGGTGTGGAGTTGGGTGGCGGGTGTTTTGCAGCCTGCGGTTGAGTGTGGCCGGTGGTAGTTGGGGCGCGCTGATCCTGGTTCTCCATTGGAGGTGAGTCGGTTGCGCCGGATCTGACGTGCTCCCTCCGGCCGGACAGGTTGGTATTCGGATCATGCCGCACTTGCTGCGGCAGGGTCTCATACTCCGCTGGGGAGAGGTTGCCGAGCGCGCTGTGTCTCCTGACGGGGTTGTAGAAGGCTTCGATCCACTCGAAGACCGCCTGGGTGAGCTCGGGCCCTGCTGGCCCAGGTCTTGCGGTCGAGGAGCTCGATCTGCATGGAGCCGGAGAAGGACTCCACCAGGGCGTTGTCGAAGGCGCAGGCCACGGCGCCCATCGACCCGAGCGGACCCGCTTCTCGCAGGCGGTGGCCGAAGAGCCGCGAGACGTATTGCGAGCCCCTGTCGCTATGCACCACGGTCCTACGGGGCTTGTGCCGCCGGGCCTGGCCATGTCCGAGACGGCCGCTTCCAATTCGGCGCGGATGTGGTCGGTGATAGACCAGTTCACGACCTTGCGGGAGAACACGTCCAAGACCACCGCGCAGTAGACCCAGCCGCCCGAAGCGTGGTGCTGGGTGATATCGGTGACCCACAGCTTATCGGGCCTGTCGGCGACGAACTGGCGGCGCATCCGGTCGGGCTTGTGGCGGCGGAACTCGCAGCGGTGGATCCCGGCGATGCCAGCCGAGCGCATCAGGCGGTGGGTCTTCTTGTGGCTGATTGCGACGCCGAGCCCGAGGCCCAGCTCGGCCCGGACCCGCCGGACCCCGTAGGTCTCGCGAGAGCACGACCACACCTCGCGGATCGTTCTCCTGTTCAACGCCTCGTCCGCGACCTCGTGCGGGTTCGGGGGACGATCTCTCCACTCGTAATACCAGGATCGGGACACGTGCAACACCCGGCAGGCCACGGCGACGGGCAGTCCGTCGTCGGCCATCTCGTGGACCAGCAGGAAGATCATTTTGGGTTCGGCAGGGCGTTCTCCCTCGCGAAATACGCCGATGCCTTCTTGAGGATTTCGATCTCCGTCTCCAAGACCCGGTTGCGGCGGCGCAACTCGACCAGCTCCTTGCGCTCGTCGCTGCTCAAACCTTCTTTCCTGCCCTCGTCCGCATCGGTGCGGCCCGCCCAGTTCCTGAGCGTCTGCTCGTTGATCCCCACATCTTTGGCGATCTTCGGATCGGCTGCTCGCTCGTTCGGGCCAGCTCCACCGCACGACGGCGGAACTCCTCGGGATGCGTGACAGGCATACGGACTCCTCTCTCTGCCAGACATCATCCTGACAGGCTTGGCGTCCGGTCGGAGGGGAACATGTCACCCCGGCTGACTCGGTGATCGTGCAAGGCGCGGACCGGGCTATTCGACGTGTCGGGCTATTCGAATTGGGTGTGGGGGCGCACTAGCGACGGGTTCGACTGGTGCTTGGGGCATATGCCGCACGTCTCGATCCTCGTGCGGGCGGGTGACGGCGGGGCAGCAGGTCGCCTCGGTGGGCTCGGAGGGGCAGTCGAGCGGCCCGCACGCCCATCTCTGCGTCTACCTCGGGCCGCTCACGCAGCGGCACGCCATTGACCCGCTTGCCTGGATCGGCCAGGCGACCGAGCAGGAAGGAGCACCCATGCCTTTGTGGGGCGTGGACATCAGCAACAACAACGGGGCCGTGGACCTCGCGCAGGTGAGAGCGGAGGGGTTCGAGTTCGTGGCCGCGAAGGTCACCGAGGGCTCTTCGTTCAACGACTCCTTTTGGCCGCGCAACCGGGACGCGGCGCGAGCGAACGGTTTGATCCTGATCGGCTACCACTACGTCCGCGACGGCGACGCGGAAGGGCAGGCGGCGAACCTCGCCGCGCATATCGGGGACCCTGCGGTGCCGGTCGCGTTGGACTTCGAGGCGAACAGCGGCGGCTGGGCGAACTTCCAAGCGGTGAGTGCGGCGGTGCAGCGGCGCGGGATGCGGGTCGCCTTGTCCTATGTGCCGCGCTGGTACTGGCAGCAGATCGGCTCGCCGGACATCAGCGGCGCGCCGGGGTTGTGGGCGTCGGCGTACGTGAACGGCTCCGGGTACGCGTCCGTGTTGTATCCGGGCGACGACTGGCGGGGCTGGGAGCCTTACGGCGGCAATGAGCCGATAATCTTGCAGTTCAGCTCAAGTGGGCATGTGGCGGGCAAGACCGTGGACGTGAACGCTTTCCGGGGCACGCGCGAGGATCTGCTGGCCTTGTTGGGGACGGCCGCTCCCACACAGCCGACAGCGAGCCTCGACCAGCTCGTCGGGTCGGGGTTCGCCGGCGGGGAGCAGCTTTACGGCAACTCGGTGGTGGACTTCCTGCGGTATCTCTCCGACTTCCTCTCCGAATGGCGTGAGGAGCAGCGGACGGCGGAGCAGACGATGGCCGAAGCGCTCGCGTGCCTGGTGCAAGGGGAGGGGAAGTGATTGAGCGCGTGTTCACCCCGGACGTTCGCAGAGCCCTGTACGCGTTGTGGATCGCCATCGGCCCGTTGCTGGTCGCGTACGGGGTGAGCCTGCCCGGTGGCCCGGGCGTGTGGGATCAAGTCGTATTCGTCCTCTTGGGGATTGGTAACACAGGAACTGGTGCGCTCGCGTACAAGCATCTGCTCTCGTCCACCGCGGAGCTTTGCGTGGCGCCGGCGCCCGTTCCGGCGGGGCAAGGGGGGCAAGGCGCGCGTGACAGTTTGGAGGCTCTGCGCGATCTGCTGGGCGGCGCTGCGCCCAAGGCGAAAGCCGCCGCCCCCCGAGAGCACTAGCCCTGTCAGGCATGACAGAAAAGGCCCGCCAGCATTGTGCTGGCGGGCCTTTTCGCGTGTTATAGGTAGCCGGTCAGTTCTAGCCATGTGCCGGTCAGGTTGTCGTTCGCGTTCAGCCTGGCGTTCGGGTGGCGGTGTTGCCTGCGGCTGCGGCCAGCGGGTTGAATCCCCGCCACCACCGCCAATCACGAAGACAATGCCGTTTTCAAGTTGTCCGTCTCATGGAAGTTCTTGACTTCGCCCCGTTTGCCGCGCAGAGCGAGCGCCGCCCCTGCGGAGGCGTGCTCGTTGGGCGCTGCGCTTTTGGCCTGCCAGAGCAGTTCCCAGTCCGGTCGGCGTATCCCTCATAGACACTGCGCCTGGCTTCTAGCAATTTTCCCCGCTTTGAGTGCGGGCAAGCCTTTCAGGGGCTTCTCGCAAGCGTCGAGCATCTGCAAGTGCAGGCTGGAATGCAGCAGGAGGGGCAGCTGTATGTCTTCCGCATAGCCGAGGTCCGTATTCCCGCCGTGTCCTCGAACGCGCAGATGGACACGCCGTTGCTGTCGGCGGATGTCGTGCAAGTTTTTCAAATGCTTATGCAGTTTGTCCTTCGTTTTTGTCTCCTCTGCCAAGGCCTCTAGGTTGGCGCGGTACTGCTCGACCATCGCCGTTGGGTCGCCGCCGCAGAGGGTGGCCGACCATTTCGCCGTCCACTTCATACCCGGAGTGATCACTTCGTGGACGAAGCGCGCCAAGAATCGCGTGCCGGGGTGAGTCCTCTGCGATGGGACAGCCAGAGCGGCGGATTTCGCCGCGCTTGGTGTCGGCTCTGGGATGGTCGGCGCGTTCGGTGTCGGTGTCGTCTCTGGTGCGCTCTGTGGTTTCGGGGGCGCTTTCGCCCCGGTGTCTGCGCTCGTAGCTCGCCCGATCCCAGTTTGCCGTCTGTGGTCTTGTTCATGCTCACTCTTTTTTGCCAGTGGTGGTGTTGCTCGGGGTGCTCATGCGGTGACCTTGCGCCCTTGGGCGGCGCGGGCGGTCAAAAGGGGTTCCGCAAGCAGCCTGACGCAGTGCGAGCGCATGCAGTTCTCTCCCATAGTCCAGGCCGAGACGCGAAGATTTCCGCCCCCGACGCTTCGACGTTCTTCCGGATCACTCGAGCCCTAGCCTCGCCGAATCGCAACCCTCGCCCGCCAACACAAATATCGGCTATACGCATACTGGTAGCGAATCGAGCGCAAAGAAAGGTCTCAATGAACAAATCGCTGCCGCGATCTGTTCACGCGGCGGCTGTGTCCGTCCGCCCTGCTCCCCGTTGCCCCTCTTCTGCGGCGCGGAGCTGCTGGGACACTCCGGAAGCGAGGTTCCTGAGCTTGCCCCGGACGAGATGGCCGTAGATCCGAGTCGTGGTGTCCGTGGACTCGTGGCCGAGCAGACGGGAGATGGCGAAGAGGTCGTATCCCGCGTCGATCAGCCATGACGCGCAGGTGTGCCGCAAGTCGTGGATGCGCGGCCAAATCCCCAGCCGCTCGTGCGCGGGGGCGGGTTCGATCCCGTGCCACATCCCCGCTTTCGGCACGCGCCGGGGCGGACGGAAGTCGGGGTGCGTCAGCTGCGACGGTGACTCGCACCCGTTCGCCAGCCAGATAGAAGGCTTCCATGCGTTGTTGTAAAAGGTCTGAATCCTGATCGGGCCGCCCACGGTGTTCGTGAAGACGAACTTGTCGTCCGGGCCGAACAACAACGGCTCGATCATGTCCCACGACTCCTCGTCGAACTCAAGGTGCCTGTCCGACGTCTCGGTCTTGGGCGGACCCAGCCGGGTCTCGCTGGTGCCCGTCCACTTCCACGCCCGTTGGATATGGGCCGCCTTGTGTTTTCGGTCGAAGTCCATAGGCATCAACGCCGTGGCCTCCGACCAGCGCGGCCCGAACCGGGCCAAGAAATGGATCAGTGTGTGCCAGTGCGTCGGGACGAATCGTAGATGGGAAAGGAACTGTTCGGGGGTGTAGACGACCATCTCCTGCTTCTTTCCGGTTTTCGGCAGTTTGCGACCGAGACAGGGATTATGAGTGAGGGGGACATTGCTGAGCTTCATGCCGGTCTTCATGGCCGAGGAGAGGAAGCCATGCTTGTTCTTTATCGTTTTGCGAGAGTTCCCCTTTGCCGCAAGGTAGTTGACCCATTGAGCGTCTGCTTCCTCGTCAAACAAGGCCACGGGCAGCGATCCGATGCACGGGCTTATATCGTTTCGAAGGTACCGCTCGTACTTCTGCAAGGTTCCCCTCTCCAACCCGGTCAGCTGCTCGATATGGCGGACGACCAGCTCTTCCACGGTCATCAGTGTTTGGGGCTCCTGAGCGCTGTTGAGCACAAGGCGGGCTTTCTCCGGGCCGACCCGGTCCAGGAGCGCCTGCCATTTCAACGCCTCCCGGTGGTCATCGAACGACTCCGAGGTCTGCTTCCCGTGCAGTCGGAACATGACTTGGGTGTAGCTCGACCCGTCCTTGCGGGCGCGGACTCTGATGCTGGACATGACGGCCACCTTCACAGGTTTTGGCCCCGAAGTGGTGAACCCGCACCTGCGATATTGACCGCAATGTTGACGGGGCACTGGGGCGGATTTGAAAATACCCGCTGACCAGCGCGACCTTGGGTGGAGCTAAGGGGACTCGAACCCCTGACCCTCACACTGCCAGTGTGATGCGCTACCAGCTGCGCCATAGCCCCATATGCGATTTGAGCGTGGTTCACCTTACACGCTTCGCTGATTTTCGCCAAATACGATCACCGATACGGCCGGGCCGCATGACTGGGCGCCGCTGTGCCCGCTCCTGCTGGGCAGGGTCCCGTCTCAGGCAGAATTTCGTGGCATACTGTCCAAGCTATCCGCCACGGCTTTATGCCAAGCGGCGCAGTAAGGAGCTCAACGAGGAGCCCGTGAAAAGAATAGTGAGAAAATTTTGCCGATGTCTTCAGCTCGAGATCTTCGCAAAGAGTTGGTCGAAGCCTCGCTCGGCCTCTTGGCCGACCACGGCCCGGACGCATTGCAAGCACGTCGGGTCGCCGCCGCGTGCGACACTTCGACCATGTCCGTCTACACCTATTTCGGCGGGATGAAGCAACTGCTCGCCGCCGTGTCCGACGAGGGCGTGCGCCGGTTCGCCAAGACGTTGCAGATCGTCGAGCCGGGCGAGGACCCCGTGGCCGACCTCGCGGTGTACACCTTCTTGTACCGGCATTTCGCTTTGGAGAACCCCCACCTGTACCGGCTCATGCTCGGCGAGGCTTCGGCGCACGGCGTCTCTGTCCCTGTGCAATTCACCGTGCCCCAGTTCAACAAGGAGGGCCTTCGGCCGGAACTCGGCATAGTCCATGTGCTCGCCGACGCGATGCAGCGGTCTGTGGACTCCGGTCGGATCAACGGCGATTCGCTGTCGATGATGTTCCAATTCTGGAGCGCCATGCACGGGTACGTGCTCCTTGAGCTGGCAGGTTATCTCGGGCACGAAGACGCGGGGCTGCGGTCCGTGCTCTTGCCGCTGGGGGCTTCCGTGCTCCAAGGCTGGGGAGACAGCCCGGAAAAGGTCAAGAAGTCTCAGGAGCTTGCTCTGGAGATTTTCGCGAAGCTTCAGAAACAAAAGCTTCAGAAGCAGAAGCTTCAGAGGCAGAAGCTTCAGAGGCAGAAGCTTCAGAAATAACTGTCGTAGCGCTCGCCCTGGCCGCCACCAAAAAGACCGCCAGGGCAGCCGTTCCCCAAAGGCCGACGGCCTGGGGCCCGAGCCGGGCCAACACGAGCGTGCTGGCTCCGGCGCAGAGCAACAGCGCCCCGACGACGGGGTTGCGCCACCCCCGTGCGGTGACGCTGTCGTCCCACCACGGCAGCGGCTTTGTCTCAAGCGGCCGTAGCAGCAGGAATGCTGCGAAGACCAGGAAGAGGAACAGCGGAGCCTGCTGCGCTTTGCTCGGCCAGAGCCCCGGCGAAGCATTCGACACCGGCAACAGGCCAGCGACGATCAGCGCGCCGTCCATGCCGAAGAGCGCCGCCCAGTGCCATAGGTAGAGCGTCATCGCCCCCGAGTTGCCGACCGTGACGAACCGCCACACCTGCGGGCGGCTCGCGAACGCGCGCAGCTGTGGGGCGACGAGGACGACGAGTCCGCACAAACACACCGAATGCCCTGCCAACAGCATCGACGGCGGCGTGAAGTTCGAGATACGGTCCGAGTCCGCCGTGCTGAGCATGGAGACTGCGTACGGGCCGAGGAGGCACAGCGACAAATCGAGCGCGAGGGCGCCCGCAAACATTGCGGCTCCGACGGGCCTTGCGACGAGCCCCCGGCGGTAGCCGGCGCCGATCGCCGTCGGGATGAGCCACACGAACAGGAAGTTCGCCGCGCCGACCCTCCAGTCCGACCCCCATGTCCGCCGAGCCTGATCGATGAGCGCGGCGAGCCCGAACAAAACCGCGACGACCAAAGCGAGCTGGCGGCCGGTGGCGATCTTCGCGAGCAGCGGGACGAACGCGAGACACACGGTGTACACCCCGAGGAACCAGAGCAGCACAAAGACCTGCGGCGTCGCGATTGCCAGAGCGTCCGAGGGCACGAACCGCTCGCAGACGAGCAGGAGGAGGACGATGGCGGCGACGAACCACAAGGCAGGCCGGTAGAGGCGTTGGCAGCGGGCGAAGAGCCACCCTCCCCAGCTCGCCCCCTCGTGCCAGGAGCCGACGTTCGCGGCTCCTCCTGCGAAGAAGAAGAGCGGCATGATCTGCAGGCCCCAGGTCGCCCACTGCAAGGCCGCGGAGTTGTCGAGCGCTCCTGCCGCTCGGACGCACTGCCTCGGCTCCGGGCAGGACGCGTCGAAATAGAGGACGACCAGGAGCAGATGTCCGGCGACCACAACGGACAACGACAGGATCCGGAGAAGATCGATCACACGGTCTCTGCTGGCCGGGGTGGCCGCGGCAACGGACTCAGCCGGCGGGAAGAGCCTCATCGCGAGGCCCGAGCAGTCGGGAAAGGCGAAACCACCAGCACCACAGCCATCCTCTTGTCGAGGCGTGGCTGTGTGTGCTGCGGCGTTCTGCTGGAAAAATCAGCCCCAGTACTGCTTGCAGGCGCTTTGGACGTCCTGCTGCGCCTTTTGGACCGAGCCGAGGGGACGCTGCAACCGGTCGTACTGCTCCTGGCGGTTCACCGCCTCCGCGAGCTCGCGCATCGAGTGGGCGTAGCTGACAAAGGCGTTCTGGATGTTGTCCCCGTAGCCTTTGTCCTTGGCCAAGTCGTTGACGGTGAGCGCGGCGTCGTTGAGGTCTGCGGCGACATCATGCCAGTACTGCTTCGAGTCGTCGTCCTCGTGCCCGTCCTTGAACTCGATCCACCGGGCGTTGGCTTTCTGATTGGCGTCCCGGTACTGGTTGCAGGCGTCCTTGGCGTTGATGTCGGCGGACGCGGACGGGGCGAGCAGCCACGAGGAGCCAAGGCACAGGGCGGCCAACACTGGCAGGTCGGCGCGAGTGATCTTCATAGCGGTATATCCTCTCATACGCTCAGAGGCCGAGATCCGCCTCGAAGGCTCCTTCTTCGAGGCGGTGTTTGACCGTCGTGAGGAAACGCCCGGCGTCGGCGCCGTCGATGAGGCGGTGGTCGTAGGTGAGCGGCAGGAACACCATCGAGCGGATCGCGATGACTTCTTCGCCCGTGTCGTCTTTCACGACGACGGGGCGCCGGACGATCGCGCCGGTGCCGAGCATGGCCGCCTGCGGCGGCACCAGGATCGGGGTGTCGAAGAGCGCGCCTTGGCTGCCGATGTTCGTGATGGTGAAGGTGCCGCCCGACAGCTCGTCAGGCTTGAGATTGCCAGAGCGGGCCCGCGCCGCGATGTCGGCGATGGCTCGGGCGAGCCCGGCCAAGGAGAGGTCTCCGGCGTTGTGGATCACCGGTGAGAGCAGGCCCTGCTCGGTGTCCACCGCGATGCCGAGATGTTCGGCGTCGTGGTAGGTGATCTCTTTGGCCTCCTCATCGAAGGAGGCGTTCACATTCGGATGCGCTTTGAGCGCCTCGACCACGGCTTTCGCGAAGAAGGGCAGGAAAGTGAGGTTGACTTTCTCGCGTTCTTGGAAGCCTGCCTTGGCTTTGCCCCGCAAGGCCGCGATCTTGGTCATGTCGACCTCGAAGGTCTGGGTGAGCTGCGCGGTGGAGAGCAGGGACTCTCGTGTCTTTTTCGCGGTGATCTGCCGGACCCGGTTCACTTTTTGGGTGGTGCCGCGCAGATGGGCGAGGGCGGAGGAAGCCTCCGGGGACGAAGGTGCAGCCGGAGTCTTCTGGGCGGGTTCGGGCGGTGCTTTTTTGCTTTCGGCGGCGTCGAGCACGTCTTGTTTGCGGATACGCCCGCCGATGCCGGAACCGGTGATCGTCGCCAGGTCCACGCCGTGCTCGCGGGCCAGCTTGCGCACGAGCGGGGTGACATAGGGGTTCGCGCCGTCGGCCTCGTCTTGCGCGGCCTCTGCGGCGCGAGCGGGCTCCTCTTTCGCGGGGGCGGGCTTTTCCTCAACAGGGGCGGGAGCCTCCTGCGTCGGGGCGGCGGGCGCGGGCTTCTCTTGCTCCTGAGGCTCCTCCGTCTTTGGCGCGGGGGCGTTTTCCGGCTCGGGGCTCTTGGTTTCTTGCGCGGCGGCCGGGGCTGACCCCGAGCCGATGACGGCGAGGTCGCCGCCGACCTCGACGACAGCGTCCTCGGCGGCGATGATCTTCTGCAGCACGCCTGCGGCGGGGGAGGGGATCTCGGTGTCGACCTTGTCGGTGGAGATCTCCAAAAGGGGCTCGTCGACCTCGACCGTGTCGCCCTCTTGCTTGAGCCAGCGGGTGACCGTGCCCTCAGTGACGGACTCGCCGAGGGTCGGCATGGTCACAGTGGTGCCGGAAGCATCAGAAGCGGGCGCGGACTGGGCGGCAGGGGCGTCGTCGGCCTTGGGCTCTTGCGGCGTGGCCTCTTCGGAAGCGGGCTCCTGGGGCTCCGGCGCTTCTTCCTGCTGGGCGGGCTCCGCCTCAGAAGCGGAGGGGGCGGATTCGCCGTCCTCGGAGATCACGGCGAGCTCTCCGCCGACCTCGACCACGGCGTCCTCTGGAGCGACGATCTTCTGCAGCACGCCTGCGCCGGGGGAGGGGATCTCGGTGTCGACCTTGTCGGTGGAGACCTCGAGCAGCGGCTCGTCGGTGGCGACCGTGTCGCCCTCGTTCTTGAGCCAGCGGGTGACGGTCCCTTCGGTGACGCTCTCGCCGAGCGCAGGCATCCGAACCGAGATAGCCATGTCCTGGTGTCTCCTCACGTGGTCTGGTGGAGTTTGGTTGTCCTCGCCCGAAAGCCTACTCTGCGACCGAGGCGGGCACTCGTGCTAGCCCCGTTCGGCGATGTCCTCAAGGACGGCGACCAGCGTGCGCACAGGCACGCCGGTTCCGCCTTTCGGCGTGTAGCCGTGCGCGGAGCCCGTGTTGTAGGCGGGGCCGGCGACGTCGAGATGCGCCCACGAAACATCGGGGCTGACGAATTCCTTGAGGAAGAGCGCGGCGGAGAGCATGCCCCCGTTGCGGTGGTTTGTGACGTTCGCCAGGTCCGCGATGGGGGATTTCAAGTCGTCGGCGAGTTCTTCGGGCAACGGCATGGGCCAACCGCCCTCGCCGACCGACCGGGAGATCTCTGACACCCGGTCTCGGAAATCCTCGGTCCCCATCACCCCAGGTGTCCGAGAGCCGAGGGCGATCATCTGCGCGCCAGTGAGCGTGGCCACGTCGATGAGGTACGCCGGCTTGCGCTCGCACGCCAAAACGATGCCGTCGGCGAGGATCAGCCGCCCTTCTGCGTCGGTGTTGATGACCAAGGTCGTCGTGCCCCCGTACTGCGTGATGACGTCGCCGGGGCGTTGCGCCGTGGACGACGGCATGTTTTCGACCATCGGCAGGGTGGCCGTGATGTTGAGCGGGAGCGCGAGCTTCGCGGCGGCGAAGACCGCGCCCGCGACCGCTGCGGCCCCGCCCATGTCAGAGGTCATGTTCTCCATATTCACGGCCGGTTTGATCGAGATACCGCCGGTGTCGAACGTCACGCCTTTCCCGACCAGGGCGACGTCGACCTCCGTGCCCTTGCCGCTGCGCCCCCGGTACTCCAGCTTCACGAGCCGGGGCGGGCGCGAGGAGCCCTGGCCGACTCCGACCACGCCGCCGTAGCCGCCTTTGACGAGCTGTTTCTCGTCAAGGACCTCTGCTTGGACGCCCAGGCTTTTGGCCAATGCGACGACGCGGGCGGCGAAGCTGTCCGGGTAGAGGTGGTTCGGCGGGGTGTTGACGAAGTCTCGGGCGGCTGCAACGGATTCCACGATGGATCGCGCGCGCGCCAGTTCGGCTTTGGCCTGCGCGGAGCGCGGGCTTTGGACCAAAAGCCGCAGCTGTTGCGCCCGATCCGGTGGTGCGGCGGCGCCGTTTTTCGCGGTGTTGGTTTTATAGGCGTCGAACCGGTAGCCGCCGAGGACGAACCCCTCCACTGTCGCGCCGAGGTCGAGCTCGGAAAGCGTGGTCGCGACGTTGCCTGCCTCGCTCAAGGCCCGCGCGGCGACGCCGGCTGCCCTGCGGACCCGCTCGGGGTTCTTGCTCTCCTCCCGAGTCCCAAGGCCGACAGCGAGCACGCTGGTGGTGTTCAGGCCGCTCGGCGCGGGAACGCGGACCAGTTCGAAGGCTTTGCCTTTTGCGCCCACGGCGCGCAAGGCTCGGGCCAGCTCGTCCGCCTGCCCGGAAGCAAGCGCGGAACCGAGAGGTTCGATCTCGTCGTCCCCGGTCGAGACCACACCGATCAGCAGCACCTCGTCGGCCTGGCGCAACGCGGAGTCCAGGAGGAGTTTTGGCAGCGAAGCCGCAGGACTGCTTTGTTTCGGCTGAACCATGAGGACATCTCGACTTTCTTCGCTGAGGCTCGTCCTTACTGCTGGTTCGAGCGACACTGCCTTTGTACAATCGGCTACTGTAGCGAGTATGGGAACTGACGATCAACCCGAACTCGTGAACGAAGGCCCGATTCCGCAGATCCATGAGTCGCTCGGGGCGAAATTCGCCCCGTTCGGCGGATGGCGCATGCCGTTGTCGTACGCGGGCGTCGTCTCTGAGCACACGGCGGTCCGAGAACGGGTCGGCGTCTTCGACGTGAGCCATCTCGGCAAAGCCTTGGTCGCCGGTCCTGGCGCCGCAGAGTTCGTGAATCGCTCGCTCAGCAACGACCTCGGCCGCATCCGTCCAGGAAAAGCCCAGTACACGCTCTGCCTCGCTCCTGACGGCGGGGTGATCGACGATCTGATCGCTTATTACGTGAGCGATGAGGAGATTTTCTTGGTGCCCAACGCGGCGAACACCGCGAGCGTGGTCGCGGCGCTGGAAGCAGTCGCGCCGCCGGAGATCCGGGTGACCGACCAGCATCGAGATTACGCGGTGTTCGCCGTGCAAGGGCCGCGTTCGCAGGAGGTGCTGGACGGACTGGGCGCCGCGTACCCCGAGGAGTACATGGCGTACGTTGACGCGCAGGTCCCGGTGGAGACCGGAGCGGCGACGGTGCGGATCTGCCGCACCGGCTACACCGGCGAGCGCGGTTACGAGCTGATCCCTTCCTGGGCCGACGCGCCCGCAGTGTTCACTGCGGTCTTGGAGCAGGTCAAGGCATTGGGCGGGGAGCCTGCCGGGCTCGGGGCGCGGGACACGCTGCGCACAGAGATGGGCTACGCATTGCACGGGCATGAGCTCGCCTTGGACATTTCGCCGGTTCAAGGCGGGGTCGGATGGGCTGTTGGCTGGAAGAAACCCGAGTTCTTCGGGCGCGAAGCCGTCGTGGCGGAGAAAGAGCAGGGGCCGCGCCGCAAGCTGTTCGGCCTCAAAGCGCTGGAGTCTGGCGTGCCGAGGCGGGGCTACCCCGTCCGAAAGGGCGACGAGGCGATCGGCGAAGTCACATCGGGCACCTTCTCGCCCACGCTGAAAACTGGTGTCGCGCTCGCCCTCGTCGACGCGGCGCACGCCGTCGCGGTCGGCGACCAGGTCGGCATTGATGTGCGAGGCCGTGAGCTGCGTTGCGAAGTCGTGGATTTGCCGTTCGTGCAGTCCAACGTTCGCTGATCGCGCCGCCGCCGCGGCCCGTGCCGCTCCACCCGCTCAGGCGTGTGGCTGTTTGGCGCGGCTGTGTTCCCTGCGGCTGTGCGCGGTGAAATCCCGTTGCTCCCGAAGGGGCGCCGCGACTGGAGCGTTTCAGAACGCAAACGACGAAGCGCGCTCAGCTCTCAACAGGCTCGTGCCGCACCGCCGCCACGAGCAGTCCCTCGCCGAAGGGCACCAAAATGTGCAGAAGCCGCTCGTCCTCGGCGATGGCGCGGGCCGCTTCCCGCCCGGCGACGGCTGCCCGGTCGTGGCGGTCAGGGTCGAGGACCGCGCCAGCGTGCAATGCCGCGTGCACCGCGAGAACTCCGCCAGGGCGCAGGAGGCGCACTGACTCCGCGATCAAGTGCGGCTGCTCGGTCGGCTCGGCGTCGATGTGCACGAGGTCGTAGGCCCCGTCCGCGAGCCGCGGGAGCACGTCTTGCGCTTTGCCGGTGATGAGCCGCGTCCGCCCAGTGGGGACGCGCGCTGAGTGGAGGGCGGTTTTCGCGGCTTTGTGGCAGGAAGGGTCTGCGTCAATGGTGGTGAGGATTCCGTCTGGGCGCATACCGCGCAGCAGCCACAGCCCGCTGACTCCGGCTCCGGTGCCGATTTCCACGACAGCTTTCGCGGAAGCGGCCGCAGCGAGCAGCGCGAGCACCGCGCCCACCGAGGGTTCGACGCTCGGGACGTCGAGCTCGGCGGCGGCAAGCCGCGCTTGGCGGGTCGGCTCGTCTTCGGCTGCGGTGGAGACCGCGTACGCGAGGAGCTTTTCGGCGGCCGGGGGCTCTACTGGGGACATCCTGTCCAGCCTAGCAGGCTGGATCAGGGCCAGCGATCATCAGAGCTGGCAGACGCCGACACGGCGTCAGCCGCGACGACATCAGCGTTGAGCGCTGCGCGCGCTTGCGCCGCGACAGGACCGGCAGGCGCCACTGGAGCGGGCGAACTTGTGGACGCGAACCTGTGGGGCCTGGTCACCAGATGGAGACGAGGCTCTCTCCGCTGTGCGCCTCCGGGGCGCCGGGCTTGCAGGAGAACGCGGCGGCGAAAGCGGGAACATTGGCGACGGTGCCGTTCACCCGGTACTGGTTCGGCGAGTGCGGGTCTGAGGCGAGCAGCCGGATCTGCGTCCGCTCCTCGATCTTCTCACGCCAAATCGTGGCGAAGCTCAAGAAGAAGAGCTGCTGGGGCGTCACACCGGCGTGGGGCCGCATCACGTCCGCTTTCTGGTCGATCAACTTCTGCAGCGCGTCTGAGGACGAGAGCAGGCCGCCGAGGTCGGCGATGTTCTCGCCGAGGGTGAGTTCGCCGTTGACATGCACATCGGGTTGGTCGGGGAAGGGGTGGTAGGCGTTGAACTGGTCCACGAGCTTCTGCGTGCGCTGCTTGAACTGCGCCGCGTCCTGCGCGGTCCACCAGTCAGTGAGATTGCCGTCGCCGTCGTACTGCCTGCCTTGGTCGTCGAAGGCGTGCGTGGTCTCGTGGCCGATCACCGCGCCGATGGCCCCGTAGTTCGCGGCGAGGTCGCGATCAGGGTCGTAGAACGGGGCCTGCAGGATGGCGGCGGGGAAGTTGATCGTGTTGTACTCGGGGTTGTAGAAGGCGTTCACCACTTGCGGGTCGGTGATCCACTCTTCCTTGTTCGTCGGCTTGCCGAGGTGGGAAAGCTCCCACGCCCGGTTGAAGTTCTTCGCGGACTGCAGATTCTCGTAATATTTCCCGTCCGAGAGGGCCAAACCGTCCCAGTTGCGCCATGTGTCGGGGTAGGCGACCCGAAGGCCGATCTTGGACCATTTGTCCAAGGCCTTCTGTTTGGTCTCCGAAGTCATCCATTCGACCTTCTCGATCCTGGCCTTCACCGCTTCGAGAATGTTCTTGATGAGCTCGGTCGCCTTGCTCTTCGTCTCAGGGGAGACGTATTTCTCGACGTAGAGCCTGCCGAGCGCGTCGCCCATGGATTTGTCCGTGCTGCCCACGGCCCGCTGCCAACGGGGCTTTTGCTCTTTCTGGCCGCTGGTGGCTTTCGTGTACTCGAAGACGTTGTCCACAAACGGCTTGGACAGGGCGGGCGAGGCCTCGTAGGCGAGGTGGAAGGCCAAATATGCTTTCCACTGGCCGACCGGGATCGCGGAGAGCAACGTGTCCACAGTGGTGAACAGGCGCTCCGGGGCCAAGTTCAGCGACTGCGGGGCGGCGATCTTCGCGGCGGCGAAGACGTCCTCCCACTGCACATGGGGCGTTGCCTTGTCCGCGTCCGCGAGCGAGACGATTTTGTACGTGGCGTTCGGGTCGCGCTCTTCCACCGGCGAGAGCTCCGCGACGGCAATTTTCGACTCGATGTCGAGAACCTGGTCAGCCTGTGTTTTCACCTGGTCTTCGGGGACGCCGATCAGTTTGAGGGTGCCCTCGATCAGCGTGTGGTAGGCCTCGCGCTGCGAGGCGTACCTCGGGTCGGTGTAGAAGTCTTTGGTCGGCAGTCCGGTGCCGCCCGCTGCGGCGTTGACGATCTGGACGTCGGTGTGCTTCGGGTCGGCGCCAACGCCGAATCCGAGCACGGGCGAGCGGCCCTCGCCCGCGGTCTGGACGACATATTTCAGCAGCGCGGCGGTGTCGGTGATCGCCGCGATCTTGGCGAGTTCCGGCTTGATCGGGTCGAAGCCGCGTTTTTCGATGGTCGCCTCGTCCAGGGCCGAGCGGTAGAGAATCCCGAGTTTGTCGCGGTCCGACAGCCCTTGGGCATTGGAGGGCTTCGCGTCCTTCGCGGCAGACTCGAGGATGTCGTGCAGGTTGTCGCGCACTTTGTTGCTGAGGGTGTTGAACGCGCCGATCGCGACTTCGCTCGGCGGGATCTGCAGTTTTTCCTCGGCGATCTTGTTGACGTGCGTGTTGAAGTCGTCGCAGGCGGCGGTTGCCTCGTCCAGAGGGCCTATGTCCGCGAAGGCGTCGTGCCAGGAAGGGGCGGCGCTTGAGCTCGCGCCCGCAGCAATGCCGGGCCCGTTGGTCTGGCAGGCGGTGAGGACGAGCGAGACGAAGCCAGCCGTGAAAACAAGCGCAGGGGCGAGACGCGAATGAGGACGCATGGATGCAGCCTAGCAAGCTTTGGCAAGCAGTGGACTGGCTGATGCGCGGCTGGTATTCTCAGCCTCGGCTCAGGTTTCCCACACGATTGTCATATCCGGACCTGACAAGGTGATCGTCATGGCACGAAGCAAGCAGATCGCTCAAGCCGCCGACAACGAGGTCGAAAACGAAATCGGCGACGTGGCCGCCCCTCCCGCGAACGCGGGGCTCGAAGGGACGGCCCGGTTCGACATGACTGGGCAAGCGTCGGACATGCCCAGCTGGGAAGCGCTTGTGCGGGAGCACGGGGCCCGCGTGTACCGGATCGCCTACCGTCTCACCGGCAACCAGCAGGACGCCGAAGACCTCACGCAGGAGACCTTTCTGCGCGTGTTCCGCTCGCTGCACGCGTACCGCCCCGGCGTGTTCGAGGGGTGGCTGCGCCGGATCGCCACGAATTTGTTTCTCGACCAGGCCCGGCGCAAGACGAAGATCCGCATGGAGGCGCTGCCCGAGGATTACGAGCGAGTGCCCTCCGGGGCTCCGAGCCCGGAGGAGGTCCTCGTCGACGCGGACCTGGACCCCGCGTTGCAGTCGGCGCTCGACAGTCTGCCGCCGGATTTTCGGGCCGTCGTCGTGCTCTGCGACATCGAAGGCCTTTCTTACGAAGAAGTCGCGACCTCGCTGGGAGTCAAGCTCGGAACAGTTCGCTCGCGCCTGCATCGGGCCCGTCAAGCCATTCGCGACAGCCTTCTCGCCCAAGGAGGCCGACGGGGCAGTGGTGACATGGCTCGCGAGCTCGCCCTCGCCGCCCGGTGAGCCCGGAAGCCGCTATACTGCGAATATAGGTAGGTATTCGCAGGGCCCACAGCCCGCGGTCGTCGAACGCAGAGAGAAGGACCTGGTCTCATGATCCTCCCCCGCAACGTTGAGGGTGGCGTAGCGCACTGGTCTCGGGGGTCGGAGCTGATTCTGGGGACCAAGTCCGCGCCGAAAAATTTCTGGTCTGTCGACCACATTTCCTTCGAGGCTGTCGCGGCTTACGCCGATGGGAAATTGGGGGAGAAAGCCTCGGCCCGCGCCAGGGAGCATTTCCAAATGTGCCCGGAATGCTCAGAGCAGTTGCAGGCCCAGATGCAAGCGCGAGCGGCCTTGCGCCATTCGCCTCGTGTGCAAGTCCCCTCGGAACTGCTCGGAACGCTCTGCGCCATTCCCTCGCGCACGGCTGTCCGCGCGGACGATTTCCCCGCCCACGACGAGAAGCGTCGTGGGGGGTCGGCTCGATGAACTCCACAGACACGGAACGGCCCCTGCGGGACGGTCGGCCGCAGTACACGCCTCGGCCCCCGCAGCGCCCGCACGTCGACGCGGCCAGCGCTCAGTTCTTCGGCAGGCCGGACGGCGTGCAAGGCTCGTTCTTGCCGGGCGCGGCAGGCGACGCGCCGGAGAAATCTGGGTACACCCTCGCGCCGCCCGACCCGGTTCTGCGGGAGGCGTTCTCCCGGCCGCCTGGCGAGACGGACACCTTGCAGCGCGATCCGCACTCGGCGCCGGGGCAGCAGGAAGAGACGCGTCCCGAGGACCCGTGGCGCGACCCCGCCGCCGTGGTCCGGCTCGGCGGGGCCGCGTACCCGGAGCCCACAGCGCCCGACCCGGCGCCAGGCCGCAGGCTCGGCGCGCGGGAAGTGCTTTTCGGCGGCAAGGTCAGCCCCAAAGCGCTCGCCGCGCTCGGATGCTTCGCCTTGGCCATCGCTCTTGTCGGCGGCCTCGTCGGCGGCTTGGTCTCGAAAGCCCACAGCGCCCTCACGGACGACAGCCACCCGGAGATCAACCTCGCCGGCTCCCCGCCGGCGCCGAACGCCGAGGCGGTGCAAAAGGTCGCCGCCGCGGTCGCGCCCGCGGTGGTGACCATCGAGTCGGTGTACACGCAAGGCGGCGACAAGGTGAAAGAGACCGGCTCGGGCGCGGTCATCGCTGGCGACGGGTACATCGTCACGAACAACCACGTCGTCGAGAGCGCGGCCGTGCCGGAGAACAATGCGAAACTCGACGTCATTTTCGCCGATGGCCGTCGTATGCCCGCAAAGATCGTGGGCCGGGACCCCAAGAGCGACATCGCTGTGGTCAAAGTCGACGCGAAACTGGACAAGACTTTGGAGTTCGTCAACCCCAAAGACGTCCACATCGGCGAGGAAGTGGTGGCCTTCGGCGCCCCGTTCGGCCTTTCGAAGACGGTGACCAGCGGTATTGTCAGCGCTCTGCACCGGGCGATCGTGCTGCCTTCCAAAGACAGCCCCGACGACGTCGCCGCCTCGTCGGTGATCGACGCCGTGCAGACCGACGCGGCGATCAACCACGGCAACTCCGGCGGACCGCTCGTGGACTTGAACGGGAAAATCGTCGGCATCAACACGATGATCTTCTCGCCGAACGACAACGGCAGCATTGGCCTCGGCTTCGCGATTCCGTCGAACGACGCGCAGAGCGAAGTGAACCAGCTCATCAAAACCGGCTCGGTCGAGCACCCGGTCATCGGCGTCTCGGCCCGTCCTGTGGTGAATGACCAAGGCAGCGGCGTCGCGGTGGCCGATGTGAAGCCAGGAGGCCCTGCGGACCGGGGCGGGATCAAACAGGGCGACGTGATCGTCCAGATCGGCGACCGCCCGGTCACGAGTCTGGACGAGTTCCTCGTCGGCGTGCGCAAGATGCCGCTCGGGAAGGCGACCACGGTCAAGGTGCTTCGGGGCGAGGGGCAGAACAAGCCGGTGGAACTCCAGGTCACCCCGGACTCGGACAAGCAGAAATGAGCGCTTGGTGTTTGGCTCCATAGGCTGGGGAGAGATCTTCGTCCTGCTGATCGCGGGGTTGGTGATCCTCGGCCCCGAGCGTTTGCCCGGGGCGATCACCTGGGCAACGAAGTCTCTGCGCCAGGTGCGCGCTTTCGCCCAAGACGCCTCGGGCCAGCTTCGTGAGCAACTCGGCCCCGAGCTGTCCGAACTGCAAGAGCCGATCCAGCAGTTGAGCAAGCTGCGCAGGGCTTCGCCGTCCGCCCTCGTTTCGAAACACCTGCTCGATGGCGAGTCTGCGGACAGCTTGTTCAACCCGTTCTCGCCGAAGCGGGCTGACGCGCCGAAGCCACACGCGCCGCAGGCGCCGCCGCCCGTTCCCCATGAGCGGCGCTCTGGTCCTCCTGTCTTCGACACCGACGCCACATAGCAGCGGACGCCCCGCCCCGCGTCATCTCCCACATCCAGGGCGATCGACCGCAAGGGGTGGAAATGCGCGGCGAAGACGAGCTCGTGGTCTGCGTCGCCTCAGCCGGGCGTTCGTGGTCCACATCGGCACAGGGAAGACAACCCCGCCAGCCTCGTCCTTCGCGAACGGTGTGTGCCTGGCCCCGGACGGCAACGTCGTCCGCGAGGTGCGGGTCAAGCGCCGGGAGTTTCACATGGTGACAGGGATGCGCGAGCACTCGGGAGAGCTTTGGCGCGGTTCGCTCTATTCGCCCGCTCTCGCTGTTGTCTCGCTCTGAGCCGGTCGGCGCAGCATCGCGAGCACCGCGAGCCCGGTCAGGACCACGCCTGCCCCGCTTGCGGCCCACAGGCCGCTGACAAACGCGACGCGGGCAGGGGAGCCAAGACCGGCGGCGAGCGCGTTGGCGAGCGTTTCCTTCGCCGCCTGCGCTGCTGCCGGTTCCGCATCGGGGGGGATGCGGAGCCGGAGCTGATAGACGGCGTTGACGATACTGCCGAACACGGCCACGCCCATCGCCACCCCGAGTTCGATCGCGGTTTCCGACAGCCCCGCCGCCGCCCCGGCGCGTTGTGGCGGCGCCGCGTCGAGGACGATGGCGCTGATGACGGTCATTGCCACGCCGAAGCCGAAAGTCACTGCCATGCCGCTCACCGAGACGAGGACTGCCCCGTGCTCAGCGTTCAGGCCCAACAACGCGGCGCTGGCTCCGGCGATGAGAAACAGGCTCGCGAGGATCAGGGAGCGCTCCGAGACGCGTTTCATCGCCGCTGCCGCGACGAAACCCGACACCACCGAAGCCGCCGCGCCGGGCAGCAGATAGAAGCTCGCGCGGCTTGCGGGAATCCCGAGGACCAGTTGCAAATACTGAGGAATGAGGAACTGCGTGCCCACCAGGACGCACACCACGACAAAGCTCACCGCGACCGCCGACGAGAACCGACGGTCGCGCAGGAGCGCCACATCGAGCAGCGGCTCGGCGAGGCCGCGTTGACGGCGCACGAACACCCAACCCATCAAAGAGCCGAAAACGACGGCCGCCAATGCGGCCGGGTTCGGCCCGTGTTTGGCGGTCTCTTTCGCCCCGTACACCACCGGCACGATGGCGAGCAGGGACAGCAGGACGCTGAGCAGGTCGATCTGTCCGGGTTCCGGGTTGCGGGACTCGTCGACGAAGAGCGGCACGCACACCAATGCCACGAGCACCACGGGCACGTTGATCAAAAAGACTGAGCCCCACCAAAAATGGTCCAGCAGCCAGCCGCCGATGATGGGGCCCAGGCCTGAGCCCGCGCTGAACGCGGTGCTCCACACAGCGATGGCGAACACCCGTTGCTGGCCTTCCTGGAACATGCTGCGCAGCAGCGATATCGTGGACGGCATGAGGGTGGCCCCCGCCAGGCCGAGCAGCGCCCGGCCGGCGATGAGCGCAGGGGCGTCTGGCGCGTAGGCGCATAGAAGAGAAGCCGCGCCGAAACCGGCTGTGCCGATCATGAGCAGCTTGCGCCGTCCGACCAGGTCCCCGACATTGCCCATGGCCACCAAGAGACTGGCCAGAACGAACGCGTACGCGTCCACGATCCAGAGCGTCTGCGTGGCCGAGGGGCGCAGCCCCGCGTCGAGGCTCGGCAAGGCGAATCCCAGCACCGTGCCGTCGACGGCGATGAGGAGGCCGGGCAGCATGAGGACGGTCAAGCCGACCCATGCGCGCGCGCCAGCCCGAGGGTGGGGTTGTGCGGTCATCGGATCAATGCCGCACTGGATCCACGGAGAGCGACATGCCGAGAAGCCCTCGAGGTTTCACCGCGAGGCGAGCCGCCACTTCGCGCAACGTGACCGCGGCGGGGTTCTCCGGCTCGCTCACGACCAGGGGGGCTCCTTCGTCTGCGGAGACGCGCAGGCCCGCGTCCAGCGGGATGCTGCCCAGGAGGGGGACCTTGCCGCCCACCACTGCGGACAGCCGGTTCGCGACCTGCTCGCCGCCGCCTTCGCCGAACACCCCGCCGGACATGTTTTCGATGACGCCTGCGATCGACTGGCGGGTCTGCACCGCGATCGCGCCCGCGCGCTCGGCGACCACCGCGGCGGTGTGCTGCGGGGTGGTGACCACGAGCAGCTCCGCGTTCGGGATCAGCTGGGCGAGCGAGATCGCGACGTCGCCGGTGCCGGGCGGCAAGTCGAGCAGCAGCACGTCCAGATCGCCCCAGTAGACATCGGCGAGGAATTGTTGCAGCGCGCGGTGCAACATCGGCCCGCGCCAGATCACAGGTGTGTTGTCCTTGGTGAACTGCGCGACCGAGATGAACCGGACGCCGTGCGCGAACGGCGGCATGATCATGCTCTCCACCTGCGTGGGACGGTCGAGAGATCCCAAAAGCCCCGGCACGGAGTGCCCGTAGATGTCCGCGTCGAGCACGCCGACGGCGAGTCCTCTCGCGGCGAGCGCCACGGCGAGGTTCACCGTCACGGTGGATTTCCCGACGCCGCCCTTGCCGCTCGCGACCGCGTACACGCGGGTGAGCGATTTCGGCTGCGCGAAGGGGATGACCGGGTCTTTCGCGTCGCCGCGCAAGGATTTGCGCAGCGCGGCGCGTTGTTCGTCGTTCATCACGTCGAGGTCCACCTGCACCTCGCGCACGCCGGGCAGGTCCAGAACGGCGCTGCGCACGCGTTTGGCGATCTCGTCCTTGAGCGGGCATGCCTTCGTCGTCAGATAGACCGCGATTCGCGCGACGCCGTCCTCGCCGAGCTCGGCGGACTTCACCATGCCCAGCTCCGTGATGGGCTTGCGGATCTCTGGATCGACCACACGCCCCAGCGCTCCGAGAAGCTGTTCCTGTCGGACTTCGGTTGTCGAACTCACCTGTCCATGGTACCCATTGCCCGCCTGAGGAGTACCGTGCTCTGCATGTCTCCCCGCTGGCGTGCGGCCGCCCGTCTCACAGCAGTGTCGTTCGTCTGCGCCTTGGCGTCCCCGGTGGCGCTCGCAGACTCCGCGCCCGGAGGGAAGCACGCGCATGCGCGCAAGTACGTCGCCCTGGGGGACTCCTTCGCCGCCGCGCCGTTCCAAGACCCGGTGGACCCTTCTTCGGGCGGCTGCGAGCGATCGCTGAACAATTACCCCTCCCAGGTCGCAGACAGCCTCGGCCTCGAAAGGGACAGCGGTTTCGTCGATGCGACCTGCAGCGGCGCGACCTCCTACGGCATCACTGAGGACGAAGGGCCGCAGGGGGTCGCAGGCGGCCACAGCGCGATGCTGGACGCGGTCGACGCGGACGCCGATCTGGTGACTGTCACCATCGGCGCGGCCAACGACGGCCTCGCGCAGACCGTCTTTTCGGACTGCGACCTCGGCGGGGGCGACTGCGAGCAGAAGGTGCGGGCCAAGCCTCAGCTCGGCGATATGAGCGGCTTCTTCCCCGAACTCAAGGAATCGCTGGCCGACGCCCTGCGCCAAATCCGCCAGGCCGCGCCCAAAGCGACCGTGCTCGTCGTGAGCTACCTGCGGGCAGGCATCGCCTGGTGCCCCGCCTGGGGCTCGTACAACGCCCAGGACGCGATGTACATCGACGGGCTTGAAGCGCGGTTGAACAACGCGCTCAAGGAAGCCGCCGTCGCGAGCCGGTCCACGTTCGTGGACGTGAACCCGGTGTCGAGCGACCACGGGGTTTGCGCCGACGATCCGTGGGTGGCGGGCGGTGGTGCGTCGCTCGGCGGCGACATCGCGCTGCACCCGTCTCCCGCAGGGCAAACGGCCGCCGCCCGCGCCGTGCTCGCTGCCCTCAAGCGCTGAGTTCGCCCTTGCCGCCGGTTTTGTCATGTAGCCTCCATGGTTGTGTCTCTCCGATTGCGCAATGCTGCGCTCTTCGCTGCTGTGTCCTTGTCCTGCCTGTGCGCCCAGACGGCGCTCGCCGACCCTGCGCCCGGCGGGAAGAACGCCCAGTTCCACAAGTACGTCGCCCTCGGCGACTCCTATGCGGCCGCTCCGGGCGTCGACCCGGTGGACGGGGCTTCGGGCAGCTGCTCGCGTTCTCTGCGCAACTACCCTTCTCAGGTCGCGGAAGCGTTGGGCCTCGAGCGAGGCGAGTCGTTCATCGACGAGAGCTGCAGCGGGACTTCCTCGTACGGCATCACGGGCGGGGAGTCCGGCCCGCTCGGGGACTCCCGCGCGCCGCAACTGGACGCGGTCACACCGGACACTGATCTGGTGACGCTCACCGTCGGGGCGAACAACGACGGCCTCGCCCAAGCCGTGTTCTTCGAGTGCAACATCGGCGGGGGCGGCTGCGAGCAGAAGGTGCAGGCCAAGCCGCAGCTCGCCGATATGAACGACTTCTCCGCGCGGCTGGAGGGATCGGTCGCCGACACGCTGCGCCAGATCCACCAGATCGCGCCGAAAGCCACGGTGGAGGTTGTGGGCTACATCAGGGTCGGCTCGGCCTGGTGCCCCGCTTGGGGGCCGTACAACGCCCAGGACGCCGCGTACATCGACGGCGTCCAAGGCACGTTGAACAACGCGCTCAAGAAGGCGGCCGCCCAGACCGGGTCGAAGTACGTGGACGCCGCCGCCGCGGCCGCAGGCCACGGCGTGTGCTCCGACACCCCTTGGGTCACCGGCGGCGGCGCGCTTCTCGGCAGCGACATCTCCCTGCACCCACTGGCCGAGGGCGAAGACGGTATGGCGAAAGCGGTGCTGGCTTCGCTCGGGCGGTAATCTGAGCCGATGAGCCGAGTCGCCAGAGCCATCGCCGCGGCGATCTTGGCCGTCGGGCTTGTCGCCTCGTGCTCGCCTGCGCCCGGACCGCTCATGTTGTGGTTCTACGTGTCGGGCAATGAAGCGAAACAATACCGCCGCGCGGCGCAGGACTGCAGCACTCCCCAATACCGGATCGGGACCCGGCTGCTGCCGAGAGACACGGATTCGCAGCGGCTCCAACTCGCGCGGCGGCTCGCCGGGAACGACGCGGGCTTGGACCTCATGCTCCTCGACGTGGTGTGGACCGCCGAATTCGCCGAGGCTGGCTGGGCGGTGCCCCTGCCGGATCAGACCCTCTCGCAAGTCCGCGCCAAAACCCTGCCCGGCCCATACTCGACCGCGTTGTGGAAAGGCGTGCTCTACGCCTTCCCCGCGAACACCAACACCCAGCTGCTCTGGTACCGCAAAGACCTCGCGGACCATGCCCCGAGCACCTGGGCTGAACTGATCGACCAGGCGCAGCGCCTCGCCTCGGCAGGAGAGCCAGGGCAAGTGGCCGTCCAAGGCGCTCCCTACGAAGGGCTCATGGCCTGGTTCAACACGCTGCTCGCCAGCGCGGGCGGCGCGATCCTCGCGCCGGACGGCAAAACCCCCACCCTCACGGACACCCCGCAGCACAGGGCGGCGACCGTCACAGCGCTCACCATCATCCGGGACGTCGCGCGGGCGCGGGGCGCGGACCCGTCCATCGCGCAGGCGGACGAGACCACGTCGCGGCTCGCGCTGGAACAAGGCCGAGCGGCCTTCGAGTTGAACTGGCCGTATGTGCTCAACAGCGTCAACGAGAACGCGAAAACCGGCGGCGTGGTGTTCGCGCCCCAGGACCTCGGGCACAGCCCGTACCCGAGGGCGCAGGCGGACAAACCCGCACGGGTGACGCTGGGCGGGTTCAACCTGGCAGTGGCGTCGACGAGCAGGCATCGCGACCTCGCGTTGCGCGCTGCCGCGTGCATCACCGGCGAACAAGAGCAGCGGCTAACCTCCGTGGACAACGGGGTTCCCCCCACCATTCGAGCGGTGTTCGACGATCCCCGCTTCCAGGCGGTGTACCCGCTGTGGCAGCAGGTCTTAGGGCAGCTCCAGGCCGACTCCGCCGCGATCCGCCCCGCGACCCCCGTCTATCAGACGCTCTCCAAGCTCGTCACGGCGAAGCTCAGCCCGCCGGGGGACATCGACCCGGAGCGCACGGCAGACGTGATCGACCAGCAGGTGCGCAAGGCTGTGGCCGGAGAGGGGCTGGTGCCATGACGTCCACACGCCGGGGCTGGTTCCTGGTCGCGCCCGCTTGCGTGCTGTTGATGTGTGTTGGCGCCTACCCGGTGGCCCACGCGCTCTGGCTTTCGACGCAGCGGTACCGATTCAGCCAACCGGGGGACCGGGCTTTCGTCGGGTTCGCGAATTACGAGGCGGTCCTGTCGGACCAGTACTGGTGGCGGGCGCTCTGGGTGACCGTCCTCATCACCGTCGTCTCCGTGGCCTTCGAATTCGTGCTCGGTCTCGCGCTCGCGCTCCTCATGCATCGGACCTTGGTCGGGAAATCACTGGTGCGCACGCTGGTGCTCATCCCGTACGGCATGGTCACCGTGGTCTCGGCGTACTCGTGGCTTTACGCGTGGACGCCGGGCACGGGCTATCTGGCGAACCTCCTGCCGCAGGGCAGCGCTCCGCTCACCCAGCAGGGCACGTCCATCGCGGCGATCATCCTCGCCGAGGTGTGGAAGACGAGCCCGTTCATGTCGCTCTTGCTCCTCACCGGCCTCGCGCAGGTGCCCCAAGACATGACAGACGCGGCTCAGATGGACGGCGCAGGAGCGCTCACCCGCCTGTTCCGGGTTGTTCTGCCCGCGATGAAGCCCGCGATCATGGTGGCCTTGCTGTTCCGCGCGGTGGACGCGTTCCGCGTCTTCGACAACATCTATGTCATGACGAAAGGCGCTGCGGGCACCGGGTCTGTGTCTCTCCTCGGTTACGACAATCTGTTCCTTGCCTTCAACTTCGGCACAGGCTCTGCCATCAGCGTGCTCGTTTTCGTCTGCGTCGCGCTCATCGTCGCCGTGTTCATGAGGATATTCGGCGCCTCGGCCCCCGGCCTGGAGCGTGACCGGTGAGCGCCAGCGCGCGACGCGCGCTCGTCGGGTGGACGGCGCTGGACCTGCTCGCCCTGGTGTACGCGCTCGTTCCGGTGGGGTGGATTGTGAGCCTGTCGCTCAAGCCGAGTTCCGCCATCGGCGACGGGCGTTTCGTTCCGCGCGATGTGACGCTGGAGAACTACCGGCAGGTGTTCCACACAGGCGGTTTCACCGTCGCGCTCGCGAACTCCGTCGCGGTGGCGCTCATCGCCACCGCGGTCGCGGTCGCGGCTGGGGCGCTGGCCGCGTACGCCGTGGCGCGGGTCGAATTCCAGGGCAAACGAGTCTTCGTCGCGGTCCTGCTCGCAGTCATGATGTTCCCGCAGATCTCCCTCGCCACCCCGCTTTTCGACGTGGAACGCAAGCTCGGGCTCTTCGACACGTGGGCGGGCCTGGTGCTGCCGTACGCGACATTCGCGATGCCTCTGGCCGTGTACACCCTCGCCGCGTTCTTCCGCGAGATCCCGCGGGACTTGGAGGACGCGGCTTCCATGGACGGGGCGAGCCCGATGACCACGTTCCGCCGGGTGATTCTGCCGTTGGCGGCTCCCGGCGCAGTGGCCACGGCGATTCTCGTCTTCATCTTCGCGTGGAATGATTTGCTGTTCGCGTCGACTTTGACCGCGACGGAACGTTCTATCACCGCGCCCGTCGCGATGGCGAACTTCAGCGGGAGCTCGCAGTTCGAAGAGCCCACCGGCACCATTGCGGCCGCCGCGGTGGTCATCACAGTTCCTATTGTGATTTTCGTGGTGCTCTTCCAGCGCAAAATCGTCGCTGGGCTCACTTCCGGAGCGGTGAAAGGGTAGCTCCGCAGAGAGCCGATGACGGGAATCGAACCCGCGTATGCTGCTTGGGAAGCAGCTATTCTACCATTGAACTACATCGGCAGTAAGGCTTTGACCTCAGCTTTGCAACTCTACCGGATACCTCTGGCGGGAGGCAAACGCTCTGGCAGCAAGCGCGGGGGCCAGAGCGAGGATCGCGCTGCGCGTCATGCGCACAAGTGGCGCGAGAGGTGTTGCCCGGCGGGCATGTCTCATCGGGGTGAATTCAATCGTCGAGGACGGCTCCGGGCGCGTGGTGAAAGGGCGTGGGGAGGTCGGCGAGGAACCACAGGCGAGGCACATCGCGGTCCACGACCAGATGCTCAGGGGTGCGCCACACCGGTCGCAGCGCGCGTATCTGTGCTCCGAGGATCACGTCCACGCCGCGTTGGTAGAGCTTGTCGAGAGCCCAGGGCACATCCTCTTCCGCGTAGTGCTGGGGCCAGCTCGGAGCGACTCGCACGGCCAGGGGCGCGCAGTCGCCGCCGACGCTCACCGCGAGCACAGAGCCGGGGCCGTCCACACAGGTGACCGCGATCTGTGAAGCCTCGCTATAGAGGTCTCGCCGGTCGCTGTTGGCTGTCGGCACGCGAATCCTCAGGCCGAATTTCTCGGCCAATGCGTCGGTCTGGTTCGGCAACGGCTCGTAGTCCTGGCGCATCGGGGCCGCGCTGCACCAGCGGAGCTGGGAGAATTCCGGCGCGTGCACGGAGAAATCAACGAGTCCGATCGAGAGCGTCCGAATGCCCGTATCCGGGTCCGTCTGCCGCGCGAGCGCGGACAAGCGGAGTTGAAGATCTTTGCAGATAGTCAAATAAAGGCTGGTCAGCATCCATTCGATTTCGCCGAGGGTATGCCAGCGGAGCAGGTCTGGGTCTGCTGTCCAAGACACGACCCGCCCTTTGGAGTCAACGCTCAGCGACAGCCTGCCGTCGAGCGCGTCGCGGGTCTCGGTCTGTTTCGCCGCGAGCTCGCCGAACGAGTCGCCCGGCCAGCCGAACCGTTTCGCGTCGTTGGGCTGCCAACGGCCCACCGGTTGGGCGAGGAAGTCGGGCAGGGCGTCGTAGGTGCGGGCGGAGCCTTCGACCCATCCGGGTCCGATGAGCGAATCGGGCACTTGGTCGGCTTCGGCCCCCCAATCCCGATCCTCGGGCCTGTTCGCGACGAGCCAGGTGGGGTAGTTCTGCCAGAGCGGGGCGAAATGCTTGGCGAGCCAGGCCTGCGCTTCCCTCCTGGCGAGCAAGAGGCAGTGCTGGACGACATCGGCGAGCTGGTCCTTGGTGTAGATATTGGCGAGGTCGCCTCGGGTGTACCACGCGACTTGCCGGCCCGCCGCGTCCACGATGGTTTTCACCCGTTCGTCTTGGGAGCCGCTGAAGAACCAGGACCGCGCCTTTGCGAGCAGGTCAGGGTAGCCGGGGTCCGGGCAGTCGACGTCGAAGAGCAACGGGGGGAAGGGCTTTTGGCCGTCTTCGTTCTCTTCGGCCCACGCGCTGGCGCCCGGTGCTGGCCGAGGCGCGCGCGGAGCCCCGAACGACAGCTCCACCCCGCCGGGGAAGTCGTGCTTGAGCGCGACCGCCCGTGGCGCGACCGCTTTGTGCTGATGACTTTCGGCGGTCGGCTCGGGCAGCCCTTCGAGTCCGAAATGCTCGGCCACCGACATGTCGCCCATCGCGGCGAGCGCGACGGACCAGGTCCATCTCGCCTGCGCCATGATCTTGCCGATCTCGGCGAAACGCAGCACCCAAGAGTCGGTGCGGGGATCTGGGCCGAGGTGGCGGATGTCGAGGATTTCGCCGAAGCGGTTCACCTGCACCACCGACATCCCGTCGGAGGAAGTCGTCGTCGCCGTGGAGTGGAACGAGAACCGGTCGGCGGTCTGCGCGAGCTGCACAGAACGGCGCTCGCTCGTCGGCGGGGCGCTCGGCCGGGGAGGTTCGTCGGGCCGCTCCGGGGCGGGCAGGGTCGCCTCGCCAGACCCCGCGACGTCATGCGGCTGGTCTTCGCCCAGGCTCATCGAAACTCCCGCTCGTTGTAGATACTTGACAGTAGGCTTCCTCAGAGTACTTGTTCTCGGGGCGTGCCGCCACTGCCGCTCATGGTTCAATGGCGGCATGTCCGAGCCGCAACGCGGCGCACGGGTCCATTGGGCCTCGGCGCCGAGCACGCCGTATGTGTTCCTCGCCCAAATGTTCATGGCGGTCGAGATCATCTCGAACATCACCGCCACCAAAAGCGTGGAGCTGTTCTCAGGGTTCTCGCTCGCCCTCGGCCCGGTGCAAATCCTCCCGGTCGTGACGGACGGCGCGTTCTTGCTGTTCCCGCTCAGTTATGTGATCGGCGACGTGTTGAGCGAGGTGTACGGCTTCAAAGCCACTCGCCGCGTGGTGTGGGCGGGATTCGCCGGCCTTGTCCTGGCCGCGTTGTGCTTCCGCGCGGCCATCAGCCTGCCCGCCGCGCCGTTCTTCGACCGGACGGCGGCGTTCGCCTCGGTGCTCGGCGCGACGCCGTGGCTGCTGGCGGCGGGGCTCGCTGGGTTCGTCTGCGGCGAGCTCGTCAACAGCTATGTCCTGGTCGCGCTCAAGCGTCGTTCCGGGGAGCGGCGGCTCTGGCTGAGGCTTTCGGGTTCGACTTTGGCGGGGGAGTTCGTGGACACCGTCGTCTTCTGTTCGATTGCCGCGAGCGCGATCGGCATCGCCACTTGGCGCGATTTCATCAATTACACTGTGTTCGGCTTCTTGTGGAAGTCGTCTGTGGAGTTTCTCGTCATGCCGGTCACGTATCAGGCGATCAAGTTCGTCAAGCGCGCGGAGCCGTCGTACGGAATTGTGTGATTGCGCACTGGTAGAGTCGCGTCATGCCTGTTCGTGTCGAGCGCCGAGGCGCGGTCACAGTCGTCATTTTGGACCGTCCTGAGGTCCGCAATGCGATCGATGGGGAGCATGCCGGGGCGCTTGTCGACGCGTTTCTGGCCTTCGACGAGGACGAGGAGGCCAACGTCGCGGTCCTTTATGGGGCGGGCGGGAGTTTTTGCGCCGGTTTCGACCTCAAGGCGGTGTCCGAGGGCAGGGTCGGCCATATCGTCCCGCCTGGCGAGCCGGGGATCGCCGGGATCGGCCCGACCCGGCTCTTGCTCTCAAAACCCGTGATTGCCGCTGTGGAGGGGTACGCCGTCGCGGGCGGTCTCGAACTCGCGCTCTGGGCGGACCTTCGAGTCGCGGACCCCGGCGCGGTGTTCGGGGTGTTCTGCCGGCGTTGGGGGGTGCCGCTCATCGACGGCGGGACGATCCGGCTGCCTCGGCTCATCGGTCAGTCGCGCGCTTTGGACATGGTGCTCACGGGTCGCCCGGTCCACGCGGAGGAGGCGTTGGCCTTCGGCCTGGCGAACCGGGTCAGCGCGGCGGGCGCAGTGCTGGACGAAGCGCTCGCGCTCGCGGAGCGGCTCGCGGATTTCCCCCAGCAATGCATGCGGCACGACCGGCTCTCGGTGTACGAGCAGGAGCACCTGTCCCTTGACGAGGCGATCAAAAACGAGTGGCGGCATGGGCTGTTCTCGCTCGCGGACGAGGCTGTGCTCGGCGCGGCGCAGTTCGCCGCAGGCCGGGGCAGGCACGGCGATTTTTCGTGAGAGCCGGCAGCAGGCACAAGACGAAAAAATTGTGACTTAATTCACAGAGCGAGATATCGCAGAGAAGAGCGCAGAAATGCCCGTTTGAGCGCTGCCGCGAAACAATAAGAAATTTTCTGCCCGCATAAGAACACCGGGTCGTTCGGAAGCTTTTCGGCCTTCGTTTTCCGTTCCAAACTTGGTCTTATGAAGTCTTTGAGGCGGAAGAAGACGGGGAATGGCAGCTAGTCCGGGTGATGCTTTGCCGCCGCCTCGGGAACTGCGGCCATACGAAGAACGCTTGCGGCTTCTCGAAGAAGTGTTGCCGAAGCTGACCGTGACCGAACAATCGAACTGCGCCATGGTGCGCGCCACAGTCGGACAGGGGTGCTCCTTGGACGATCTGTGGCTGGACTGGGAAGCCCTCCGGACGGCATTGGAGCACCGGCGCGGCCCACGCAACGAACTCGTCGGCGCGGAACTTCTGGCGCGGACCATCGAGTCGACTGTGGTGGCCGCGATCCGCAAACTTCTTGTGGCGGTGAACGACGTTTTTCATCGACCCGCTCCGAGCGGCGCCGATTTAGAAAATCAATACTACGACGAGTATTGGAGCCTGCCTGAAGACATGCGCCCGGACTCCGTGGACGAACACATTCAGCAGCGCAAAGCGGCGCGGCGGCCAAAGCCGACGGCGGAACATCAGCGCGAGGCGGACGAGCGGGCGGCAGGGGAGCGCCTCGCGCGCGTTCTCGCAGGCCTGCCGTCCGACCCGAAGAAAGTCCTGCGCTCGGAGCCGGGGGTGGCGCTCACCCCCGAGGTCGTCGAGGCCAAGGAGCGGACAGCCCGGACATTGGAGCGCTTGCGCCGGATCGATCCGGCAAGCGTGAAATTCGAGGGCAAGGACGACGAGCACGACCCCTCCGTGGTGGTCGCGGCCGATTACACGAGCCCTTTCACGCTGTGGCTGCATCCGCAGGTTTTCGCCCGCGTCGGCTCTCGTCTCGACACGGTGATCCCGTCGTGCGCAGCGCAGGCCAGAGCGAAATTCACCGAACTGGTCGAAGGCCCACAGATCCAAATTCGAGACGGAAAGGCAATGTGAGGTGACAGCGCGAACCCAAGTCGACGTCGACCACATCAATGCGGCAGAAGCCAAAATCGCATCCGCGATCCAGGCGGTCAAGGCCGCGGTGGATCAGCTCAACGCGCAGACGAGAGATTTTTGCGGCGCTGCGGGGAGCAACGAGAAGAACGGCAACCTCCAACAGCAATCCCAGGCCGACCAGGAAAATAAAAACAAGCAGTACGCAGACACGAATGAAGTCGCGGAAAAGGACCAAGAATCGGCCCGTTCGGCGGCCCGGCAATATGCCGAATCCGAAGGCGCAAACGCAGCCGTGCTGCGCGATGTGCGTTTCGAGGGGCGCGGCCATCTTGCGAGGTTCGAATGAGAAGAGGGCGTTCGAGCGCGCGCAACGCGAAGGGGTTGTGGAACACGGGGCAACGGCATGGGCGCGGTTGCGCGTCGGCGATGCTCGCCGCTGTGGCCGTCTTGGGTGTTTCGGCCTGCACCGAGCGAGGGGGCCGCGGCCCGGCCACGGTCGTTCAGACGGTCGTTCCTGCGGGTGGCGGCACGAGCTCGGCCCCGGCCTCGGCTCCGCCGAGCGTCAGCCCGATCAACGACCGGGCGAAGCTCTGCAGTCGCGCGAGCGGCCGCGCGCGAGAGATTTACAACCCGTCGCAGACGTACTGGAACCTGGTGCTGCAATCCGGTTTTGGAGACGCACAAGTCAACGAAGCCGCGGACAAATTCAGAGAAGCAGCGGCGAAGGCGTTGCCGCTCCTGAGGGCTCTGCCAGGTCCCGAAGCGCCGAAGGATGTTGTGGAGGCCGTCAAAAATTTTGCTGACACTGCGGATAAATTTTCCGAGGCTGCTGGAGCGCACTCGACTGCGGACGAAATAAATCCCCTGGCGAATGACTTCGGCCACGCCGTTGATGATTTCACCAAAGTTTGCCCGAATTAGCTGTTCATAGATGAGGATTCCCCATGTCAGGTATGGATTGGCCGGATGAATTAGGCGCGTTCAAGGATATCGCTGACAAGTACTACTCGGACGCGGACGAGTCGGTGCTCCATACATCGGCGGAAGCGCACAAGAGAGGGCTGGCCGATCTGCAGTCGGCTTTGGAGGAAGCCGATCAGGCGTACACGGAGCTGTTGGGCGCGTTCGAGTTGGACGGCAAGCAGTCGGACGCATATGCCGCAGTGCGGGAACGGCGGCAGGAATTCCGTCACAAAGGCGGGGCGTTGGCCGCGAAAGCCCTTGCCGGCCAACAATTCATGGAAGCTGCGGCAGCGCCGGTGCGAAACTCGAAGTCCAGCGATCAGGACGCGGGGCACAAGGCGTTGGAGACGATGCAAAAGACCCAGTTCTGGCCAGACTGGATACTGCATCGCGCTGGTAAGGAGACGCATCTGGAACAAGCCAGAAAACAACTCGAAGACGAGATGGCCCACAACAAGGACAGAAGAGTCCAAACGCTTCAGGGCAGCTACAAGCCTCCGGCTGACGGCGAATACGGTTTCGACGGCCAGCCGACGAGTTGGACCGACGGGAGCATGGGCGGGGGCGATCTTGAGCGGTCCGGCAACGATCAGTCCTCCATGCGCGGCGGTGGCTTCCAACAGGGCGGCGCACGACAGCCTGCAATGGGCGGGGGCGATCTTGAGCGATCAGGGAGCAACCGCTCCTCCTTCGGCGGCGGGGGCTTTGCGTACGCTGGCCGGGATACGAACATGCACGGGGGCGAGTATCAGCGCTCTGGTGCGCAGTCTGCTTCTGATGGCTCTTCTGGGGGAGGGCAAGGATCTGTTGGCGGCGGGCAAAGCCCCGCAGCCGTCTCCAGCCGCGCGGGGGCTTCTTCTGGCAGCGCGTCCACGGGACTGCAATCGGGCGCCGCGGTGGCCGAACATCTTGCTTCTGCGCCACCCCCGTCAGGCTCTCCCAGGGGCGCGTCTGCGCCCCTGATCGGGGGCCTTGGCGCAGCCCCCCTCGGCGGACCCGGCCAATCTGGTCGGATCGCGAGCGTCGGCGGCGCGGGCGGCGGCGACGCTCCTCGCACTGCCGCGCAAGGCTCCGTCGCGACAGAGAAACTTGCCGCTTCGCCCGCGTCCTCCGGTGCAGGTTCGCAGCACGGCTCTGGGCTGAGCCGTGGCGGCGGCTCCGTTGGCGCGGCGCATGGAGCGACGCAGGCGCAGTCGGCGCAGCAAGCGGCGCTCAAGGACGCGTTGCGCACCGGTGACGCAGCGGCTGGGGCCGCACGGGCGGCGGATCGTGTTGCAGGGCATGGGGATGTGTTGGGGACAGCGCGCGCCACCGAGCTTTCGCACACGGCATTGCAGGCGGCGCACGGGCAGACAGCCGCGCTTTTGTCTGCGCTCGGCGGTTTGGAGGGCTCGTTGGCTCAGGCGCATCCTGCTTCGGGGGCGGGCGAACTCGCCGCGTTGATCGCCTGCGGCGGCGTGGTGCGCGGCGCGGGCCGGGCAGGTTTCCTCGCGGACGGTGTGACATGGGGCCGCGTGCAGCGGCCGCCCTTCCAGCATGTGCCCCTCGGCGCGCTGGGGTTCCTGTTCCACGACATGCGGGTTGCGCCGAACGAGGCAGCAGGCGTGTGCCGCCCGGTGGTCGCGAGAGCGACCACCACTGGTTGGCTCGGCGAGTTCGACCCTGCGATGCGCTTGGCGGAGGGGACGCGGATTTTGGACCGCTCTCAAGCGCCAGCGGGCACAGACCACATCACGGAACCGGGATTGTTGGCGTGCGGGCTCGCGCGGTGGCTGCTCGCCGAAGGTTTGGACGGTGATAGATCGTGGCGGCTGGTCGCGGTGTGTTTTTTGGAGGAGCCGGACGAGAAGGCCGTGCATGCGTTGGCGACGATGCCCCACCCGGTGGAATCGTATTGGCCCGGCCGCCCCGGTTATGACCTGGGCGACGCGCCTGAGAAAGCCGTCGCGGACCCGCGCTCGCTCAGCGCGCAGGAGCTTGCGCTCAAGCAGGCCCATCCGCTCCAGCACGCCCAGGACCTCGCGCGGCTCGACCCTGACGGGCTGTACGATCCTGCCGGCCTGCCCCCGAAAGAGGCGGCGTGGTACCGGGAATCCGCTGACCGGGCTGGCAGGCCCCAGCTGGCCAACGCCCGCTGGAGGCAAGAACTCGACCAATATTATCGAGAAGAGCGGGGCATCAGCGCGCTGCAATGGTGAGCGCGCGATGGGCGCTCGGGACAGTCAGCGGGCGCGCGCGGCAGCCGTGACGACGCCGGGCGGGGCGGTGTCCGCGCGGAGGGTCGGCCTTGTGGTGGTTCGCGCCCACACGAACGCTGTCGCCGACGCCACGAGAACTGCGCCGCCCACATGCAGCACCACGAGGAGCGAGGGGACGCCTTGCCAGTATTGCGCCTCGCCGAGCGCGCCTTGGGCCAGCGCGAGGCCGGCGGCGATGCGCGCGGCGCGGCGTGTTGGAGGGTTCGCGGAACGCGCGAACCAGCTGAGCGCGGCCAAAGAGACGAGGTAGCACAGCACGAGCGCGCTATGCCAGCGGGCGAGTTCGGGGATCGGCACGTCCAGCCGCGCCACTGGTCTTGTTGTGCTTTTGTCTCCCGCGTGGGGTCCGGCTCCAGTCACGAGTGTGCCCGCGACAAGCACCAGCGCGAGCAGCGCCCCGGAGACGGCCGCGCTGGTTCGCAGCCGCTGGTCTGCGCGGCCCGCGGGCAGATCGTCGTCAGGTTCGCGGACACGCGCGACCAGGAGGGTGGCGAACCAGATCATCACCATGGAGGCGACGAGGTGGATCGCCACGGTCCACCACTTCAGCCCTGCGAGCACAGTGATGCCGCCGATCACCGCTTGGGCGAGCGTCCCCCCGATCATCGCCCACCCCAAAACCAGCACTGGCCGCTTGCGGCGCGCCAACGTGACCAGGACTGCCACGAGGATCGCGGCGAGGCTCACCAGGCCGGTGAGCGTGCGGTTGCCGAACTCGATCGCCTGGTGCTGCCAGGGGACGAGCGCGTCGGCCCTCGGCGTCATGCTGTCCGGGAAACAGGTCGGCCAGGTGGGGCAGCCGAGTCCGGACGAGGTCACGCGGACGATTGCTCCGGTGACAGTGATGAGGCCCTGGGTCACCAGGCACGCCAGCGCGGCGAGCCATTGCTGCTGAAGGCTTGGCCGCCAGCTGGCGAGGCGGCCTGTCGGGGCTGGTGTCACAAGCCCATCGTAGTTTTTACGACAATTTGTAGTAGATCCGGGGCCTTGCGCGCGGATCAGGAGTACAGCGCCTCGATGGCGGCCTCGTTCTGTTTGGACACCACGTCTCGTTTGACTTTCAGAGTCGGAGTCAGCGTGCCGCCTTCGATGGAGAAGTCCTCCGGCAGGACGGCGAACTTCTTGATCGCCTCGGCATTCGAGACGTGCTTGTTCGCCTGGTCGACCGCTTTTTGCAGATCGGCTTTGAGCTCCGCGTTCTGCGCGAGCTCGGAAACCGGGGTGTCCTCGGCGAGCCCGTGGGCCGCTGCCCAGGAAGCCGCTGCTTCCGGGTCGAGGGTGAGCAGCGCCGCGATGAACGGGCGCCCGTCGCCGACCACGACGCCCTGGCTGACCAGATTGTGCTCTTTCAACACTTCTTCGAGCACCTGAGGGGCGACATTCTTGCCCCCGGCGGTGACGATGATGTCTTTTTTGCGCCCGGTGATGTACAGGAAGCCGTCTTCGTCGATCCGGCCGAGGTCGCCGCAGTGGAACCAGCCGTCCTCGATCGCGCCGGCGGTGGCTTCTGGATTGCGCCAGTACTCGCTGAACACCACCGGTCCGGCGAGGAGTACTTCGCCGTCGTCCGCGATCCGGGCGCTGCACCCGGCCACGAGCTTGCCGACCGAGCCGACCCTGTTCGCCACAGGCGAGTTGAAGGTGATGCCCGCCGTGCTTTCCGTGAGCCCGTAGCCCTGGTAGACGCTCACCCCGATGCCGTTGAAGAAATGCGCCAGCCTCGGGGAGATCGCCGCGCCGCCCGACACGGCGCCGACGACCTTGCCGCCCACAGCCGCGCGGAGCTTGCTGTAGAGGAGCCGGTCGAAGAGCGCGTGCTGGAGCTTCAAAACGACGCCGGGCTTGCCGTTCTCGACAGCCTCGCTGTACGCGACGGCGACGGCGCTCGCGCGCTCGAAAATCCCCTCTTTGCCGCCCGCGGCTGCTTTTTTCTTCGCCGAGTCGTAGACCTTCTCGTAGACCCTTGGCACGGAGAAAAGGATCGTGGGCTGGATTTTCTGCAGGTCCTCCGACAGCGTGGCGGTGGAGGAGAGGAATTCGATGAGCACGTTGGCGCTCATCGAGGTGATGGTGAGCGCGCGGGCGAAGATATGCGCCATGGGCAGGAACATGGCGGTGTTCGCGCGGCCCTGCTTCGGGGCCATCGCTTTGATCGGCTCTTGCGTCGCGATCACTTCGGAAAGGAAGTTGCGGTGGGTCAGGCACACGCCTTTCGGCCTGCCGGTTGTGCCCGAGGTGTAGATGAGCGTGGCGAGCTTGTCCGCGCCGAGCTGGGCGCGACGCGAGTCGAGCTCGCTGTCCGGCACGTTCTCGCCGCGCAGCTCAAGCTGTTCGACCGCGCCCGGGTCCCCGTCGAAGACCAGCGTCTCGCGCAAAGTGGGAATGGTTGCGAGCACAGCCTCGTGCGCTTGGAGCAGCTTCGCGTCTTGCACGACGAGGAGCTTGGCCTCGGAGTCGGAAATGATCCAGCGGACTTGTTCGCTCGAGGAAGTCTCGTAGATCGACGTGGTGACTGCGCCTGCCGCCCAGACGGCGAAGTCCAGCAGCGCCCATTCGTAGCGGGTCGGGGCGCAGATCGCGACTCGGTCGCCGTGCTCCACGCCAGAGGCGACGAGACCTTTGGCGACTTTGCGCACCTGCTCGTAGAACTCCAAGGCGGTGACTTGGTGTTTCTCGCCGCCGACCCTTCGCTCGAAGAAAACGTGGCCTGGGCTCTGCGCCGCCCGTTCGGACACCACATCGAGGACGGCGGCGGAGTCGGCGACAAAGAACGGCGTGCTGTTGCGGGTCTCAAGCATGGGGTTAGCCTAAGCCCTCCTGCCGGGGGGCGCGGAACTGCTGTGCGCCTTCGTACTGCGAACGGGGTTTCACGGTGATCGAGTCGATGTTGACGTGCGCCGGCCGGGTCGCGATGAAGCCGATCACTTCGGCGACGTCCTGAGCCACCAGAGGCGTGATCCCGTCGTACACCGCGTCGGCCCTTGCTTGGTCCCCGCCGAACCGCACGAGCGAGAACTCCGTGTTCACCGCGCCGGGCTTGACCTCAGAAATCCGAATCGGCTCCCCTTTCAGCTCCAGCCGCAAGGTGCGGTGCAGCGCGGACTGCGCGTGCTTGGCCGCGGTGTACGCGGAGCCGCCCGTGTAGACGGTGTCCGCCGCAATCGAAGTCACTGTGACGATCATCGCGTCGTCGGAGGCGCGGAGCAGGGGCAGCAGCGCCTTGGTGACCCGCAGGGTGCCGAAGACGTTGACTTCGATGTTCTGGCGCCACTCGTCGACGGACGCGTCTGCCACGGAGGAAAGCCCGAATGCCCCGCCCGCGTTGTTGACCAGAACGTCCACGCCGCCCAGCTGGGCGGCAAAGGCGTCGACGGATGCCTGGTCGGTGACGTCCAGCGGCAACGCCCGCCCGCCGAGCCGTTTGGCGAGCGCGTCCAACTTGTCGAGCCGTCTGGCCCCAAGGACGACTTCGAATCCCGCCTCGGCGAGCGTCGAGGCGGTCGCCGCGCCAATGCCAGAACTTGCGCCGGTCACCACAGCAGTACGTGTCATGGGGTCATCGTAACCATGTGCTCGCCGACTCCGCCGTCCATGTGTTAACCTATGCGCATGCAGGCCTCGAACAAGTTGCCAGCCCATGAGTTCAACGCTCTGGGCAATCGCCTGCCGCCCATTCGCGAACTGTGTCTCTTCTGCTGTTGACCGGCTGCGCGTGCCGCGCTCGCGAGAGTTGATCTCGTCTTCGCTGTTTTCAGGCCCTCAGCGGCCGCCAGCCTTCAAGATTGTTCTGTTCTGACTGTTTCCCCGACATTCACAGTTGACTTTCCGTCAGCGACAACAAGCGCTGGCGCTCTTGAAGAGGAATTCCAACCATGGCATCTCCCTTGCTTTCCACCGCCCGAGGCCCTGTCCCGCCGCGGTTGCTTGTCCGCCCAGAGTCCGCCGCGAGCGGCGAGGCCCCGCGTCTGCGCCCGGTCGGGCTTCCCGTTCGCCGGGATCTGGGCCGGGTGGTCCAGCCGAGGCTCGGCTTCTCCGACATACCCGCCTCCGCAGTGCTGCACGCCGCGCGCGGCAAAGGCGCCGTGAGCCGGGATGTGCTCGCGAAATCCACGGACCTTTCCGTCGCGACCGTGAACCGCCAGGTCGTCGCGCTGCTGGAGGCGGGCCTGCTGCGCGAGCGGGCCGACCTGGCTCCGAGCGGCCTGGTGGGCCGTCCGCGCGTGCCGGTCGAGATCGACCATGCGCCGTACCTTGTGCTCGGTGTCTACGTGGGCCTGAACTCTGTTTCTATTGTCGCTGGCGACATCCGGGGCAAGATTCTCGACTCCGCTGAGTTCCCGACCCCTCGGGGGAACGCGCAAGACGCTCTTGAGCAGATCGCTTCGAGCGCCAGGCAGTACCTGGCGCGCTGGCCGCGCAGGCGGCCGCTGTGGGCGGGAGTCGCGAGTGTCGGCACGGTGGACCCCGTTCTCGGGACGACGACCCGACCGGAGCTGGGGTGGAAAGACGCGCCTCTCGCGACAGCGATTTCCGCCAAGCTCGGCCTGCCCACCTCGCTCGCGGCGCAGGTGGAAGCGGTCGCGGCAGCCGAATTGCTGTTGCCCCCGAGCAACCATCTCGCGACGAGCCCGACACGGCAGCGCACGACGATGCATTTCTATGGCCGTGAGTCGCTTGGAACTGCGTTGACGATCGACGGGCGGGTGCGCACCCCCAAGAGCGGCCCCGGCACGATCGCGCGCCTGCCGGTGCGCTCGAAGCTGCTCCTCGGGCATGACGGCTCCGGCGCGCTCGCCGAAGCCGTGAGCGACAGCGCTGTGGCGCTTGCCTGGACCCGGATCACCGGGGCCAAGCCCCAGGCCCGATCGGCGCAGACAGTGCAGGACGTGATCCGCGAAGCTGTTGCGGGCGACGCGCTCGCGCACGAGCTCTTGCGCGAGCGGTCCCGCCTCTTCGGCGAGTCCGCGGCCATCGCGGCGAGTTTGGTGAACCCGGACGAAGTGGTGCTCGGCGGCCAAGCTTTCACCGCGTACCCGAACGCCGCCGCACAGGTGGCGGAGGCGTTCCACGAGGCTTCGGCGACTCCGGGCGTGCCGGTGCGCGCCACCCGACTCGGCGCGAAAATCCAAGAGTTCGCCGCGCTCGCGGTCGCGCTCTCCTCCGTGTGGGCCGACCCTATCGGCGCTTGGCGGCAGGCGGGCCTCGCGGCGTGACTTGACGGCAGTGAGAGGATGTGGCCTACCCTGGAGGGATGGCCATCCCTTGTCAGGACACTGCCGCTGCGCCCCGCCCCGCCGCGGTTTCGGCGCTGCCCGCCAGGTCTTCGCCGTATTTGCGCCGTGTCGCGGTGCTGTCGCTGCACACGTCTCCTTGGGCGCAGCCTGGCACTGGCGACGCGGGCGGGATGAATGTCTACATCCGCAACACCTCGACCGTGTTGGCGCGGCGCGGCGTCGCGGTGGAGATCTTCACCAGGGCGACTTCTTCGGACGATCCGCCGAGCTGGGAGCCCGTCCCAGGCGTGACCTTGCACAATGTGGTCGCAGGCCCGTTCGAGGGGCTGCGCAAGGAAGAGCTGCCGAGCCAGCTCTGCGCCTTCACCGCAGGGGTGCTCCGAGAGTGCGTGGGGCATGAGGCGTGGCGGCACAGCCTCGTCCATTCGCATTACTGGCTCTCCGGCCAAGTCGGCTGGCTCATCAAGGACCGGCTCGGGGTGCCGCTCGTGCACACCGCGCACACCTTGGCCGCGGTGAAGAACGTGACCTTGGCCGAGGGCGACGTGCCTGAGCCGTTGCAACGGTTGGTCGGCGAGGGCCAGCTCGTCGCGGAGTCCGATCGCATGGTCGCCAACACGCAAGTGGAAGCCGGGCATTTGACGCAGTACTACGCGGCAGATCCGCAGAAGATCGATGTGGTGCCCCCTGGTGTGGACTTGGGCATGTTCCGCCCCGGCGACAAGGCCGCTGCGCGGGCCGAGCTTGGCCTTGACCCGAGCGAGCAGGTCGTGGCGTTCGTGGGCCGGATACAGCCGCTCAAAGGACCGGACATTCTGCTGGCCGCGATGGCAGAGGTCATGCGCGCGAAGCCGGGTGTGCGGCTGCTCGTCGTCGGCGAGGCTTCCGGCTCGGGCCTGAGCCCCGAAGGGATCATGGCGACCGCGGAACGCCTCGGCGTGGCGGACAATGTGACCATGTGGCCCGCGCAGCCGCCGGCGCAACTCGCGAAGGTCTACCGGGCCGCGGATCTCGTCGCGGTGCCGAGCCATTCGGAGTCCTTCGGATTGGTCGCGATTGAGGCGCAGGCCTGCGGCACACCAGTGGTCGCGGCCAAAGTCGGCGGCCTGCCAGTGGCGGTCGCGGACCAGGTCAGCGGCGTGCTGGTGGACAGCTGGGCTCCCGAGCGCTGGCAGGCCGAGATCGCCAGCCTCCTCGCCGCGCCGGAGCGTCTGCGCGCGATGGGCAGGGCGGGCGTCGCGCACGCGGGCCGGTTCTCCTGGGAGGCCACAGCCGACGGCCTCCTCGCCTCGTATCGCGCCGCGTTGCGGGGCGGGGCTCTCGCGCCGATGCGGGCGGTGCGCGGATGAGCGGGACGCAAAAGGTGCGCGCGGCGCTGCAAAAGAGCTTGCAAGAGCTGGAACTGGACGCGGAGGAGATCTCCGAGCACCAGGTCTTCTGGGTGGTCCTGCCTGCGGAGCGCCGCCACCAGGTCGGCGTCGCACTCGCGCCGCGCGAGGCCGGGGTCCGGATCGAGGCGTTCATGTGCCGCGCCCCTGAGGAGAACCACGAAGACGTGTTCCGTTTCTTGCTCCAGCGCAATCAGGGCCAGTACGGAGTGCATTACACCATCGACCAGCCCGGGGACGTCTATTTGGTCGGGTTTGTCCCGACAGCCGCCCTCAGCGCCGAGGAGCTTGACCGGATACTGGGGCAGATCATCCAGACGGTGGACTCGGACTTCAACCAGCTGCTTTCGCTCGGTTTCGCCGAAGCGATCCGCCGGGAATGGAGTTGGCGCACCTCGCGCGGAGAGTCGACCAAAAACCTGTCGGCGTTCACCCATCTGATTCGCGATCCGGACCGCGAGTAATTGCTTTGTGTCACTCGTCTCATGGAAATGCGAGTGCGTCTGCCAATGCCCGAGCGCCTGCGAGGTCCGGGCAATTCGACGGCATTGGGCCCGGTTCGCTGCTGTGGCAGCTGGCAGGGGACTCGCGGATCGCTTACGCGGGCGGCATGGCAGGCGTCTTGCAAACCATGCATCCAGTGATCGGCCAGGCCCTGCTCGACCATTCGGATTTCTTTCAAGACCCGATGGACCGGGTGTTCCGCTCCTTGCCCGGCATCGTCGGCGTGGTGTACGACAAGCCTGAGGCGCAGACCGGGCGCATGGTCAGAGACTTCCACAAGGAGATCAAAGGCGCGCTGCCGGACGGGCGGCCCTACCACGCGCTCAGCCCGGACGTCTATTGGTGGGCGCACGCGACCTTCCAAGTGATGGCGGAGCATGTCGCGGATGTGTACTCGCCCCGCCCGCTCGCCGATGCCGAGCGCGAGCAGCTCTACCAAGAGGGAGTCGCGTGGTACCGCCGTTACGGTGTGAGCGACGCCGCGGTGCCCAAGGACCGCGCCGCGTTCCAGTCCGAATGGGAGCGGCATTGCCGTGCGGTTCTGCAGCCGAACGAAGCTTCTGACTGGTTGCTCGAGCTCATCGACGGTCGCGTTTTCCCCAAGATCGGCAAGCCCGCCTCTTTGCCGTTCCCCGAGCAATACCACCGCTTCGGCAATCTCATGCTGCGCCGTCGCCTGGTCCGCTCGCTCATCGGGCCGCCGTTGCGGCTCGCGTACCTCGGCGGGCTGCCGGAAGTCGTCCGGGAACGCTTCGGGATTCGTTGGACCCGCTCGGAAGCGCGGCGATACCGCGCGCAGGCGCGTTTCATCGGGAAAGAGTGGCGTGTCCGCCCGGTGCGGTGGCGGTGGTATCCGAGGGCATACGCCGGATGGGTTCAGGCCACCGGAGCCCCGCCGCCGCGCTCCGCCACGCGCTAACATTGTTATATCTGGCGCGGTGCGAGATGCGGCAAGGATAGTGCGATGAAAGACTTCACAGGCAAGGTTGTGGCGATCACCGGCGCGGGCGGGGGATCGGACGCGAGCTGGCGGTGCAGTTCGCCCGTCGGGGCGCCGTGCTCGCGCTGTCGGACGTCTCCCTCGAGGCTGTCGAGCAGACGGCGGAGCAAGTGCGCGGGCTTGGCGCAAAAGCCAAGGCGTATCGGCTCGACGTCGCCGACCGCGCTGCGGTGATTGAGCACGCCGCGCAGGCGCGTTCGGACTTCGGCAAGGTCAATGTGATCGTCAACAACGCGGGTGTCGCGGTCGTCGGCAGCGTCCTGGCGACCCCGTGGGAAGAGCACGACTGGATCATCGGGATCAACGCGCACGGCGTGCACAATGGGACCAAGGCGTTCCTGCCGCACCTGATCGAGTCGGGCGACGGGTACGTTGTGAACATCTCCTCCATCGAGGGCCTGATGTCGATGCCTTTCCTCGGCTCGTACAACATGTCGAAGTTCGCGGTGCGCGGGTTGACCGAGGCGTTGCGCCAAGAGGCCAAGGCCTTGCGCTGGCCTATCGGGGTCAGCTCGGTGCACCCCGGCTTCGTGCGCACGCAGATCGCCAAGTCCGATCCGGGGCAGGGGCACAAAGCCGGTATCGCCGAGCTGTTCAATTTGCTGTCTTTCACCGATGCGGCCACAGCGGCCGAGGCCATTGTGCAAGGCGTCGGCAAGCGCAAGGCCAGGATCTTGGTCGGGGCGGACGCTCGGTTCTACAATGCCGTGCCGAGGCTGTTCGGCTCGTTGTACTCGGACCCGCTCGGTCTCATCATGAGGTTCGCCGGTGTCTCGTTCGCCCGGCGCAAGGGCGTGGAGCTGCGCTGAGCGCTCGTGCCGAAGCGCCTGGAACCGGCTCGCCCGAGGCTCACGACGCTGGGGACAGCGGCATGTCGCGCTCGGCCAAGACTTCGCGCAATGCGTCCGGGTAGTCCGTGATGATCCCGTCCGCGCCGGAGTCCACCAGCGCGGCCATAGTCGCCTTGTCGTCCACGGTCCACGGAATGACCTTCATGCCCTCTGCGTGCGCGCGTTCCACGTACTCTTGTGTCGTCAGCAGTCGGAAACCCGGATCGCCGAGCTTGCCGTCTTGCGGGTCGCCGTATTGCGGGGAGATCGCCGTCGCGCCGATGGATTTCGCCGCCGCGATGGCGTCGCCGCCGAAGTCTGCCAAGGCGACACCGCCGAGCCACGGATTGCGCGAGGTCTCATCGGCGCAGAACGCGGGCGATGTGAGCGCGATGAGCGGCAGTTCCGGGGCGATGCGGCGCATCAGTTCGAGCGCCCCCCAGTCGAAGCTTTCGATGACAGCCTGTCCGGCGAGGCCCGCTCGCCGGATCTCCTCTGCGACAATACGGACGAATTCCTCGCGGGGGGCGGTCTCGGACGGCGCCGCTGCCTCGACTTTCGTCTCGATGTTCAGCCTGGTCGCGCCGGGGCCCCGCTGGCGGGCAAGCTCCAAAACCGAACGCAGGGCGGGCATCTTCGCGTGGGGCGCCGCGTGCTGCTCGGGGTAGTTCGACAAGGTCTTGGAACCACAGTCCAGCGTTTCGATTTGGGCGAAAGTGAGGTCTTTGATGAAGCGCCCCGCGTACTGGCCGGAACATTTCGACGGGTCGACTTTGCGGTCGTGCGTGATCACGGCGACATGGTCCTTGGTGATTTGCACGTCCATCTCCAACGTGGTGACGCCCACAGACAACCCCTTCGCGAACGAGGCAAGAGTGGACTCCACGGTCAGCCCCATCCCGCCTCGGTGCGCCTCCAGGTCGAAGACCGCGCAAGGCCCCCCGCTGTCGGCGGCCGCCCCGAGGCTGACAGTGCAGAGCATGAGGACGGCGCGGATCAATCCCATGCCGTTCATAGTAGGCTCGAAGCCCATGAGGTTAGGCAGGGTAGCGAGTCCGAACGGCGTCGCGTTTGTGCGTGTGGAGGGGGACGGCCCGGATGCTGTCGCCCACGAGATCGCCGACCACCCCTTCGGCGAGCCCGCCTACACCGGGAAGCGTTGGCCGCTCGCGGATCTGCGCGTGCTTTCTCCGATTCTGGCCTCCAAAGTGGTCTGCGTCGGCAAGAATTATCTCGCGCACGCCAAGGAGATGGGCGGGGAGGCTCCGCAGGAGCCGTTGATCTTCTTGAAGCCCTCGACGTCGATTGTCGGACCGGGCGCTCCGATCGTGCTGCCGTCCGACGCCCAGACCGTCCACCACGAGGGCGAGCTCGCGGTCGTCATCGGGAGGCCGTGCCGCAATGTGCCGCGCGACGAGGCGTTCTCGGTCGTTCTCGGCTACACCGTCGGCAACGACGTTTCCGCCCGCGACCAGCAACGTCAAGACGGGCAGTGGGCCCGCGCCAAGGGCCATGACACGTTCTGCCCGCTCGGCCCGTGGATCGAGACCGAGCTCGACCCGGAGGACCTGGAGATACGAACGGAGGTGCGCGGCGCTTGCGAAGAGTCCTGGCAGCTGCGCCAGCACTCCCGGACGAGCCTTTTGATCCACAGCATCCCGAAGCTCATCGCGTGGTGCTCTCGTGCGATGACGCTCTTGCCCGGGGATGTCATCCTCACCGGCACACCAGAAGGGGTCGGACCGATCGTCGACGGCGACGAAGTGTCGATCATGATCGAAGGCGTCGGGACTTTGACGAACCCGGTTGTCTCAGAAAAAGGAGCGCCACATGCCTGAGCGTGTGCCTGTCCGTGTCCGCTTCTGCCCCTCCCCGACGGGCACGCCGCACGTCGGTTTGGTTCGCACAGCCCTCTTCAACTGGGCGTTCGCCCGTCACCATGGCGGTACGTTCGTATTCCGCATTGAGGACACCGACGCCTCCCGCGACTCCGAAGAGTCCTACAAGGCGATCTTGGACGCGTTGCGCTGGTTGGGCTTGCACTGGGACGAAGGGCCCGAGGTCGGCGGTCCGCACGCGCCGTACCGCCAGTCCCAGCGCCGCGACTTGTACCGCGACGTGCTCGCCAAGCTGGTGGAGTCCGGCGAGGCGTATGAGAGTTTTTCGACCGCGGAAGAGGTCGCCGCCCGGCATCTCGCCGCTGGCCGCGACCCCAAGCTCGGCTACGACAACTTCGACAGGACATTGGACGAGGCCGACCGCAAGCGCCTGAAGTCGCAGGGCCGCGCGCCGGTGATCCGGTTGAAAATGCCGGACCGCGACCACGAGTGGGAGGACCTTGTCCGCGGCAGGATCTCCTACCCGGCCGTGTCGCAGTCCGATTATGTTTTGAGCCGCGTGAGCGGCGACCCGCTGTACACCTTGGTCAATCCCGTTGACGACGCGCTCATGGGGATCACCCATGTTTTGCGCGGGGAAGACCTGTTGTCCTCCACGCCCCGGCAGTTGGCGTTGCATGAGGCGCTCGGCCGGATCGGGGCGTCCGAGGGCAAACCGCCCGAGTTCGGACATATGCCGTATGTGATGGGCGACAAGAACACAAAGCTCTCAAAACGCGACCCGGAGTCGAGCCTCTTCCACCATCGCGACCGGGGTTTCGTCCCGGAGGGCCTGCTCAATTACCTGGCGCTCCTGGGCTGGGGGATCGGCGAAGACCGAGACGTTTTCTCCTTGCAGGAGATGGTGGCGGCGTTCGACGTCCACGACGTGAAGTCGAGCCCCGCGCGCTTCGACCAGAAAAAGGCGGACGCCATCAACGCGGCGCATCTGCGGCAGCTCGCGCCGGAGGATTTCGCGGAGCGGCTGTGGTCCTACCTCGTGGCCCAAGGCCGTCTGTCCGGTTCGGAGGACCGGGCGCTCTTCGGCGTGGCGGCCGAACTCGTCCAGACTCGTGTCCAGGTGTTGGGCGAGGCTTGGGATTTGCTGAAATTCCTGTACACGCCGGAGTCTGATTTCCGTCTTGACCCGCAGTCCGCCGCGAAAGAGCTCGGCTCGGGCGCGCTGCCTGTCCTGGAGGCCGTCCTCGGTGTGCTCGATCCTGCGGTCGGGGAGCCGCCCGCATGGTCGCACGAGGCGCTGGAAGCAGCGTTGCACAGCGCGTTGATCGACGGATTGGGATTGAAGCCTCGTGCTGCGTTCGGGCCGATCAGGGTGGCAGTCACCGGGGCGCGGATCAGCCCGCCGCTCTTCGAGTCGATGGAATTGCTCGGACGGGACCGGACGATTCACCGGCTGCGCTCGGCGCACCGGGATATTCTTGGACAGTGACTGCGCGGTCTGCTAGACTCGCGGACGCTGAAAATCCAATTGGGATATGGTGTAATTGGCAACACTAGTGATTCTGGTTCACTCATTCTAGGTTCGAGTCCTGGTATCCCAGCCACGCTTTCGTGTGTGTCGAAAACACGTCAGAGTGTGTCAAAAAAATGTGTATACTATTCGGAGCGATCGTCAAGATCGAGTGCAAGGCCCTGTCGTTTAGCGGTTAGGACGCTGCCCTCTCACGGCAGTAGCGCGGGTTCGAGTCCCGTCGGGGCTACAGCGAAGACCCCCGGCTCTCCAGCCGGGGGTCTTTCTCGTCTCCGAGACTCCGGGCCGGACTGGCCGCAAACTCCGCGTTTCCTGGGCGCGGGCGCGAACAAAGCCCGATGGGCATGAATCAGCAGCCCTCTTCTGGTACAAACCACAGTATGAGTTATTCGTTGCAATTCGGCTGGGTGCAGGCTGTGCTTTTGGCGGTGTTCCTCGTCGGCGGCGGCCTTCTGGTTTCGATGCTGGTCGGGCGGCGGAAGCAGACAGGGGAGCAGAAGCGCCGCTGGCGGCCAAGGCTCAAGCACGGCTTCGGCGGCGCCGTCATGGTCTCGATCGCGACGTTCCTCACCTGGATCACCACGCTGATCCAGGGGTACCTGGGTCTGACAGGTGAGGTCAAGGCCGCGCACGTCGTGGCTTCGAAGATTGAAAACGCCCCTGGTCGGCTCAACGTCGAGCTGACGCTCTACGGGGAGGACCACACCAGTGTCGCTTCCCGGAAGACGTATCAGCTCGAGGGCGACAGATGGGCGCTGCAAGCGAATATCGTCGAGCTCGAACCATTGGCGAACACGCTCGGCCTTCGCGGCGGCTACAAGATCACCCGGCTCGACGGCCAGTTCGAGGACGGCCACCACCCGAGCAAAGACGCCGTCATTTTGAACGACGACAGAGACTTCTTCAAAGAGATGCAGGACCGCACATGGTGGACCAAGCCATTTGTGCGCTCGGCCTACGGCAGTGTTGTGGTCTCGAATCCGGGCGATTACGACGTCTTCATCTCTCGGGACGCCATTACGGCCCGCAGCGCCGCCCGCTGACGCCGCGCGCTCGGTCGCCTTCGTCTTTGGGCACGAGCGCAATCGCGGAAGCCGCGATCACTGCGCACACAGCGAAAGAGCTGGTGTAGCTGGTCGTTTCGATGAGCCAGCCGAAACAGGGCGGCACGAGGAAGCCTGCGGTGTATTGGCAGGTGTTCTGCGCGCCAAGCGCCCGCCCGGACCAGCTCGGTCCGGCGAACTCGGCCACCGAGGTGAAGGCGAGGCCGTTGTCCGCGCAGGTGATGACGCAGGCGGCGACCATGAGCGCGACTGCCGCCGGTGTCGCGTGCCCCCAGCTCGCGAGCGCGAGGCAGCCCAGCAGCCCGGCGGCGATGGCCGCGATCATGCGGATGGTCCATGTTCGGCTCCCGGCCCGGTCCGACCAGATCCCTGCGGCCACTCTCCCCGCGGCCCCCAGGACGTTCGCGAGCGCGACGAGCGCCCCTGCTCGGGTCTCGCCCCACCCGAGGGAGTGGTTGAGCCAGGTGAACATGTATGTCCACACGAGGTTCTGCGGGATGACGAGCAGCACGGACACTGCGTGCAGGAGCCACAGGAAACTTCCTCTCCGGTACGGGTTGTCGCCATCCGCGGCCGCGTGTTCGGCGCTTTTCGCCTGTGGGGTCCGCGCGAACACGGCGCAGAGAGCCGCGAAGACGAGGGCGGCGACCGCTGGGATGATGAGCGAGGCCGCCACGCCTTGGTGTTGCGCCACACCGGGGAGCGCCAGGGCGTCGGCCCCCATGCCGAGCGGCTGCGCCATTTGCCGTATTCCCATGGCGAGGCCCCGTTGCTCTTTCGGGAACCAACCCACGACGATGCGCCCGCTCGCGGCGTTGGTGCTGCCGCATGCCATGCCGGCGACGAAGAGACAGCCGCCGATCCATCTCGGATCGCCTCCCAATGCGGCCGTCCAGGTGCTCGTGCCAGCGAGGGCGAGCCCTGCTGTCAGCGTCCACCGCTCCCCGTGGCGGTCGATGAGAAAGCCCCATCCGATCAAGGTCAGCGTGATCCCGAACGAGGTCATCGCGGCCACGAGGCCTGCTTGAGGCAAGGAAAGCCCGCGCTGAGCGAGCAGCGCGGGGATGAGGAACCGCCCGCGCCGATGACCATGGTGGCGGCCGCGGACGAACTCGTGGCGAGGGCGAGCATCGCCCAGCGGTAGGCCGAGCCGGGACATTTGTCCATATTTTGATATTACTATCCCAGTATATGGGATAGTAAGGGGTCCGGGTCTGGCTCCTGCGGCTTCGCCGCGTCTCGGGCGGTCGCAGCCCGCCCGTGCGGCGCTGGGCGGGGTGCGCGCGTCCGCGCAATGGCCACGGCTGCCGGATCGGTAGGTTTCCTGATCGGGCCACACGCCGCGAAAGAGCCGGAACTCAGATTCCGGCTTCGGCTTTCTCCGGATGCCCGGCATTCTGTTTGCGGACTCGCTCCAGGGCGCTGACCAGCGGCATAGCGAGGACCGCGGTGGCGATTGCGACCACGCCGGAGATGACCATGCCGGGCACGCCGCTCGCGGCGACGGCGACGCCTTCGCTGGTGTGGTAGACCACCCAGGCGCGCGTCGCGGCGCTCGCGAGGAAACTGGCCCCGTAGAGCAGGTTGAGTTGGCGGACTCTGCGGCGGAACGGCTGGTCGGTGTCCCAGCACTGCTCCCAAGCCGCTTCGAGCCCCGGCGAGGTGAGGGCAAGGCCGGGGCGCATGATCCGCTCTAAAAGCGGTTTGCCCACAAACGTCGTGATCGCGCAGCCCACGCCCAGCACAGTGGAGTAAATCGAACCGCGCAGCAGGGCGATCCGCGAGTCGTCGGCGATGATCGCGAGCGCGAGAGAGACCAGGATCGAAGCGAGCACCAAGATTTGGAAGGAATCGACGCGGCGCTCCCGCGCGACCGTGAAGCCCACGCGCGCGCACAGGAGCACGGCGGCGACCGAGAAGGCGAAGAGGGCGGAGTGCCCGAGCCAGCTGTGCAGGATGTAATAGCAGCCTGCGGGCAGAGCGGTGTCGATGAGCATCGGGCGCGCTTTGGCGAATCGCGGATGTGACCACCAGGCGGCGAGTTTGTCCATCATGACAGTCCATTGTGCCGGTAATCTCGGACCGCATGCGGACGATGTGGCTTTCGGGCTTTGCGGCGGTGTTTCTTTGCGCTTCCTGTGCTCACTCCGGCACGACGGCCGAAGAAGGGGCGCAGGGGTTCGCGACCATGGCCGAGCAGCGCAGCGGCCTGGCTGCGATCAGCCCGAACCCGTGCCCCCAGGTCCCCGACGCGCCGGAGGTCCGCGCGGCGGCGGGCGCTTTGCCCGCGCCTGCGGGCAAAAAATGGTCGCAGTCCTACACGGGCCGCTACGACCATTGCGGCGAGCTCACGGCGGCTGTGGTCGCGCTCGAAGGGGACACGGACCCGCTCGGCCCGCGGCAGGTGCTGTTCTTCCACAAAGGCGCATTCGTCGGGACGGCCGACTCGTGCGCGTTCGGACGCGCATCGGTCAAGTCGGCCCGAGGGGACACTGTGCTCGTCCAGTACCGATGGCCGCGTGGCCAGGAGTCTGCCACCACCATGTCCGGCTCTGCCAATATCAAATACCGCTGGAGCGGGGACAGAGTCGAGCGGATCGACCAAATCCCGCAAGAGCTCTACGAGTCCGCGCATTGCGCGGGATGAGAAACCCCGGTCGCTGCGCACCCCTTGGGCCGCCTCGCGCCGAGCCGGTCGGTCAGAAGAAGCCGACTTTGTTCGCCGCGTAGCTGACCAGCAAGTTTTTCGTCTGTTGGTAGTGTTCCAGCATCATCTTGTGGTTCTCGCGTCCGATCCCGGACTTCTTGTAGCCGCCGAACGCCGCGTGCGCGGGGTACGCGTGGTAGCAATTCGTCCACACTCGGCCTGCTTTCAAGCCCCGGCCGAGCCGGTAGGCGGTGTTCATATCGCGGGTCCACACACCGGCCCCCAGGCCGTACTGGGTGTCGTTGGCGATCTTCAACGCCTCGTCCACAGAGTCGCATGTGGTCACCGAGAGAACCGGGCCGAAGATCTCCTCCTGGAAGATCCGCATCGTGTTCGTGCCCTTGAAGATAGTCGGCTCGACATAGTGGCCGTTCGGGTGCTCGTCCACCACGCGCTCGTTGCCGCCGATCAGCAACTGCGCGCCTTCGGCTTTGCCGATGTCGATGTACTTGAGGATTTTCTCTTGTTGCTCGGCGCTGGCCTGGGCCCCGATCATGGTCTCCTCGTCCAACGGGTCGCCGCCTTTGATGGCCCTGGTCCGCTCGACACAGCGCGCGATGAACTCGTCGTAGATGTCGGCGCAGACAATGGCGCGCGACGGACAAGTGCACACCTCGCCCTGGTTGAGCGCGAACATCACGAAGCCTTCGACTGCTTTGTCGAGGAAGTCGTCGTCCTTGGCCATCACGTCGGACAAGAAGATGTTCGGGCTTTTGCCGCCCAGCTCCAAGGTCACCGGGATGAGGTTCTCGGTCGCGTATTGCAGGATGAGTTTGCCCGTGCTGGTCTCGCCGGTGAACGCGACTTTCGCGATCTTCGGGCTGGAGGCGAGGGATTTGCCGGCCTCAGGGCCGAAGCCGTTGACGACGTTCAACACGCCCGGCGGCAACATGTCGCCGATGATCTCCATGAGCACCATGATCGAGGCCGGGGTCTGCTCGGCGGGTTTGATGACGACGCAGTTGCCCGCTGCCAGCGCGGGCGCGAGTTTCCACGCTGCCATGAGCAGCGGGAAGTTCCACGGGATGATCTGCCCGACGACGCCGAGCGGCTCGTGGAAGTGGTACGCCACGGTGTCCGCGTCGATCTCGGAGACGCCGCCCTCCTGGCTGCGGATCGCTGAGGCGAAGTACCGGAACTGGTCCACGGCCAAGGGCAGGTCGGCTCCGAGGCTTTCCCGGATCGGCTTGCCGTTGTCCCAGGTCTCGGCGACGGCCAACGCGGTGAGGTTCTCTTCGAGGCGGTCGGCGACCTTCAGCAGGAGATTGGCCCGCTCGGTCACCGAAGTGGCGCCCCATGTGTCCGCGGCCCGATGCGCCGCGTCCAGCGCCAGATCCACGTCCGCCTCGGTGCTGCGGGCGATCTTGGTGAACACGCGGCCGTCCACGGGCGAGGGGTTGTCGAAGTATCCGCCTTCGACAGGCGCGGTCCATTCGCCGCCGATGAAGTTGTCGTAGCTTGCTTGGAAAGTGAGCGCGCTCCCCTCGGCGCCCGGTGCTGCGTGTTTCACGGTTTCTCCTTTTCCATCGGGAGTGCTCATGGTTCCTCGAGAGCGCGCGCACGTCCGCTGCCGAATGGCTTTGGCAATAGACGTTGCCGCTTTGTGTTCTACGCTACACCGACACGGAGGAGGCGGCGGCAACCAGAGGTGACTGGCCCGTGCGACGGGTAAGGTGTCTTCGCGTGGCAACTCTGGCGTATATACCCTCGCCCCCCCAGGGGGTCTGGTTCCTTGGGCCGATTCCGATCCGGGCCTACGCGCTCTGCATTTTGGCGGGCATTTTGCTCGCGTGCTGGTGGGGCACAAAGCGATGGACCGCCCGAGGCGGTCGCCGCGAGGACGTGGTGGACGTGGCGCTGATCGCAGTGCCGTTCGGCCTGATCGGCGGTCGGCTCTACCATGTCGCGACCGACTGGCGCACCTACTTCGGCGGCCAGGGCCGCTCCCCAGTGCATGCCCTCTTCATTTGGGAAGGCGGCCTGGGGATCTGGGGCGCGGTCGCATTGGGCGGCGTGGGCGCTTGGATCGGTTGCCGCCGCAAAGGAATCCCGCTGCCGGCGTTCGCCGACGCGGTCGCCCCGCCCGTCATCGTGGCTTCGGCGATCGGGCGGTTCGGCAATTATTTCAACCAAGAGCTGTTCGGGCGGGAGACGAACCACTGGTGGGGGTTGCGGCTGTACGAGCGCATTCGCGACGGCGCGGTGGACAACGTGTACGGCGTCTCGGACGGCAGGCCGTGGCTCGGCGGGGAGATGGAGCTCAGCGGCAAGCTCGTCCACCCCACCTTTCTGTACGAAGCGTGCTGGAACCTCGCCGTCGCGGCGGTCCTTGTGGCGCTCGACCGCCGGTTCAAGATCGGCCACGGCAGGCTTTTCGCGCTCTATGTCGCCGGTTACAGCCTCGGCAGGCTCGGTTTGGAATTCGTTCGGATCGACCCGGCGACGACGATCTGCGGCTATCGCGTCAACGTCTACACATCGAGCTTGCTCATCATCGGCGCTTTGGCGTATTTCCTGTTCGCGAAAAAAGGCAAAGAGCTTCCCGAAGAGATCGAAGCGGCCCGAGGGGGCAAACCCGCCGATGAGCCCGAGAAACCCGCCCAGCCGGAGGAGTCTGCTTCCTCCGAACTGTCGCCGATATCTGACGTTCACTCATCCGAAGTCGGACCGGCTGAGCAATCCGACTAGGCTCTTCGGTATGACTCGCCACACAAAGATCGTCTGCACCTTGGGCCCTGCCACCGCGTCTGCTCAAAAAGTCAAAGCTCTCGTCGAAGCGGGTCTGGATGTGGCGCGGCTGAACTTCAGCCACGGGGACCACCCGGACCACGAGCAGATGTACCACTGGGTGCGCGAGGCTTCCGACCAGACCGGCCGAGCGGTGGGGATCATGGCCGATCTGCAAGGGCCGAAAATCCGGCTTGGCCGCTTCGCCGAGGGGCGCACCATCTGGGCGACCGGCGAGACCGTCCGGATCACGGTCGATGACATTGAAGGATCCCACGACCGGGTTTCTACCACCTACAAGCAGCTCGCGAACGACGTCGTCGCGGGGGACACCCTGCTCATCGACGACGGCAAGGTCGGGCTGCGGGCGTTGCGCGTCGAGGGCAACGACGTGGTCTGCCAGGTGTACGAGGGCGGTCCGGTCAGCAACAACAAAGGCATCTCCCTGCCCGGTGTGAACGTCTCGGCTCCGGCGTTGTCGGAGAAGGACACCGAGGACCTCGAGTTCGCCCTGCGGCTCGGGGTGGACTGGGTCGCGCTGTCCTTCGTCCGCTCGCCCGACGACGTGCGTCTGGTCCACGAGGTGATGGACCGAGTCGGCAGGCGCGTCCCGGTCATCGCGAAGCTGGAGAAGCCAGAGGCGGTGGGGGACCAGCTCGAAGAGGTGATCCTCGCGTTCGACGCGGTCATGGTGGCCCGAGGCGATTTGGGCGTCGAGCTGCCCCTCGAAGACGTGCCAGCGGTCCAGAAGCGCGCGATCCAGCTCGCCAGGGCCAACGCGAAGCCGGTGATCGTGGCGACCCAGGTGCTGGAGTCGATGATCGAGAACGCCACCCCCACGAGGGCGGAGGCGTCCGACGCCGCCAACGCGGTGTTCGACGGCGCGGACGCGGTCATGCTGTCGGGGGAGACCTCCGTCGGCAAGCACGTCTTCGTCGCGGTCCGCACGCTGGCCCGGATCCTCGCGGCGGCGGAGAAGGAGCCCGCGCTCATCGCGCCGCTCATCCGGATACCGAGGACGAAAAGCGGCGTCATCTCGTACTCGGCCAAAGACATCGGGGAGCGGTTGGAGGCGAAGGCGCTGGTCGCTTTCACGCAGTCCGGCGACACGGTTCGTCGTCTCGCCCGATTGCACAGCGCGTTGCCGTTGCTCGCGTTCACCCCGGTGCCCGCGGTCCGCAGCAGGCTCGCGTTGTCGTGGGGCGTGGAAACGTTCATCGTGCCGCAAGTGGACTCCACCGACTCGATGATCCGGCTGGTGGACCAGGCCCTGCTGGACATCAAACGGTACGAGCAAGGCGACTTGGTCATTGTCGTGGCAGGAGCCCCGCCGGGGACGGTGGGCTCCACCAACACGATCAACGCCCACCGCATCGGCGAACACGACCACTAGCGTCGGCGCTGCGCCGCGGCGCGCGTTGGTAGAGTCGCCGGATGACTTCAGCGCAATCCCTGATCGACGACGCCAGCGGCGATTTCCAAGAGCTGCTCGGCATTCTCGACCTTGCAGACGGCGGTGACGGCACGTTCATCGGCCAGCATCCGAGCAAGGTCGGCTCCCGAACGTACGGCGGCCAGATCGTCGCTCAGGCGGTTGTCGCGGCCGGCCGGACGGTGAAGTCGCCCGCGCTCGGCCTGCACACGGCGCAGACCCATTTCATTCGCGGAGGCGATGTCAGCCTGCCGATCGAGTTCCAGGTTTCCAGTTTGCGCGACGAGCGGTCCATCGCGAACCGCCACGTGCTGGTGCGCCAGAAAGGCGAGGTGATCGCGACCGCGCTGCTCGCCTACTTCCACAGCAGGCCGGGCCTGGAGCATTCCTCGCAGATGCCCGCCGTCCCGGAGCCAACGGCTTTGCCCGAGCTGGAAGAGACATTCGTGGGGATGGAGCAGGAGCTCTCTTTGTTCGTGGAGGCGCTCAGGCCCATTGATTGGCGGTACGCGAACAACCCCTCCTGGCTCGCCAAGGACGCGGGCGAGGCGCTGCCGCACAACCGTGTGTGGATGAAGACCCGGGGCGAGCTGCCGGACGATCCGCGTGCGCACGAGGCGGCTCTTGCGTACGCCTCCGACACGACGATTCTGGACTCCATCATCACCCAGCACGGGCTCTCCTGGGGGTTTGACCGGATCATCGCCGCCACGCTCAACCACTCGCTGTGGTTCCACCGCCCGGTCCGCTTCGACCAATGGCACCTGTACGCGACCGAATCTCCGGCAGCCGCCGGGTTGCGCGGCTTCTCAACGGGGGCTTTCTACGCCCAGAGCGGCGTGCGTGTCGCCAGCTCCGCGCAAGAAGGCATGGTCATCCACCGGCCCCGCAAGTAGATCAGGCCGGCTCCAGCTCGAAGCCCTCGCCCACCCCTGGGCCGATGCTGTCGAGCACCGCGCCGATGTTCGTTCCGCCCTCGTAGCGCGCGCACGGGAGGTCGAGGAAGTACTGGTTGACGTACTCGTTGAGCATCCCCACCAGTGTGCCCCCGATCACGACCGGGGCTCCTGAGTCGCCCTTCGCGACGCACATGGAGGAGATGTGTTTGTTTTTGCTCGTCTTCACCAACGGCCCGCAGGCCCAGCCGGTCGTGCGGCCCAGTTTGCACACCCAGCTCTGCGGCGGCGGCAGCTCTCGGGAAAGGCCGGTGATCTTCAGGTTGCCAGTGGTCGCCGTCGGGATCACCCGATTCGGGTTGAATTGGATCACAGCGATGTCGGGGTCGGACCTTTTTTTCGCCACAATCCCCAGGCTGCCCGCCTCCTGCGCCACCTCGGAGATCACCGAATCTTTCAGGTCGCCGCAGTGGCCCGCCGTGAGTCCGACGATGTTCCCGTCCGCGTCATGCCCGATCGCTGTCAGCGTGCATGCCAGCTTTTCCCGCCCGACCACGATGATGGGGGACCCGCCCCCGAGCGGCACGCGGTCGTCGGCCGGGGCGGCGGTGGCAAGGGGCGCGAAGCTGGCCAGGCCCGCACACCCCGCGACGAGAGCTCTGATGCTCCGCTTCAACATCACTTGATCCTCCGGACAACGGGGTAGGCGCTAGCAGGATAGAGGCCGCCATCTAGTGTGGCAGACCGAGTGAGTCTGGCAGACCGGGCTGTGCGAAGCCTGAGAACACGCCGGATATTGACCGTGTGAGGAGTGACTGTGACTGATCCGAAGCCGCCGATCGTGCTGATCGCCGACAAGCTCGCCGAGTCGACTGTGGCCGCCCTCGGCGATCAAGTCGAGGTGCGGTGGGTGACTGGGACCGACCGGGAGGCGTTGCTCGCCGCCTTGCCCGAGGCTGACGCGCTGCTCGTGCGCTCGGCAACCCAAGTGGACGCGGAGGCGTTGGCGGCCGGGGCGAACCTCAAGATCGTCGCTCGGGCCGGAGTCGGGCTGGACAACGTCGACGTCGAGGCCGCCACTGCCAACGGCGTGCTCGTGGTGAACGCGCCGACTTCGAACATTCACTCCGCGGCGGAGCACGCTGTGGCGCTGCTGCTCGCCGCCGCCCGTCAAATCCCGCCCGCGAACGACACGACGCACGCGGGGCAGTGGAAGCGCTCCTCGTACCTCGGTGTGGAGCTGTATCAGAAAACGGTCGGCGTGGTGGGCTTCGGGCGTATCGGCCAGCTGGTCGCTTCGCGGCTCAAGGCGTTTGAGACCGAGATCCTCGCCTACGACCCGTATGTCTCCGCCGCCAAGGCCGCGCAGCTCGGGGCGAGGCTGGTGACTTTGGACGAGCTGCTGGCCCAGGCGGACTTCATCACTGTCCACTTGCCGAAGACGCCGGAGACCGCCGGGCTCATCGACGCGGCCGCCCTGCGCAGGACCAAACCGGGCGTTGTCATCGCCAATGCGGCTCGGGGCGGATTGATCGACGAGCAGGCGCTCGCCGACGCAGTGTCCTCGGGGCATGTCCGCAGCGCGGGCCTGGACGTTTTTGTGCAGGAGCCCCCCGGCGAGAGCCCCTTGTTCGGCCTGGAGCAGGTTGTGCTGACGCCGCACCTGGGCGCTTCCACCGTCGAGGCGCAGGATCGCGCTGGAACGGATGTGGCCAAGAGCGTGCAGCTCGCGCTCGCGGGCGAGTTCGTGCCCGAAGCGGTGAACGTCTCGGCCGGCCCGGTCGGCGAAGAAGTGCTGCCGTGGCTGGACTTGGCGCGCAAGCTGGGCGTGCTGCTCGCGGCTGTGGCCGAGCAGGCGGCTGTCGCTTTGGAGATCAAAGTTTACGGCGAATTGGCCGCGGAGCCGGTCGGGGTCCTCGGGCTTGCGGCGCTGCGCGGCTTCCTGTCCGGCTTGGTGGAAACCCCGGTGACCTTCGTGAACGCCGCACAGGTGGCCGAGGGCCGGGGCTTGAGCCACGTTGTGCGGACCGAGCAGGAGAGCCCGAACCATCGGAGCCTGGTCGAGGTGCTCGCAGTCGCGGCGGACGGCAGCACGTCGCAGGTGGCGGGAACGCTCGCCGGCCGTGACCAGGTCGCGAAGATCACCAGTGTCGGTCGTCGCGGCTTCGATTTGCGGGCCGAGGGCTTCAACCTCGTCATCAGCTACGCCGACCGCCCCGGCGCGCTCGGCAAGGTCGGCACCTTGCTCGGCGACGCGGGGGTGAACATCCAAGCAGCTGCCGTGAGCCACGACGCGAGCGGCGACGGCGCGACTATGGTGCTTCGCGTGGACAACGAGATCCCCGCGGACTTGCGCCACGCAGTGGCGGATTCGGTGGAAGCGACCAGCCTCGTCGAGGTCGATCTCCGATGAGCGGGCTCAAGTTGGGCGTGATCCCCGGCGACGGGATCGGCCCGGAAGTGATCCAGCAGGCGCTGCGCGTGCTGGACGCTGTGCTTCCCGGCGTGGAGGCGACGACCTACGAACTCGGCGCGGGGCGCTACCTCGCCACGGGCGAGGTCCTTGCGGATTCCGTCCTGGAGGAGCTGAAAACGCAGCAGGTCTTGCTCCTGGGCGCGATTGGCGGCGACCCTCGCGATCACAAGGTCCCGAGCGGCCTCTTGGAGCGGGGATTGCTGCTCAAGCTCCGTTTCGCGTTCGACCACTATGTGAACCTGCGCCCGGCGCGCAGCTTTCCGGGCGTGCTGTCGCCGCTCGCGGGCGACCCCGAGATCGACCTCGTCGTGGTCCGTGAGGGCACCGAGGGGCCGTACGGCGGCGTTGGCGGCTCCATCCGTTCCGGCACCCCGCACGAGATCGCCACCGAGGTGAGCGTCAACACCGCCTACGCCGTGGAGCGCTTGGTGCGCGAAGGCTTCCGCCAGGCCCAGTCCAGACGCAAGAAGCTCACGCTCGTGCACAAGACGAATGTGTTGACCAACGCGGGATCGTTGTGGTCCAGGACCGTCGCCGAAGTCGGCTCGGAGTATCCGGAGGTCGAAGTCGGCTATCAGCATGTCGACGCAACGACGATCCATCTCGTGGCCAATCCGGGCCAGTTCGACGTGATCGTCACCGACAACCTGTTCGGCGACATCATCACGGACCTCGCCGCGGCGATCACCGGCGGCATCGGTCTTGCCGCGAGCGGGAACATCAACCCCGAGGGCGCGTTTCCGAGCATGTTCGAGCCGGTGCACGGCAGCGCGCCCGATATCGCGGGCACAGATCGGGCCGATCCGACAGCGGCAGTGCTCTCGGTGGCGTTGCTGCTCGACCATGTCGGCGAGCCCGCTGCCGCCGAGCGGGTGCGCCGGGCGGTTGCGAGCCATCTCGCCGACCGTCCTGCGGGCCTGGGCACTGTGGCGACGGGCGATCGGATTCTGGCACTCCTCACCGACTGAGGTCGCGAGTGTTGCTGCCCGTCGATGTATCGGGCCGTTCGTCAACGGGCGCGCAGAGCTGGTCGGGGGTGAGATGGAAACAGCTTCCGAGTGCCGCAATGGCTCCGATGACCATGTCGCTTGAACGTGACACTAGGCACATTGTATGCTGTGCGAATCCATGAGAAACAAGCGAGCGATGACAAGGGAGAGGATGCGAGGCTACTTGCGACGTGCTGCGGCGGTGGCGTTGATGTTCGGCTTGACAGCGTTGAGCCCTCAGGCTTTCGCCGGACCGGAACCAGACCTCGTCCTCGACTGGGCGCCAGACAACCATTGCGAGACGTTCTACGCTCCGATCCGCGTCGTCGACGGTTTCTTGCAGTGGGGGGCCAAGCAGACATGCCGAGGGGCTTCTGTCCACACGCAGTACTTGCGGGTGGAGCTGCACCGCGAGCTGTATCTTTCCGGCGCCTTCTACAACCTCTTCGTCGCCAATAGCCCGCTGGAGCAGCGGTTCGGCAAAACGTCGGTTTTCGATCAGACCAGAAGGTGCAAAAGCGAAGCGGTTCGCACGTATCACATGATGGTCTGGGCTTTCGCCGACGACGACCGGCAGCGGACATACGGCGAGTCGCCGACCGTCGACTTGCCGTGCGAACTATGAGCGAAACGCGGTTCAGCGAGCTAAGGATGCCTGTGGGACAACGCACTGGTAACATTCTGGCCGTGATTGCGCCCACAACTCTCTGTACGCAATACGGCACAGGGTTCGCCAGCAGGGCCGAGCGCCGATGACGACGACGCAACAGGCTGGCCGTCCTTCGATCGTTGAGCGCTTCGTCTCCTATCTTTTCGACACCGTCCTCACCAGTCTGCGCACGCTCGGCCGCTGGTTCATGCTCGCGGCGGACGCCTTCCGCTATCTCGTCGTGGACAGCGTCATGCTGCGCTACCCTCTGAGGGAGACCATCCGCCAGTGCTGGTTCATCACCAGCGTCACGGCGTTGCCGTCGCTCTTGGTCTCGATCCCGTTCGGCGTCATCGTCATGGTCCAGGTCGGCAACATCACCCAGCAGGTCGGCGCTGCCTCGCTCACCGGCGCGGCGGGCGGCCTCGCCGTCATCCGCCAAGGCGCCCCGATCGTCGCCGCGCTCCTGCTCGGCGGGGCGGCCGGTTCGGCCATCGCGGCAGATCTCGGGGCCAGGACTATCCGCGAAGAAATCGACGCGATGCGGGTGATCGGCATCAACCCGACGCAGCGCCTGGTCGCTCCGAGGCTCGCCGCCATGCTCCTGGTCGCTCCGTTGTTGTGCCTGTTCATCGTCTTCATCACCATGGCGGCGGGCTATATTCTCGCGGTGATGTACCAGGATGTGACTCCAGGCAGCTACCTCGGCTCATTGGGGGCGTTCGCAAAGCTTTCGGACGTCTACGTCGCGGTCGGCAAGGCGCTCTTCTTCGGCGTCGTTGTGGTCGTCATCGCGTGCCAGCGCGGGCTCGAGACGAAGTTCGGCCCTCGAGGGGTGGCCGAATCGGTGAACGCCGCCGTGGTGCTGGGCGTGCTCTCCACGTTTGTGTTGAACGTGGTGGCCACGCAGATCATTGGCCTTTTACTTCCGGAACAGGTGATTTGAGATGACTGCTCCTGCCCGGTACTACCCCCCGCTTGTCGCCCCGTTCGTGCGAGGCGTCAAAGCAATCTTCAACGGCCCGCTCAATTTCTTCGAGCAGATGGGCCACGTGCTCACCTTCTTGGGTTTGGTGTTGGGGGCCATTCCGCACACCTTCCGCTCGTACGGGCGCCAGATCCGAGACACCCTCATCGACCTCACCTGGGGCAATGGCCGCATCATCGTCGGCGGTGGGACCTTGTCCGTGCTCGCCGTGCTGGGCTTGTCCATCGGCGGCGTCATCGGCCTTGAGGGGTACAACGCTTTATCCATCATCAACATCGCCCCGTTCACCAGCTTCGTCTCAGCGTATGGCATGACGAGGGAGTTCGGCCCCTTGGCCGCCGCTCTGGGCTTCGCCGCCCAGGCCGGTTGCCGCATCACGGCAGAAATCGGCGCCATGCGGATCGCGGAAGAGATCGACGCGTTGGAGGCCACGGGCATCCGGTCCATCCCCTTCGTCGTCACCACGCGCGTGATCGCCGGGGTCGCCGTCATCCTGCCCGTGTACCTTTTGACCCTCATATTGGGCTACGAAGCCTGCTCGCTGGTGGTGAACGTCCTCCACAGCCAATCCTCCGGCACGTACGACTACAACTTCTCGCACTTCCTCGTCCCGCGTGACGTGGTTTTGTCGCTCATCAAGACCGCTGTTTTCATCGTTGCCGTGGTCATGATCCACGGTTATCAGGGGTACTACGCCTCCGGCGGCCCTGAGGGCGTCGGTCTCGCGTCGGGCCGGGCGATCCGTTCCAGCATCGTCATCGTCACCGTTCTGAACATGTTCTTGACCCTGTTTTTCTGGGGCCGAGACCCTGGCGTGAGGATATCGGGGTAGCGCTATGGCAGTTTTCCAAGATCTCTCTGGTCGGGCCGCGGGGCGGAAAGCCCTGCTGACGCGCGGCGTGATCCTCGTCCTCGTCGTTGTGTTGCTCGGCTTCCTCGCGCAGCAGTACGAAGCCGGCAGGTTCACCAAAACTTTCCGGATCCAGGTCGAGACCACGAACATCGGCGAAGGCTTGAGCGTCGGCGCGGACGTGAAATACCGCGGTTTGATCATTGGCAAGGTGGAGTCCATCGACACTCGCGGCATCACCCACCAGCACATGTGGCTCACGCTCGATGCGAAGCAAGCCCAAGGTCTGCGGGGGATCACCAGCGCGAAATACCAGTCGAGCAACATCTTCGGCGCGCCAGCGATCGAATTGCTGTCGGGCAACAGCACTGTCCCCCTGGAGGAGGGGGCCACCGTGCAAATCGACTCCAGCGGCAAGGTCGCCTCGATCACGAGCGCGTTGCGCCAGATCGCGTCATTGACCACGCTCTTGGGCACAGACAAGGTGCAGCGGCTGCTGCACCTTGTCACGCAGAACGGCGACATCCTCGCCAGCGCCTTGCAAGCGGGCTTCAGCCTGGGCAAGATTTACGCCGACAACCTGCGCAAGCCCGTGATCGACCAGATCAGGGACCTCACCCCGCTCGTGAATGGAGTTTCTTTAGTGGTCGTCCCGGCCCTTGCAGCCATCGACACGATCTACGAAAGCTCGGAATTCCTCTCCGTCCCGGAGAGCCGCGACCGCACTGTCGAGGCGTTGCTCAACCACCGGATCATGATCTTCGACGAGGTCGGAGCCACTTTCGACAACATTAAAAGCCCAGGCGTCGACGCTTTCGGGACGATACTCGACATTGGGCACCCGCTGCTGATGTCGGCAGGTTCCGCAGCTGAGGCCTGGGGCAACCTGGAGACGTTCCTCAACAGAGTGGAGGACGCGATGCCGTCGATCGATGGGAAGGTGAAGCTGCGTTTGGAGGTTCTTCTGCCTGCGTCCCGCGCGATGCCGGAGCCGGACGAGCAAAGCCGGCAGGCCGGCGCGCAACGCCAGCTGACCCCGGAGCAACAGCAGAAAGTCCAAGCGCTGCAGGCCCAGATTCTCGGCAGCGTTCCCAAAGACCAAGTCGCCCATGTCTGGCCGGACCCTCAGGAGCAAGCCCAGGCCCAGCAGCAAGCCCCGCAACAACAAGGGCAGCAGCAGAGTCCGGACCAGAAACAAGGCTCAGGCGATTTCGCTTCGATCCCCGCCAAGCAATCTGAAGGAGGCCCGCGATGAAGGCAGGGTCGGCGCTTCTGAAATTCCTCGCCTTCGCGCTCATCGTGTTCGTGTGCAGTTCGGTTATGTTCCGAATCCTCACGAGCCCGGTCAAGGGCGCGACAGACCGGTTCACCGCCGTGTTCAACGACGTGTCGGGACTGTGGGCGGGCGGCGACGTCCGCATGTCGGGCGTTCTCGTCGGCAAGGTGGAGCGAGTGGAGCCGGTGGTGGACGGAGCGGATCCGGACAACCCCGACCTCGCCCACGCCCATGTCGTCTTCACGTTGGAGCGGAAGTACCCGGTGTATCGGGACTCCCGGTTCGCGGTTCGCTATCAGAACCTTCTCGGGATCAGGTACTTGGAGATCATCCCGCCGGAGGGGCCGGGCAACCAGAGGCTGAAAGACGGATCGGTGATCCGGCTCAACCAGACGATCTCCGCTTTCGACATCTCAACTCTGTTCAACGGGTTGAAACCGATCTTCGACGAGGTCGACCCGGAGAACCTGAACAAATTCAACGAGAACCTCCTGCTCCTGATGCAGGGCGACACCACGAACCTCGGCGAAGTTCTCAGCGAGATCAAAACGCTCTCGCTCTTCGCGCAGAGCCGTGACGAGCTCTTCCGGGCGCTCTTCGACCAAGTCTCGAAGATCAACGAGGTGCTGCCAGGCAAGTCGCGGATGATCCTCGACCTTCTCCAGCAGTTCAGCGGGCTGTTCGGCGCGTTCGCGGACCAGAACGACGTGATCATGAAGACTGTGGACATGACGCTGCGGGCGGAGCACACGTTGATTCCGTTGCTCTCGGAGCTCGAGACGGCGTACGACGAGCTGTACGGCCCAGTGGACGCATTCCTGTTCCGAGTGCTGCCGCAGCTCGGGCCCATCGCGAACATGTTCGCGATCGCGCCGGAGCTCATCCCTGCCCCGTACGAGTCCGCGCAGGTCGGCACCGACCATCAGCCGAGGCTCGCCGGGCTGCTTGTGCACGGCTACCAGGAGAAGACACACGAGGATAACGCCCCTGAGGTCTGCAAGCCGAAGGCAATTGTGAGCCCGCTGGGCTCGACAGTTTTCTCGGGCAACGTGGAGGATTGCGCATGAGCAACGTCGGCAAAGTCCGCAGTGAGGAGTCCGAGCGCCGCTTTCAACTCGTCCTGGGCGTCATCGCCGCGTTCGTCGTCACGGTGATTTTGGCGGGAACCGCGATCGTCTATTTCTTCCCGTACGGAGAGAAGCGATACCAGGTGCGGCAATACGTCTCGGGCGGCCTGAAGTCGGGCGACTCGGTGCGAATGGCGGGCGTCGAAATCGGCCAGGTGCGCAGCGTGGCGCTGGAAGGCGACCACGTTTTGGTCAAGTTCGACATCAACAACGACATCCGGGTGGGCGATCAGTCCTCGACAGAAGTCAAGCTCCTCACACCGATCGGCGGGCATTACCTCGACCTCAAACTCAAGGGCAAAGAGCCTCTCGGCGACAAAACGATCCCTGTCGAGCGCAGCCACAGCCCGTTCGACGAGTTCGGCGACGACAAACCCCAGGATCCGCTCTCAGAGCGCAAGCCCTGGGAGGTCCTGGATGTGGTGGACAAGGCCACCGGGACGATCCAGCAGATCAACGTGGGCAACTTGCACAAGGTTCTCGACATCGTGACGAAAGCTTTGGACAGCCAGCCCGACGTCATCCGAGTCACCATTGACGCGTTCGCGAAAGTCATCGATCTGCTCATTTCCCGGGAAGAACAGCTGCGGCAGGCGGTGAGCGTGGTCCACGAGTACCTCAAAGAGTTCGGCATGGAGAAAGACATGCTCCGCCAGACGCTGCACAATTTCGCGAAAACTGGCGTGGTCTTCTCGAAGATGCAAGACGAATTCCCGGAAATGCTCGATCTGTTCTCGTACTTCATCAAGTTCCTCGCCCGGCCGGTCTTCGCGTTGGAGAACCGCGTGACCAACCCGATCGCCGACATCGAGGATCTGTTGGAGAACCTGCTCCGCCACCCGGAAAACCCCATGGACACCATCAATCAGATCATTGACTCGATCTTCCGGGGCGCAGGCGTGCTCTACGACATGGAGCCGCGCCGGGTCGGCCCGGAGAACCGCAACGCCTGCATCCGGGCCGGACGGGAGGACTGCTGATGAGAAACGTCCGCAACGCGGTGATTCTCGTGCTCGCCGTCGTTCTTCTCGCAGGCCTTGGTTTCGGCGCGAACTGGCTTTTGGCCAAAAAAATCGCCCCCAAGCGGACAATTTGCGCGACCTTCCGGGACGGCTTCGGGCTCTACCCGGGGAACAACGTCTCGCTCCTCGGGGTGGACGTCGGAAAGGTGCTCTCGGTCGAGCCGCAGGGCGACGTGGTCAAAACCATCATCGAACTGCCGAAGGAGCTGGAGCTCCCCGCCGATGTCAAGGCCATCTCCACCGGCAGCTCTGTGGTCGCGGACATGCGTGTGGAGCTCACCAAAGGGTACAAGGACGGCCCGAAATTCACCGGCGAGCATTGTCTTGAGGCGAAGAACGGCGACACGAAGACGCCAGTGCCGCCGAGCCGGACGCTGGAGACCCTTTCCAATTTCATCGACGGGCTGACCGGCAACGCCGACCCGAACCAGTCCGTCGGCCAGATCGCGACGTTGCTGCGCCGGGTGCAGGAGTCGATCGCAGGCAAGGGCCCTGAGATCAACGAGGTCTTCCGCAAGTCGATGCGGCTGTTCAACACCGATGTGTTCCCCGAGCCGCTGCTGGTGGATCTGATCGAGAACCTGGATCTGTTGCTGCGCGAGCTCAACACGACCAACCGCATGGACCTGCTCACCGTGCAAAGCAACATCCAAGGGTTCTTGAAATTCCAGATCAAGTTCAACACCTCCTTCTCGAAGGCCATCTACGCGGACGCTGAAGTCCTCAGCAGCCTGAGCTACTCCGTGCAGCGGATCGAACCCGCGCTCGCCAGGTTCTTGCAACTCCTCATGCCCGCGTTGCACCGGATGCTGAACTTGCTCAATGACAACATCGACTTTTTGGAGCAGATCCCGACTTTGCTGAACAACTGGCAGGCTGTGTTCGACCCCCGTATCGACCCAGGGGCGCAGAGCTTCGGCCCGGCCACGTTGGACCTCGCGGTCTCCAGCGCGAAGGGCACCTGCGAATGGATGAACACGTTCTCGCCGAGGATCGCTCCGATCTGCCCGTTCGACATGGGCATGGGCACGACCATCGACTGGGGATTGGTCCGGCTCGTCCTCGGTGAAGGAGGGTGGCGTTGATGACACGGGTGATGCGATCGCTCTTGATCTTGGTGCTCGGGCTGTCCCTCGGGGCGTGCTCGGCGCTCAACTCGCTCGACCCGGCGAAGATCCCCGTCCCCGGGAACCACATCGTGGGCGGTTACCAGATCAAAGCTGTCTTCAAAAGTGTGCTGAACCTGCCCGACCGGGCCAAAGTCGTGTCCAACGGCGTTCGGGTCGGCTATCTGGAGAGCGTCAGCCTCGACCCGGACACCGGCCATGTGACAACGACATTGCGTCTGATGCAGGGCGCGCAGATCCCGGTGAACGCCTCGGTCCAGATCCGCCAGTCCACCTTGTTCGGCGACACCTTCCTGTCTGTCATATCGCCGCCGGGCGACACGTCCGGCCTCCTGCGCGAGGGCAGCGTCATCGACATCGAGCACACGATGTCCGGCGACCAGGTGGAGGACGTGCTCCAGGGCATTTCGGACCTCGTGACCGGCGGGTCCATCCAGGACATCTACCGGCTCCAGACCAATGCCTTCCACCAGTTCCCGCAGGACCCGGACGAACTCGCGCGGCAGCGCGACGCGCTGTTGAGCACGCTCGCCGACCTCGCCCACAACACCTCGGCGCTCGACGGCCTTTTGCGCAAGTTGCTCGATATCACGACGAATCTGGGCGACCACCGACAAGATCTGAACAAGCTCGCCCTGAACGGGCCGCAACGGCTTTTCGGGCTCAGAGCTGTCATCGACGAGGTCACGAAGTTCTTTATCGCGTTGTCCTACCCGGCGGAAGGCTTGGGCGACACCTTCATCCCTTACGCCCGGGACTTCAACGACATGATCGGGGCTGGCAAAATCTTCACCCGCGAACTCTCCCGGTTCGACCTCACCTTCCCGTACAACCTCGACCGCCTCAAGGGCTTCTTCGCGTACTACCTGTTGCCGTACTGGATGGGCGGAGAAGAGAACATCGAGATCGAGCGATATGTCCCGGATGGCGACCAGCAGGGGGCCACAGGGCCTATCGCGGACAACATCATCAACTCGTTGCGACTACTGGGAGTGCTGCGATGAAATTTGACAGCAAAGTGTCGCTCGTCTTGTTGGTGGTCCTCTCCCTGGTCGGCATGGTCTACCTGGGCGTTGGGGTGATGGGTGTGCGCCCGACGCAGAAATTCGTCCATTTCCAGGTCATGATCCCAACCTCCGGAGGCTTGCTCGACAACTCGCCCGTGCTCATCAACGGCCGGAATGCCGGCCGGGTGCGCGCCATCACCGTGGTGCCGGGCGGCTTGAAGGTCGAAGGAGAGTACGACGCGAAGTACCCGGTCTCCAAGAAGAGCGTCTTGGTGATCGCGAACTTGTCCGTCGCGGGCGAGCAGTACCTCAACTTCATGCAGCCCCCGAACAACGAGGCGCCGTTCTTCCAAGACGGCGCGGTGATCGACGATCCTCGCCAGATCCATGTCTCCGCCACAGTCGGCGACGCGTTGTCGAAGGCCAGCTACATCAGCGGCCAGCTCGACCCCGAAGTCCTCGACGATGTCGCGAACACGGCTGACGAGATCTTCAAAGGGCTCGACCCGGAGTTCGAAGAGCTCCGCGAATTGATCAACCAGGCCGTTCGGCTCAACTACGAGCACGGGGATGAGATCGGGCGCGTCTTCGACAACCTCCAGACAAATCTCGACCTGATCAAACCGCTCGTCGTGCAGCTGCCCGCGGTCGCCGAGGAATTTCAAGCGGTGGTCGGCCCCGCAAAAGCGGAGCTCGAAGCGTTCAAGGTGTTCGGGCAGAAGATGACCCCGGCGAAATGGCAAGCCGCCGAGCGGCTCGTGGGAGTGCTCGACCGGCATCTCGGCAATATCATCGTCGACGGGCATCCGTTGCTGATGGCGCTCAGGCCGATTTCCGCGTACTTCCGCACCACGTACTTCGACCCGGCTTCGACTATGAACGCGCTTTTGAAGATGCTCCCGCAAGACGGGGTGCCTCGTGTGGTGCTCAACATGGCTGGATAATGGAGTGCTCACACACATTGCAAAGACGAATGGCACAAGGCGACTGATATGACAGAACCGAAGGACAACGACACCACTGCCGAAACCCCTCGGCCCAAGCGGCCTGCGGCCAAGCCGGCCAGCGGCAAGTCGGCGAAGGTGAAGCCTTCTTCTCGCGGTGCGTCGCTGCGCAGCAGGCTCGCGCTCGGCGCGGGCGAGCGCAAGACGAAGCGGCCGGGCGGCTCCTCCGCGGCGAAAACCGCCCTCATCGCCCTGTCCTTGATCGGCAACGTCATCGCCTTGAGCGTCATCGGATGGTTCTTGTACGCGAAATCCTTGCCGGGCTCCAACGGCTCGGTCGTCGGGTTGAAGCTGTCCGAGCCAGGGGTCAAACTCCGCACGAAGGAGGAGGAGACCGCGCGGCAGTACGTGAACAACATGATGAACTTCGATTTCCACCACTTGGACTCCTTCAACGCCGCCATGAGCGCAGGCATCTCTGGCGATCTGAAGAAGACGACCGGGCCCGACCAGCTGAACGCCATCAAACAACTTTTCACCACATTGGAAGCCTCTTCGCAATTCCAGATCGTGTCGAGCGATGTGATCGAGGACAAGCCGGACGAGGCCGTCGTCGTCGTCGCGGGGCATCAGACGTTGAACCTTAAAGGGGACAAGGGCCCGCGTTCGATGAGCACGATCATCAAAGTGACCGTGCAGAAAAAAGACCAGTCAGTCTCGGGGCTCGAATCTTTGGACGACCTTCGCAAGAGCCCGCAGGATCAGGCCCCGCCGCTTTTCCCGGGCGGCGGACCGCAGGACGGCCAGGCCAAACCGGCGCCGAAGCCAGGGCAGACCTCACAGCCGCAGGGCCAGTAGGCTCCGTGTGAAAGGCGCCTCGGCCTTGCAGAACGTCGATCCGCAGTACATCTTCGGCGCGGCGCTGTTCTTCGTCGGCGTCCTGGTGCTTGCCCTGATCGTCGTCGCGGCACTCGCCGCTTTGCTCGCGCGCGGCGGACCGGCTTCGTCCGGGCGTTTTCTCGTGCAGCGTGTGGACAGGCCGGACGTGGACCGCTATTTCGCCAAACGGGCGATGTTTTCCACCACGGTCCGTTTGGTGCTGCCTCTCGGCCCGGAAAAGGTGTGGCGAGCACTGATGGCCGACGAGTTCCTCTCGTGGCTCCCGACGGTGCGCGGACACACGTACCGGTCCGATTCGCGCGAAGAGGGCGCGCGCCGCACGCTCCGCACTTTCTTCGTCGCCCTTGAAGAGCAGTTCGTCGTGGTGGAACCGGAAAAGACCTTGGTGTACAGCATCATCGGCTCCTCGTTGCCGGGCCTGCGCGACTTGACCGAGCGGTTCGTCCTGGAACCTGTCGCGGACGGCGGCACGCAGCTCGAGTGGACCACGGGGTTCAGCCTTGTTTTGCTGTGGTGGCTCCCGGTCAGGTGGACCGCGCCATTCGTCCGTCCTTTCCTCAAGCTCGCCCTGAGCGGCCTGCGGCACCGCATTTAACCGGGTTATGCTGGAATGGCCAACGCCGCCGGACCCTCAGGAGCGCATATGACATTTTGCACCAGGCGATCCGCATGAGTCTTGAGCAGCCGCATGCGTCTCGATCAGCAATGAAGACAGGCGAGATCCACGCAGGCGGACAGCGCCTGCGGTACGCGGAGTTCGGATCTGGAAGCCGTGTGGTGGTGCTCGTGCCGCTCTTGCTCGCGTCGCACCGCACGCAGGAGCATTGGGCGCGCGCCCTCGCCGAGCGCGGTTTCCGGGTCATCGCAGTCGATTTGGTCGCGCAGAGCGCGAGCGGTTTCCCCTTGTCGGTCGAGCACTACGACACCGAAGCGCTCGGCAGGCAGTTGCTCACTGCGCTCGACCGGCTGGGGGTGGACCGCGCTGTGCTCGGCGGCACGTCTGTGGGGGCGGGCGTCGTGCTCGAAGCGGCCGCATTGGCGCCGGACCGGGTGGCGGGGCTGCTCCTGGAAGGCCCGATCCTCGAGGACGGCGTCGCGGCGTACGGCTATGTCTCGTCGGTGCTTCTGCTGCTGCTGTCAGCGGGGTGGCCGGCGCTGTGGTGCGTCAAAAAGATCGCGCGGCTCGTCCCCGAGGGCAGATGGGCCACAGCAGACTTCTTCCTGGATGTGCTCACCGCTCCGGCGGCGCGCAGCCGCGCCGTGCTGCACGGGCTCGCGCTCGGCCGGATGGCTCCGCCGAAGCGGGTCCGCACTTCGGTGACCGCTCCGGCGCTCATCATGGTCCTCAAAGCAGACCCGTTCCATCCTGCTTCAGACGCCGGAAGGCTATGCTCGGAACTCGTCGGCGGACAACTGCTCCGCGTCGGGACGATCTTGACGCTCCGTTCGCGGCCAAAGCGGGTGACCCCGGCGATTATTAGTTTTCTCAACGAGGTGTTTGGACAGGTGAACGATGCGAGACTTCTCTAACAAAGTCGTGGTTATCACTGGCGCGGGCTCTGGCATTGGCCGGGCGTTGGCGGTGAACCTCGCCGAGAAGGGCGCTCGTCTCGCGCTCTCCGACGTCAACGAAGTGGGCGTCGTCGACACTGCGAAGCTTTGCCACGCCCGCGGGGCCGAAGCCAAGCATTACCGGCTCGACGTCGCCGACCGGGAAGCTGTTTTCGAGCACGCCGCACAGGTGCGCTCCGACTTCGGCGCGATCAACGTCGTCGTCAACAACGCCGGTGTGGCGGTGATGAGCGGCGTGCTGGAGATGAGCTGGGAGGACTACGACTGGATCACCGGAATCAACCTGAACGGCGTGGTCAACGGGACCAAGGCGTTCCTGCCGCACCTCATTGAGTCGGGCGACGGCCATGTGGTGAACGTGTCGAGCGTCTTCGGATTCGTCGGGGTGCCGACCCAGTCGGCGTACAACCTCACCAAGTTCGGCGTGCGCGGATTCACTGAAGCGCTCCGGCAGGAGATGCTCATCGGGAAGCACCCAGTCGCGGTGAGCTGCGTGCATCCTGGCGGGATCAAAACGAATATTGCCGCAAGCGCGCGTTCCGTCGCGGGCGACGACAGCGCCAAGCGGGGGGAGTTGTTCCACCGTATCGCGCGCACCACGCCGGAAGGCGCGGCCAAGACCATTGTGCGGGGGATGCAACGGCGGTCCCCGAGAATCTTGATCGGCCTTGACGCGTGGGGCCTCGATTTCTTCCCCCGGCTGTTCGGCGCCCGCTACCAGGATCTGGTCGCCTTCTTCGCCGGACCGGTCTTCGCGTTCATGGAAAAGCGGGGCGTGCGGGCCAAGCTTTAGACTTGTCCGATGAGCCTCACTCCATCAGGAGGATTATGGTCCTCTGACCAGGCCAAGCGGGTCGAGCTGCGTCGAATGAAGGCTGTTGCGACCGGTTTCTTCCTTGTGGTGACTGCCGTGTACATCGCGACGCTCTGGCATGGCGCGGTGTGGCCTGGTTCTTTCGTCGGCATTCGCGGATTCGTGCAAGCCGGTTCGGAGGCGGGGATGGTGGGAGCGCTCGCGGACTGGTTCGCGGTCACGGCGATCTTCCGGCATCCGCTGGGGTTGCCCATCCCGCACACTTCGCTCATCAAAAAGAAGAAAGACCAGGTCGGCACACAGCTCGGGGACTTCATCCGGGAGAATTTCCTCACCCCCGACCTCGTTGAGCGCCAGATCAGGGAGGTGGGCGCGCCGCGCAGGCTGGGGGATTGGCTCGCGCTCCCCGCCCACGCGGAGCGCGTCGCCGCCGAGCTGGGGGCGGCCCTGGGCAAGCTTGCGGACTTGCCGAAGGACGAAGACGTGGCGCGCGTCATGCAGACGTGGGTCGTCGACCGCATCAGCGAGCCGGATTGGGCTCCGATCGCCGGAAAACTTCTCTCGGACGTGTTGGAGGAGGGCAGGCACAAAGCGCTCATGGATCTTGTTTTCGAGCGGGCGCACGAGTGGGCTCTCACGAGCGAGCCGATCATTCAGAAGCTTGTGAGCGACGACTCCCCGGGCTGGACCCCCAAGTTTGTCAAAGGCCTCGTCGGCGACAAAATCCACCGCGAATTCGTGGAGTTCACCGCCAGGGTTCGCTACGAGCAAAACCACGGCCTGCGCCGGGCTTTGGAGCGATGGCTCATGGAGGTGGCCGACGACCTCGTGCGCGACCCAGTGATGATCGAACGAGTGGAGAAGATAAAAGCGCAGATCATCTCCCCGCAATCGGTGGAGCATATGTCGCTGCTGCTGTGGACGAAGACCAAGCAGACCCTCAAAGACCCGACTGGCGCGATGCAGGCACGCCTTGCCGAGGCGGCGTTGCGCGTCGGAGTCCGATTGCAGCAGTCGGCGGAACTGCGTGAGCGTTTGGACGATTGGATCGTCGGCACAGCCCGGTACCTCGCGGAGCGCTTCTCCGTGGAGGCGGTGGCGATCATCTCCGAAACGGTCAAACGTTGGGACGTGGACGACGCGAGCCGCAAAATCGAGCTCAACGTTGGCAAGGATCTGCAGTTCATCAGGATCAATGGGACGGTGGTCGGCTCACTGGCGGGCGTGGTGATCCACGCCCTCTCCTTGCTGTCGTTCCGCTAGGCGAACACCGCCGCAGGTTTGGCGGGCTCGGCGCTGTCCCGGAGCAACGAGCGGTGCCAGACGGCCCATCCCCACACCGCGAAGGCAAGGAAGACGACTGTGAGCGCGGCGGTCAGCATGAGCCCTTTGTGGATGTACAAGGGTATGTAGACGAAGTCGATCGCCACCCACAACGGCCACGTCTCAATGTACTTGCGCACCTGCGCCCACATGGCGATGATCGAAAAAACTGAGGTGAACGCGTCGAGGAAAGGCGCGGAGTCGTGCACATGGACGAGCACGGCCCACAGCCACCATGTGCCGACGGCGAGCAGGAGCGCTTGCAGATGCCACTCCCATTGCGGCGTGCGGGTCACTGGCAGCTTGCCTCGCGCCGCTGCGCGGCCGGTGGCCCAATGCCAGAGGCCGATGGCTCCGAGCACCGCGTAGACGAATTGCAGCGACGTGTCCGCGTAGAGCCCTGCCGTGAAAAAAAGGGGGATCCAGACGACGTTGTTGGCGATGGAGAACGGCCAGCACCACGGCGATTCGACAGCGCCGTACCCCGTGCTGCCGACCCCGAGGACGAAACCGATCACCTCGGCCCAGGAGGCGGGCTGGCCGCCGAACGCCCGCAGCGCCGGGCTGTCGAGCCAATGCTTGCAATCGATCAGCCACTGCAGGAAATCAGAGCGGAGCATAGGCAAAGCTTAGCCAGACAGGCGCTCTTTTTCTCAGGTATTCTCAAAAGCATGGTATCGAGATTTGAGAAATACCTCGAAGAAATCGACGAGCGCAACGCGGATATCGCAGCGGACGACGAGCCCCAGGAAGAAGAGCACCGGGAGAGCGGCAACTTCGTGGCGGATCTCAAAGAGGGCATCAGGATGATGAAGGCCGGGGAGAAGATGGTCCGAAGCGCTGCGGAGAAGGCGGTGGGAAGCGGTATCACCTGGGGCCAGATTGGTGGTCTGCTCGGGCTTCCCGGCGAGGTGGCCCGTCAGCGCTACGGCCACACGCCGAACCCAGGCAATGTCGCCCTCGGCAGCGGCATCCCCGACGCCTACAAGATGTGAGCGCCCCCCGAAACGGCGAGCCGGCTCCGCGGACTGCGTCGGAATCTTGCGCAGACCCGGAGGATTGGCGCGCAGCGGAGGGGTCGCCGCATGATCGCGATCTGGAACGCGAGCGGCCTCCGCACTGGAGTTGAGCCGCACCGGGGTCGCGCGAGAAGCGCCCAAAGCCACGTCCTTGCGCCTGCGGGTTCGGGCGCTGTATCGGAGTTCAGCAGAGACCTCGCACCTTGCGAGTCGGTCACCGCCCAAGATCTGGTGTGGGCACATGCCTCTGAAGGAAGTCGACGTAATCCTCGACAGCCTCGTCGAAAGCGGAGCCGTTGTAGATCTCGAAATGGCCGAAGGGGTAGCGGCGAATGGTCGCTTGGGGGGCTTGGCGGGCGAAGCGCAGGGTCGGTCCCGCAGGCGCGACAGTGTCTCGTTCGCAGATCGCGAACAGGATCGGGGCAGTGACCTTCGAAGCCAGCCGCCCAGGAGCCCACAGCGGAATGGCCGCCCCTGTGCGCGCGGAGACCGCGTTGGCGAATGCGAGCCCCTCGGGCACGATCCCGAGATAGCCGTCCAGCGCGTCGGGGGCGTTCATCAACGCGGCCGTGCCGGTCGGCCCGACGAGAGGGACAAGGACTGGGGGTTTGCGCCGTGCTGCGGCGAGCAGATCTGCGGCCGCGCGGGCCGCCACCTTGATGGAGCCGGGAGGGCGCACCTTGGCCAGGGACGCCAATCCGAAGGTGAAGGGGCACTGGGCGATCACGGCGGCGAGGGAATGGTCTTTGGCGGCGAGCTCGATCACATGCCCGCCGCCGAAAGAAGTGCCGAAGACAGCGACGTGGCGCGGATCGGCTCCTGGAACGCTGCGCGCGTATCGGACGGCGGCCTGCCAGTCCTCTTGCTGGCGTCGGATTGAGAGCAGTTGCCTCGGCTCGCCGTCGGACTCGCCGAAATGCCGGTAGTCGAAGGTCATAGCAAGGTATCCGGCTTGTGCGAAGCGCCGGGCGTAGGCGGACAGCCGCATCTGGCGCACTGCGCCGAGGCCATGCCCGAGGACGACGACAGGGCGCGGCGGGATGAACGCGTCGGGCCCGTCGGGGCGGAACAACGAACCCGCGCACGAGCCTTGCCGAGAGGTGAAGACGATGTCTGTTTCGCTGACTGAGCGCATGGCTTGTTATTCCTCCTTGCTTGCCGATGTTGCCGTTGCGCGCTTCGCGCGTGCTCGGATGATTTCTTTGACGAGGAAGTAGAGGAGCAGCGCGGCCACGAGAACGGTGACGATGTTGGAGACTTGGCTCAGGTACTTCTCGACATGTTGCCCGATCGTGAAGCCCAGGAGGACCACCGCCACGGCCCACACGAAGCCGCCTGCCGCGTTCGCGGGCGCGTAGACCCGAAGGCGCATACCCGACATGCCTGCCAGTCCGGGGACGAAAGCGCGCAGGGCGGCGGCCCAGCGCCCGAAGAACACCGTGAGCGCGCCCCGTCGGCGCAGCGCGGCTTTCGCCCTGTCGATGTGGTCGGGCTTCACAATCCGTTTCGGCAATTTTTCCAGGAGCGAGTGGCCCCAGCGCTTGCCCACCTCAAAGCCCACGAAGTCGCCGATGACCGCGCCGAGGACCCCAGCGACGATCACCGCCCAGAGCGGCAGTTGGCCCTTGCTAGCGCCGATTGCGGCGAGGAGGAGGACGATTTCGCCGGGCACCACCACGCCAAGGAACACGGAAGCCTCAAGCGCTGGCAAGAGGAAGGCCATGACGAGCAACGCCCACGGCGGCATGCCCTGGAGCGTTGCAACGATCATATGAATGATGTGCCCGACCATGGGCATGAGTCTACGGTCTGCCGGACGGCGGCTTCGATCCCGTCTCCGCACACCTGCCCGGGGAGCCCTCAGGAGAGCACACGGCGCTTAGAAGCCTGTGTCGTCCGTCTGTTTCGACAGTTCGACGGGCTGCGGGACGTCCCAGAAGAGAGAAGGCGCGAATCTCTCCACCGAACCGACGTAGAAGCCGAGTTCCAGGATGGAGCCCCGATCAGCCATGAAACGGATTTTCCCCGTGATCCGGTCGCCAGCTTTGATGTTTTTCAGCATCACGGGCAACGAGTCGCCTGCCCCGGAATACTCGGGCAGGTAGTACTGGAAGGGCTGGTCGCCGTAGAAAGCTCGGAAGGTGAACGAGCCGGGGAGGTAGATTTCGGGATGGTCGCCGGAGATCACATGCACGGCGATCTGCGCCTCCCACAGCTTGCCGCCAGTGGGGGTGGTGATGAACCCTGCGACTGGCGCGCAGCTGAGGGCGGCGACTTCGACGCGCACGCCGAACGCGGTGAACGCGACGCCATAGCCGAGAGGGCGGTGCCCGTTGTCCTCAGGCGCGGCTTCGTCCTCCCCGGTTCCTTCGCCGCCATCGCCTTGATCAGGCTCGTCGTCCGGATCTGCTGGCGCGAATGCCGCGGGCAGGGCCAGGAGCGCGAGGGGGGCGAGGGCAAGCCCCCGAAGGGCGGCGCGGCGTTCGAGCATGTGGCGATTTTAGTCCCGCGCGTCGGCGAGGGCGTTGAGGGCGTCGAAAAAGCGCCCCTCGACGTGGACGGCGATCTCGCCGCGCGCGTTGTGCGTGGTGAGTTGCTGGTAGACGCCGTCTTGCCAGTAGAACACTTCGGGGCTGATCGGTTTCGCGGCTTGTTCGTGCCACTCGTCTGCGAGATGGGCCAGGATGTTCAGCGATGTCGCGGTCTCAGCCGCGTTGCGCGGCAGGTGCAGCAGCAGGATTTGTTGGAAGGGAATGGCGAACACGACGCCGTGCTCGGCACTGCGGCCGCTGAGCAAAGCGGGGAAGTCGAGCGCTTTTGCCGCTGTGAACAAGGAATCTCCCCGAAGCACCTCGACCTGGGCGTCGTCTTGTTCCAACACGTCATGGTTTTGCACAGGCTCTGCGGCGGTGTTCTGCAGACCTGCGGCCCACACCGCGTCGTGGTCGCGGTCTTTGAGGTGAAGATCGCCCAGGGTGATCACCGCGTGCGGCAAATCATGGCACAGCACGACGAGCGGAGACGTTTCGGGGCGGTCGGGGACGAGCCTGCGGGCGTAGCCGTGCGCCTGCGCGACCTCGTCGAATGCTTCGGGCCCGACGATTCGTGCCCGCGTCACATCGAGGAACTCCTGTTCGCAGAGTCCGGCTGAGCCCAGCGCGCTCGGCGCGGCCATGGCGCGCGCGTAATGGGCGGCGACTGCCGGCCATTCGGAGCGCTCGACATAAGAGCAGGCGAGGGCCACGTCCTCCAAGAGGAACTGTCCCCCGTCGTCGAGCACCAGCGAGTCCGGCGCGATTCGCACCGCGCGTTTGCCCATTTCGGCGAGGGCTTCCACGGCTATCGACCGGATTTCGTCGAGGTCTGCCTCGTCCAGCTGCCGGGGAAGCCCGGCTCCTGTTTCGCCTGTGTCCACAGAGCGAGCCTACTTGGGCTCTATGCTCATCAGGCATGAGCCATCCTGAAGAAATTGGCCCGAGCACTCGTTGCGTCCGCGCGACGGGCAGTCCTTGCGATCCGGGCCAGCCGCTGTCGCCGAGCCCGGTGCTCACTTCGACCTACCACGCCCTGCCGCTCGGGGAAGCCGGGGATTTTTACGGCCGCAACAGCAACCCGACCTGGCGGGTTCTTGAAAGGGCTCTCGCCGAGTTGGAACATGCCGACGCGGCGTTGGTCTTCCCCACCGGCATGGGGGCGATCACCGCGGTGCTGCGCGCGCTCTCCGGCGGCGGCACAGTCCTCGTCCCGGCGGACGGCTATTACCAGACGCGGGTCTATGCGGCCGAGCGGCTCGCCGCGTATGGGATCCAGGTCCGCAGTGAGCGTTGCGAGGCGTTCACGGAAGCGGTCCGATCTTTGGCGCGCGCCCCGCAGCCCAGTGTGGTCTTCGCCGAGACCCCGGTCAATCCCACACTCGATGTGCTCGATCTGCGCGCAACGGCGACTGCGGCCCGCGAGGCAGAGGCAATGTTCGTCGTGGACAACACGGCGGCGACGCCGTTCGGCCAGACCCCGCTCGATTTTGGGGCGGACCTCGTTGTCGCAGCCGCGACGAAAGGCCTGTGCGGCCATAGCGACATCACGCTCGGCTACATCGCGACGAATCGGGCCGATCTCGCCGAGGCGATTGCGCTGGAGCGGACGGTCTCTGGTGTCACAACAGGGCCCTTTGAAGCATGGCTCGCGCACCGGAGCCTGGCGACTGCGGCGTTGCGTTTTCAGCGGCAATGCGCCAACGCGCAGGCGGTGGCCGAATTTTTGAATGGAAAACCGCAGGTTCGATCAGTGCGTTACCCAGGTTTGGCTTCCGACCCCTCGCATGCTCTCGCGGCGCGGCAGATGAAAGGGTTCGGCAGTTTGGTCTCTGTCACGTTCGAGGACATGGGCACAGCTCAGCGGTTTCTCGCCCGAAGCGAACTCTTCGCCGAGGCGACGAGTTTCGGAGGCGTGCACAGCACAGCGGACCGGCGGGCGCGGTGGGGAGACGCGGTGCCGGAGGGGTTCTTGCGCCTCTCGATCGGCATCGAGGACGAGAGGGACTTGCTCGCCGATCTTCAGCGCGCGCTGGCGTGACAGCGCATTAGGTGCATTCCAGGCCGGTGTTCTCGGGGTCGAGCTCCGGGTTGTACCCTAGTTCTCCGCGCGTGACCGGGAAGTGGCCAGCCATTTTCGCCTCGTTGCAGTTGCGCCACCCGTTGAGGGGCAGGAGGTCTCCGAACGGCCCCCTCACCCACACGGTCCCGCCGACGGCAGGGGACTTTTGTGTTTGTCCCGAAGCGGCTTCAGCGGAAGGCTGCGGGTCGCTGTCGTCCGCCGAAGCCAGTGAGGCCGTGGGGATGCAGAGCGCGCCTGCGACACCGAGCAAATATGCCACCCATGCCGTTTTCCTCATGCCATCTACCTCAATCTGTCGTCGGCCTGCGCCGCGCTGTGTGTTGTATACATCATGTTATCAAAAGATGTGATGTAAATCAAATATTACGAAGGGTGTGGATCTCCCGTGTCGCGCGGTGGTGATTTCCGTTGCGGCGCCGGTCAGCCGTCGATGCATTCGAAGCCGCTGCCCGCGGGGTCGAGCGCCGGATTGTAGCCCGGTTGGCCGCGCTTGACGTAGATCACGCCGTTGGCGGCGGCTTCGGCGCAGCTGCGCCATCCATCGCTTGGATAGGGCGAGCCGTCGGAAAGGCGGTTCCACTGCGTCGGCCCGGAGGGGGCGTCCTCGTCGGCGGCGGCCGTCGGGGCGAAGAAGGCGACCGCGGCCACTGCGGCGATCAATGCGGCGCCCGGTGCTTTCGACAGTATCGATGCCATGCTGCAAATCTCTTTCTTCTCAAAATTATGGTGTGTGTCACTGAGTGGTGTGTATCAATACTACAAGAAATGTGAACTAGCGCAAAAGAAAAATTTCGGATTTCTGACAGCGGGCCCGCCGCCGTATCATGGGCAAGGCAGACGGGAACAGGCACAGGAGACGAACAGGTTGACTCAGGCGAGCGCCCAAACGAGGCCGTTGCGCGCATGGCAGCGGCGTGCGCTGGCGAAGTACCTGAGCTCGGCCCCGACGGATTTCCTCGCGGTGGCGACCCCCGGCTCGGGGAAAACGACGTTCGGCCTGCGAATCGCCGCCGAACTTCTCGCCGACCGGACGGTGGACCAGGTCACTGTGGTGACTCCGACAGAGCACCTCAAACATCAGTGGGCTGCCTCCGCCGAGGCGGCCGGGCTGCTGCTCGACTCGCGCTTCTCGAACGCGGTCGGCGCGACTTCCAGCGACAACCACGGTGTTGTGGTGACCTACGCGCAGGTGGCAGCGCATCCCGCGCGCCACAGGGTGCGCACCGAACGCCGGCGCACACTGGTGCTGCTCGACGAGGTCCACCACGCTGGCGATGCGAAATCATGGGGCGAAGCCACGCGCGAGGCGTTCGAGGGGGCCGAGCGCCGGGTGGCATTGACGGGAACCCCGTTCCGCAGCGACGACAATCCCATTCCTTTTGTCCGATATGAGCCGGTCGGAGACGGATCGCTCATGAGCCGCTCCGACCACCACTACGGTTATGCGCAGGCATTGGCCGACGGGGTGGTCCGCCCTGTCGTGTTCCTCGCGTACTCCGGCGAGGCGCGTTGGCGCTCGAACGCTGGCGACGAGTACGCCGCCCGCCTGGGCGACCCCCTCACCAGGGAGCACACTGCCCGCGCCTGGCGCACTGCCTTGGACCCGCACGGCGACTGGATCCCCGCGGTCTTCGCCGCCGCGCATCGGCGCCTTGAGCACAAACGCGCGTCCGGCATGCCGGACGCGGGCGGGCTTGTGATCGCGACCGACCAGGACAAAGCGCGCGCATACGCGGTGCGGCTGCGTGAGATCACCGGAGAGGCGCCGACAGTGGTCGTCTCCGACGATCCGAGCGCCTCCGCGAAGATCGCCGAGTTCTCCAAGGGCACGTCGAAGTGGCTGGTGGCGGTTCGGATGGTGTCGGAAGGCGTGGACGTCCCACGCCTGTGCGTCGGCGTGTACGCGACAAGCTCGGCGACGCCGCTCTATTTCGCGCAGGCCGTGGGCCGTTTCGTCCGAGCCCGCCGGCCTGGGGAGACGGCAAGCGTCTTCCTCCCTTCTGTGCCGGTGCTTTTAGGCCTTGCGAGCGAATTGGAAGCCCAGCGCGACCATGTGCTGGGCGCCCCCAAGCGGCACGAGGAAGGCTGGGAGGACGAGCTTCTCTCGGAAGCGAACCGCACGCAGTCCACCGCGGACCTGCCGCCGGAGGCGTTCGAGGCGCTCGGCGCGCAAGCCGAGTTGGACCAAGTGATTTACGATGGGAACTCGTTCGGGACGGCCACGTTCGCGGGTTCGGACGAGGAGGCGGACTACTTGGGCTTGCCGGGGCTCTTGGACGCGGAACAGATGCGCGCCCTGTTGAGCAAGCGGCAAGAGGAGCAGCTTGCCCGGCGTTCGCAGGTCGTTGTGGCCCCGGAACCGGCCCGGCTTGCGGGCGGCGACGGGAAATCGCTCGCCGATCTGCGTCGAGAGCTCAACGCCCTCGTCGCCGCGTACCACCACCGCACGGGCAAACCCCATGGCGTCGTGCACACAGAGCTGCGGGCGAAACTCGGCGGGCCCGCAGTCGCGGCGGCTTCCGCGCATCAGCTCAAGGAGCGTATCGAACTGCTGCGCACATGGGCTCGGTCGGGATAACCCGAGTCACCTCCACTGGCCGCGCAATGCAGCGGCGATGGCCTCCCAGCCCTTTTCCGGCTCGATGGCGTGCAGCAGCATCGCGGCCGCCCAGGCCAGTGGTGTCAGCCCGCTGGTCTGGGCGTCGTGGAACACCGCGTTGGCGCGCACCTGGGCTGCGCCTCCACCTTGGGCGAGGAAGTGCGCGGCGGCGAGCACCAGCTGCGACTTGACCCGATGGCGCAGGCTCGGGCAGAGCCGCGCGAGGCCGTGATTCTCCTGGGCTGAGCGGAGCGCGCCGTCGAAGTCGCCAGTGGCCATCGCCGTTTCGGCAGTCACCCAGTGCCAGCGCATTTGTGCCCGCCAGCCGAATGCTGCCCTGGCGGCTTGGTCGACGAGCGCTGCGACGTCCGCCAAGGCCGTCTGGGCTGTGTGGAAACTTCCCAGGCCGAGATGATCGGCCGCGATCCCCGTCGCCGCGTCGCAGCGGGCGAGCGCGAGCTCGGGGCTTTCCGAACGGCTCTGCTGTGGCAGAAGGGCGAGCGCGTGCGTGTCGAGCTCCAAAGCTCGCGCGTGCTCGCCTTGTTGGCGGAGCATGGACGCGTCCAGGCTCAGAGCTGTGGATCGCAGTTCGACAGGGTGGTTCCTCTTGCGGAGCGGTTTGCTGTTTTCCGCAGCCTCGGTGTAAGAGCCCCGCCCTGCCAGTGCCACGGCGCGAAGCCAGCGTTCATACGGGGTTTTTGCCATCGGCAACGGGTGCAGGCCTGGTTGACCGCCAAAAGCGGCATCGGCAAGAGCGCAGTTTACTAGGGATTTAACCAATGAAATTTTTTCGAAGAATTTCCTGTTATCAAGGAGTTTTTCTCCTATCAACAGGGTGAACCAGGGTGAAACTATGTGAAAGACCACTCTTCGAGGTCTTGACGGCGCTGCCGTCGCCTCGTACCGTAGCTCCCACACAACGAGGTGGTCAAGGCCGGTTCCGTTCGGAGGGCGAAGATGCTCCGTGTGTTCTGGTCAAAGGTAAGGCTGACAAGAATCAGAAATTGAGGAGCACCATCACGATGTCGATTCCACACCTCCCTGGTCCGAACGCGGATCTTTGGGATTGGCAGATCAAGGGCGTCTGTCGCGGCATGGACTCGTCGATCTTCTTCCATCCTGAGGGTGAGCGCGGTCGCGCGCGCAGGCAGCGGGAGAACAAGGCGAAAGAGTTCTGCAGGCAATGCCCGGTCGTCATGCAATGCCGCGAGCATGCGATCCGCGTCGGCGAGCCGTACGGCATTTGGGGCGGACTGTCCGAGTCCGAGCGAATTGTCGCCATGGAGAAGCGCCGACGCAGGCTCGCGAGCTAGCAAAAGCGCGAGCGAGCAAAGAAAAAGAAGGAGGGCGGCCGGAGTACTCCGGCCGCCCTCCTTCTTCGCTCTCGCTGCGACTTAGTGGGCGTGGCCGTGATGGCCTGCGCCGTCTTCTTTCGCCGGCTTCTCGATAATGGCGGTTTCGGTGGTGAACACCATGCGAGCCACGGAGGCCGCGTTCACCACTGCCGAGCGGGTGACCTTCACCGGGTCGATAATCCCGGCTTCGAGAAGGTTCTCGTAGGTCAGATTCGCGGCGTTGAAGCCGATCTCCGGGCTCCCGCTCACCTTGTCCACCACGACAGCGCCGTCCTGGCCCGCGTTGGTCGCGATCCAGTGCAGCGGAGCTTTGATCGCCTTGGCGAGGGCGAGCACCCCGGTCGCCTCGTCGCCGGAAAGGCTCGCGGCGAGAGCGGGAAGGCCCGCGCCAGCATGCACGAGCGCAGTTCCCCCGCCAGGGACGACGCCTTCTTCCACAGCGGCTTTCGCAGCGGACACGGCGTCCTCGACGCGGTGCTTGCGCTCCTTGACCTCGGTCTCGGTGGCAGCGCCAACCTTGATGACCGCGACACCGCCAGCGAGCTTGGCAAGGCGTTCCTGGAGTTTTTCGCGGTCCCAGTCCGAGTCGGTGTTCTCGATCTCCTGGCGGATCTGAGCGATTCGGCTCTGCACCTGCTCGCCCGAGCCCGCGCCATCGACGATTGTGGTCTCGTCTTTGGTCACGACGACACGGCGGGCGGAGCCGAGCACCTCAAGGCCGACTTCGCGCAAGGCGAGACCGACCTCGGGATTGACGACCTGGGCGCCGGTGGCCACCGCGAGATCCTCAAGGAACGACTTGCGCCGGTCGCCGAAGTACGGAGCCTTCACGGCAACGACGTGCAGTGTCTTGCGCAGAGCGTTGACCACAAGCGTGGACAGGGCCTCGCCCTCGACGTCCTCTGCGACGACGAGGAGGGGCTTGCCCGCCTCGGCGATTTTCTCCAAGAGCGGAAGCAGGTCGGGCAGCGAGCTGATCTTGTCCCGGTGCAACAGCACGGAGGCGTTTTCCAGGACCGCTTCTTGCTCGTCCTGATCGGTGATGAAGTAGGGGGAGAGGAAGCCCTTGTCGAAACGGACGCCCTCGGTCACCACGAGTTCGGTCTCAAGCGTTCCCGACTCTTCGACGGTCACCACGCCGTCCTTGCCGACTTTGGTCAGCGCTTCGCCGACGAGCTGGCCGATGCGCTCGTCACGCGAGGAGACGGTGGCGATCTGGGCGATGTGCTCCTCGCTGTCGACCGGGGTGGCGAGCTTCACAAGCGCTTCGCTCACCTCGTCGGCCCCTTTGGCGACGCCAGAGCCGAGCGAGATCGGGTTCGCGCCTGCGGCGACGTTGCGCAAGCCCTCGCGAATGAGGGCTTGGGCGAGCACGGTCGCCGTGGTGGTGCCGTCGCCAGCGACGTCGTTGGTCTTGGTGGCGACAGACTTCACGAGCTGCGCGCCGAGGTTCTCGAAGGGGTCTTCGAGGTCGATGTCGCGGGCGATGGTCACGCCGTCGTTGGTGACGGTCGGCCCGCCGTAGGCCTTGGCGAGCACGACGTGCCTGCCGCGGGGGCCGAGGGTTACTTTCACAGTGTTGGCGAGCCGGTCCACGCCGCGCTCAAGCGCGCGCCGGGCCGTCTCGTCGTATTCGATGAGTTTTGCCATGGTGCAAGTCCTAAAAGAGAAAACCTACGGAAAAGAAAAAAGGGGCAGAAATGAAAGCTCGCCCGCCCAGATGGTCTGGGCGGGCGAGCTTTGCAATCACTTTTCGACCACAGCCAGAATGTCGCGCGCCGAAAGGATCAAGTACTCCGTGCCGTCGTACTTGATCTCGGTGCCGCCGTACTTGCTGTAGATGACAGTGTCACCGGCTTTGACGTCGAGAGGGATGCGGTTGCCCTTCTCGGTGACCCGGCCTTCGCCGACCGCGACGACGGTGCCCTCCTGGGGCTTTTCCTTCGCGGTGTCCGGGATGACCAGGCCAGAAGCGGTCTTCGTCTCGGCCTCATTCGCCTGGACGAGGATCTTGTCCTCAAGCGGCTTGATGTTCACGCTCATCGCGGTGAGCCTCCAATTTCACTTTGATCCTGAGTGGTTCTCGGCTCGCTCACGCGCCCTGTGTCGCGGGTGCAGGACGCTTTGCGAAGCCACTAGCACTCTACATGCTTGAGTGCTAAAGCTCAACAACGGGATGGGCGTGGCACGGCTGTGTCGCCGCCCGCCCCGCCCAGCGATAGGAAAACCGCATGGCAGAGCATATGCCGCCGCAGAGCGGCGGGCGCATCGCGGCCCGGATTCCACTATCATGGCCCCATGACCTTGAACCGAAGACAAGTCCTTGGCGGCGCGGGGCTTGTTGGGGCCTCCGCGCTCGGCGGCGCTGGCGCGGAGCGCGCGCTCAGCGCGCACCAGGAGCCGCCCCCGCCGCATGGCGGCGTCCCCGAAACGGACCCTGCCCGGTTCGGGGACCCGCGCATCCCCGCTGAGCTCGACACGAAACAGCCGCACCTGTTCCACCTCGGCGCATTGGAGCCGACCCGCTTCGATGGCGGGGAGTTGCGCCAGGCCAGCGAGAGGAACTTCCCGATCCTCGCCGGACAACAGGCCAGCGTCGTCATGGTGACCTTGGACAAGGGCGGCGTCCGCGAACCGCACTGGCATCCGAGCGCCTGGGAGATCAACGTGGTGGTCTCTGGCAAAGCGAAATGGACCATCCTGGAACCAGAAGGGCACCACGAGGTGTTCGAGGCGGGCCCCGGCGACGTCGTGTTCGCGTCCCAAGGCGATTTCCACTACTTCGAGAACTCCGACGACGAGCCGCTGAAAGTCCTGATTGTTTTCAACGCGAGCACGCAGGAGGGCAAAGACGACATCGGGATCGCCTCAGCGATCAGCGCGATCCCGCCAGAAGTGCTCGGGACGCTCTTCGGCGTGCCAGCCGAGCATTTCGCGCAACTGAAGAAATTCGACACATCGGTCACGATCACCCGCCGCCGCGTCTGAGGCGGCGATCCCCGCCCAACCCCTCAGGTCGCTATGACGAGCGCAGCGATCCGACGCCCAGGCCTGGTTCGAGTTCGAAACCCCAGTCCAACAGGGCGCCCGCTTGCCGCGCCGGGTAGGAGCCGGGGTTGTGCATGACCGCCACGACGAGCCGTCTTCCGCTTCGGGCGGCAGCGCCGACGAAGTTGTACTGCGCCTCGTCTGTGAAACCGGTCTTCCCGCCCAGCATCCCCGGATAGGAGCCAAGCAGCGGGTCCCTGTTGACGAGCTGGGCTCCGGGGAGCGCGGCGGATTCTTGGCCCACGATTGCGGCGAAGTCCGGCCGGCGCAGCGCGGCTTGGAAAAGAAGCGCAAGGTCGTTCGGCGAAGTGGAGGCCCCCGGGGCTTCTAAACCGGACGGGGTTGCGGCATGAGTGTCGAGCGCGCCGAGCCGAGCGGCTTCGGCGTTCATTTTCGCGACCGCCGCTCCGACCCCGCCAAGCGACCGGGCGAGGGCGTTCGCCGCGCCGTTCGACGAGATCATGAGCGTTGCTTCGAGCAGCTCGTACACGCTGCGGACCTCGCCAGGCCGGATGAATTTGACGACGCTCTCCCGATCCGCGACCTCGTCCGCGTCGGTCTCGGTGACTTTTTGGGCGGTGTCGAGCTCGTCCAAGACGACGATCGCGAGCAGAGTCTTGATGGTGCTGGCCGGGCGGTAGCGGCCATGGGCGTCGCGAGAGGCGAGGACCTCTCCTGTGTCCAGGTCTGCGACCAGCCATGCTGGCGCGGCGCCCTCGGGGGCCGGCGCCGATCCGGCGGGTTGGAGCACTCCGCTGGCGGGGTCCGCGTCGGCGGGGGCCATTGCGGCGGTCAGGGCCGCCGCAATGGCGATGACATTCCGGAGGGCTGAGCGGAGCATCCGTCCACCATAACGTTTAGAGCTTGGACCAGGCCTCGGCGAGGGCCGCCCGAAGGATCGACTCGATCTCGTCGAATTCGCTCTGCCCGCAGATGAGCGGCGGCGCGAGTTGCACCACCGGCTCGGCCCGGTCGTCGGCTCGGCAGTACAAGCCGCCGTCGAAGAGCGCGGTGGACAAAAAACCGCGCAGCACGCGCTCGGACTCCTCCGCGCTGAAGGTTTCTTTTGTCGACTTGTCCTTGACCAGCTCGACGCCGTAGAAAAAGCCCGCGCCGCGCACATCGCCGACGATCGGCAGATCGAGCAGGCGGTCGAGGGTCGCTTTGAAGGCCGGGGCGTTCTCCGCCACATGCGCGTTCAACCCTTCGCGCTCCAAAATGTCCAGGTTCGCCAGGGCGACGGCTGCCGCGACCGGATGCCCGCCGTAGGTGGAGCCGTGCGGGAACAGGGTGGTCCCGTCGGAGAACGGCTCGAAGAGCTTCTCGCTGGCGATCATCGCGCCGATGGGCGCATAACCAGAGGTGAGCCCTTTCGCGCAGGTGATGATGTCGGGGACGTAGCCGTACTCGGAACAGGCGAACATCGGCCCGATCCGGCCGAAGGCGCAGATCACCTCGTCGGAAACCAAGAGCACGTCGTGGCGGTCGCAGATCTCGCGCACCCGCTGGAAGTATCCGGGCGGCGGGGGGAAGCAGCCTCCGGTGTTCTGCACCGGCTCCAAGAAAACCGCGGCGACAGAGTCGGGCCCCTCGAACAGGATCGCCTCTTCGATCCGGTCTGCCGCCCAGAGGCCGAAGGCTTGGTAGTCCGACGCGTACGGCTCCGGGGCGCGGTAGAAGTTCGTGTTCGGTATGCGGAAGCCGCCGGGGACGAGGGGCTCGAACGGCACTTTGAGGCCGGGCAGGCCGGTGATGGACAACGCGCCTTGCGAAGTGCCGTGGTAGGCGAGCGAGCGGGAGAGCACTTTGTGCTTGGCGGGCTTGCCGACCAGTTTGAAATATTGCTTGGCGAGCTTCCACGCGCTTTCCACGGCTTCGCTGCCGCTCACGGTGAAGAACACCCGGTCCAGGCCCGCGGGCGCGTGTCCCGCGAGCCGTTCGGCGAGTTCCGCGACCGGCGGGGTGATGTAGCCCCAGACGGGGAAGTAGGCGAGTTCGCGGGTCTGTGCAGCCGCTGCCTCGGCGAGTTCGGCGCGGCCGTGGCCCACCTGGACCGCGAACAGGCCCGAGAGCCCGTCGAGGTAGCTTTTGCCGTTGTCGTCCCAGATCCGCGCGCCTTGGCCTCGGGTGATGACGGGCGGGGCGATGTCCTCGCCGTGCCGGGCGAAATGGCCCCAGACGTGGCGTTTGGCGGTCTCTGCGAGATTTTTGGGAACGGTCAGCGTTTCGCCCATGTGTATTGGTCCTTAGCTATTTTCAGATACACGAAAGTTTCGGTGGCGACGACGCCGGGCAGGGCCCGGATCCGTCCGCCCAGGACGTCGAGCAGTTCGCCGTCGTCGACGCAGACGACTTCGGCGAGGATGTCGAACGATCCCGCTGTCTGCACCACATATTTGACCTCGGGGATGTCGGCGAGGCGTTCGCCGAGCTCGCGAGCGTCGCCCGCGCAGCGGACGCCGATCATCGCCTGGCGGCTGAAGCCGACTTGTTTCGGGTCGACCACAGCGACGATTTGCAGGACGCCGCTGTCTTCGAGTTTCTGCACCCTTTGCCGGACGGCGGCCTCCGAGAGGCCGACGAGCTTGCCGATGGCGGCGTAGGACCGCCGCCCGTCCTCTTGAAGCTGCTCGATGATCGCTTTGGAGAGGTCGTCGAGAGGTTGTCTGACATATGTCGCCACACGGACAACTCTAACGTTTTCGATTGTCAATATCAATATCTACAACGGAATACGCTGATGACTAGAGTTTTTTCTTGTGAATCCGTCGAATTGTCAGTAGTATGGCCGCTATGACGACGCATGAACTGCCCGGTTGCTTCATCGACGGCGAAGCCCGCGCGGCGGCAGGAGGTCCACGCCACACGGTGGTCAATCCCGCGAACGGCGAGGCGGTGGCCCGCATCGCCGTGGCGGCCGAGGCGGATGTCGGAGCCGCTGTCGCTTCGGCCAGGGCCGCGTTGCCCGAGTGGTCCGGGGCGACGCCGGCCGACCGCGCCGGGGTGCTCGCCAAACTCGCCGCCCTGCTCGCGGAGCGCGCTGACGAGTTCGTCGCCGAAGAAGTCGCCCAGACCGGCAAGCCCACGCGCCTCGCCGCCGAGTTCGACGTGCCGGGCAGCGCGGACAACGTGGCGTTCTTCGCGGGCGCGGCGCGGCTTTTGGAGGGCAAGGCGTCGGCGGAGTACTCGGGCGGGCACACCTCCTCGATCCGGCGTGAGCCGGCCGGCGTGGTCGCCGCGGTCACCCCGTGGAACTATCCGCTGCAGATGGCGGTGTGGAAGACCGCCCCAGCGCTGGCGGCGGGCTGCGCGGTCGTCATCAAGCCGAGCGAGCTCACCCCGCTCACCACGTTGCGCCTCGCCGCGCTCGCGGTCGAGGCCGGGCTGCCGCGCGGCGTGCTGAACGTCGTGACCGGAACGGGGCCGGTGGCGGGGGAGGCGCTCGTCGGGCATCCGGGCGTGGACGTGGTGACCTTCACCGGCTCGACCGCCGTTGGCCGCAAGGTCATGGCGCGAGCTGCGGAGCGGGGCGCGAGAGCGCAGCTCGAACTCGGCGGCAAAGCGCCGTTCGTGGTCCTTGACGACGCGGACCTGGAAGCCGCGATCCACGGTGCGGTGGCTGGCGCGCTCATCAACTCCGGGCAGGACTGCACCGCCGCCGCGCGCGCCATCGTGGCCGAAAGCGTCTACGAAGACTTCGTCGCCGGAGTCGCGGAACTGATGGGGAAGGTCGTCCAAGGCGATCCGCTGGACGAGGGCACAGACATCGGGCCGCAAATCTCCTTCGCGCACCGCGACCGGATCGCGGCAGTCGTGGACCGGGCCAAAGCCGCCGGGGCCCGCGTCTTGGCGGGCGGAGCCGCGCCCGATCTGCCTGGCGCGTTCTACCGGCCCACGCTCCTCGCGGATGTGGCCGAGGACTCCGAGGCGTATCGCGACGAGATTTTCGGCCCCGTGCTCACCGCCCGCCCGCACACCGGCGAGGACGACGCGATCCGCCAAGCGAATGACACCGCGTACGGGCTCGCGGCCTCCGTGTGGACCCGCGACGTCTACCGGGCACAGCGGGCCTCGCGCGAGATACGGGCGGGCTGCGTGTGGGTCAACGACCACATCCCCATCGTCAGCGAGATGCCGCACGGCGGTTTCGGCGCATCAGGCTTCGGCAAAGACCTCTCCGCCTATTCGCTGGAGGAATATCTCACGGTGAAGCATGTGATGAGCGACATCGCCGGCGAGCCGAAGAAGGATTGGCACCGCACGGTCTTCCAGTTGCGCTAGCTCCTTTCAGAAGCCCGAGTACTCCGGCAGCGCGAACGAGCGCCCCACGGCGAGCGACTGTCTCGCGACGCGCTCGCTCACGCCTGGGAGGCGCAGCGACCACAGCGTCAGACGGCGCTTGAATCTGCCGAATGCTGTTGTGGGCGTGTCGGCCCGAATGCCGTCGAGCGCCAATCTCTGGCAGCGCTCCACATACGGCTTGAGCAACTGCTGGTAGCGCGCGAACGCTGCAACGTGGTCGCCGTTCGCGCGGAGCAGTTCGTGGGCTAACACATACGCGCCGACAATCGCGAGGGAGGTGCCCATGCCAGATCGCGGCGAAGCGCACCAGGCTGCGTCCCCGAGCAGCACCACACGGCCCTTGCTGTACTCCGTGAGGCGCACTTGGGCGAGCGTGTCGAAATACACGGGATCGGCGGCGGCAAGCGCTTCGAGGATCCTCGGGGTCTCCCAACCGCCGTCAGCGAAGCGCTCGGCGAAGAGCTGTTTCGCCTTCTGCGCGTCCCGGTGGTCGAATCCGGACACGTCGGGTTCGATGAGCCACAGATTCGCCCGGGCTGGCTTGTCCGGATCGTCCCCTTGCAGGACCACCCTGCCGTCCGGGGTCCTGTAGTCCATGCTCAGGTGGTCGAGCTTCAAATGATTCTCCACGGAAAAGAGGCAGAAGATCCGGCCGAGCTGGGCGACCAGCTCGGACTCTGGGCCGAAGACGAGCGATCGCACGCCCGAGTGGAGCCCGTCGGCTCCGACCACGAAGTCATAGCTGCCCGCCGAGCCGTCGCTCAGGACGACGTCGACGTGCTCGCCAAGGTCGGCGATGTGTGTGATCCGGACCCCGAAACGGTAGCGCACGTCGCCGCGCACAGTGTCGTGCAAGATGCGGACAAGGTCGCTCCAGACGATCTCCAGCTCCCCGCCGGTCACCTCGGCGGGCAGGCGGGCGATCTCCTTCCCCTGCGCGTCGACCCTGATGGTCGGGCCCATGTTCGTCGCCTGCGCGCGCACCTGAGGCAAAACGCCCATTTTCTCCAGGACGGTCAGCGACGGGCCTCGGAAGTCGACGGCGTGTCCGCCCCCGCGCAGCGTTGCCGACTGTTCGACGATGGTCACTGTGTGCCCGGCTCGGGCGAGCCAGAACGCGATCGCCGGACCGGCGATCGCGCCGCCGCAGACAAGGACGCGCAAGGGCGCTCGATATGTGCTCACAGGTCAGCCTAACTTTTCGCTGTCAGCCAGATCAAGAGAATATTCAGGGCGGTGATGAGCCCCGCGACCAGCCAGCCGAGCGCGCGAGTGGGTTTCGCGTTGGCCGCTTCGCCCATGACCGCTGGGTCGCTGGTGAGCCGCACCAACGGTATGAGCGCGAACGGGATGCCGAAGGAGAGCACGACCTGGGAGAGCACGAGCGCTTCAGAGAGGTCTGCGCCCAAGGCGATAATCACCAAGGCTGGGACCAGGGTGGCGAGGCGGCGGGCGAGCAGCGGGATCTTCGCGCCCAGGAGCCCGTGCATGATCATCGATCCCGCGTACGCGCCGACGGAGCTCGACGCGAGTCCTGAGGCGAGCAGTCCGATCGCGAGGCAGAGCGCGGCGAAGGGGCCGACTCGTTCCGCGACGGCGGCGTGCGCGCCCTCGATCGAGTCCACTCCTGTCACTCCCGTGAGGTTCTGCGCCGCGACCAGAAGCATCGCGAGATTGACCGTTCCCGCGAGGGCCATCGCGAATCCCACGTCCCACCGCGTGGCTCGGAGCAGTCTGCCCCGCTGGGCGGGCTCGACGGCCCCATGCCGGTCCTTCGCGAGACCGGAGTGCAGGTACACGGCGTGCGGCATCACCGTCGCGCCGAGCATGGCCGCGGCGATGAGCACGCTCCCGGAGCCGTGGAATCGCGGCAGCAGCCCTTCGGCGACCTCGCCGGCGTCCGGCGGCGCGATGGCCAGGCTGGCGCAGAAGCCCACGGCGATGACGGCGAGCAATCCCATGACCATGTGCTCAAAAGTCCGCTGGCCCTCACGGTCTTTGACCGCGAGCATCGCCATGCTCACCACGCCGGTGATGGCGCCCCCGGCGAGCGGCGGCAGCCCGAAGAGCAAGAAAAGCGCGATCGCGCCGCCGATGACTTCTGCCAGGTCGGTTGCCATGGCGACAATTTCTGCTTGCCCCCAGTAGGCGATTCGAGCGGGTTTGGACAGGCGGGCCCCCACTGCTTCTGGCAAGGTCAGACAGGCGACGATCCCGAGTTTCGCGGAAAGGTACTGCACCAGGCAGGCCATCAGGTTTGCCGCCACGACCACCCACACCAGCAAGAACCCGTAGTTCGCCCCCGCGGCGACGTTCGCGGCGACGTTGCCTGGGTCCACATAGGCGATGGACGCCACGAAAGCCGGGCCCAGGAGCGAGATGATCGGCCGCAAGGCCTTGACGCGCACGTTCACGGTTGTCATCGTACAGACGAAGACAAAAGTTCGTCTCACCGAAAACTATGGGCTGCGATACGCGACGGCGATGCGCGGCGCAGGGGGTTATCTTGACGAAGCGGCAGCGGCAAACCGGTTTTCCAACGCGCTTTCCCCGTCCGCAAAGCTCTCTTCGTCCGCACGGTCCTCCCCGCATGAGCCTTCGAAGCTGACGCCTTCGTCGCAGAAACGCTCGGTCGGGCCGGGGCACTGCCCGTTGACGCTCGCGCCGCCGCCGACGCACGGGTCGCTTTGCGGGCAACGGTTCCAAATGCTCATGCCCCCGTCTGGGCACACATGCTCGGGGAAGTCGGGGACGCACCGTCCGGTGACCGCGCTCGGCGCGTTGCCGGGCAGGCAAGGAGGGGGAGCGTCCGCGTCATCGTCGCCGTCGGCGGGCGGGTCGTCCTCGTCTGCCGAGTCCTGTGCGCTCGCGGAGCTGACTGCGGCAAGGGCGCCGCGCCCAGGATCGGCAGCCGCAAGGGCTTGGGCCGGAGTCGCTATTGGCGTGTAGGCGATGGCGGCGACGAAGGCCAGAATCGCTTTCGCCGAGGTTCTCCACGACAGCATGCGCATGGCTTCCTATCTCTCTGTTGCGTGCGGCTGGGCCTGGTGTCGGCGCGACTGCGGCCCCGCTGGTGATGGCGCTCACGATACCGCATGGTCCGCCGCGCGCAGCCCCGACCGGCGCCGGCGAGGCTGCTGCCGCGCTGGGCGCCCAGAGAAATCTCTCGCCGCGCCGCTACACTTGCTCATGCGATTAGGTGCCTTCGGGCGGCTAAAAAAATTCCCCGGGGGCCCTGCCGCCCTCGGCCTGTGCGTGGCTTCCGCCGTGTTCACCGGCATGGGCCTCGGCTCCTGGGCCGGGGTTGTGGTCGTGCCCGGACACGCCGCCCCGGACGGGAGGCTCCTGCCGTTGGCCGTCCCCGACGCCACCCGGCTCGTCCCTGCCAGCGCGCTGGAGTCGATCGCCGTCCCCGCCGATCAGGCGGCAGGTCTTGTGAACGCGCCCCTTGCCTGGTCGCGAGACGTCACCGCGCCGGGAGCAGATTCCAAGACGACGGCCAACCAGTGCCTGCTCGCCGACCCCGTCGGCACCCGCGCCGCGTACGGCGAGGAGTGGACGGCGTTCCGCAAAACCACCGTCCAGCCCGCAGAGGACGACGACTCGACGCAGATCGTGATGTCGGTCGGGCTGTATCCCTCCGAGTCGAAACCGCGCGGACGGTATGTCTCGCTCGTGTCGGAGCTGCGCGCCTGCGACGGCGTCTCTGCGACGGAAACCGACGCCATCGGCGCGGAGTTCCCGCTGACGTTCCATGTCGAGCCGTCAGACGAGGAGCATTCGATTCGGTGGCGCTCGGAGAAAGCTGGCGCCCCGGCGCGCAGCTGCTCCTATGACGCGCGAGTGCGCCGCAACGTGTTTTTGGAGGTCATGGTCTGCGCGGCGGACCCACAAGGGGAGGGCGCGGAACCTGTCGCCGACGCGTTGGAAGAGGCCTTGCCCGCATGAGCGAAAGCCGGGCAACGCGCAGCCGCCGAGCCCGCGGCAAAAGACGATTTGCCCCGCGCGCCGCCGCGGCGCTACACTTGGATCATGCGTGAGCAGCTTCTTGAGGTACGTATCTAGGCGCGTCCCGCTTCACCGCAGCGCCCAGTGATTTCCGCCTGAAGCGACGACGCGCCTGACCCCTGACCAGAGATCCTGGCGGGGGTGTTTTTGTGTGGCCAGCACAGCGCGTGGCCAACACAGCGTGCTGCGATCAGCACAACGCGTGCCATCAGTGATCCTGAGGCCGGCGAACAGAGGAAAAGAGAAAAGGAGCACAACAGTGACCGCCTCAACCATGCAGCCCGAGTCCGATTTCGGAGACGGCAGCCAAGAAGGGCAAATGCAGGCCCAGCCCCGGCAACAAAACGCCCCGGAGATGCTCACCGGCGCGCAAACCATCATCCGCAGTTTGGAAGAGCTGGGCGTCGAGGCCGTCTTCGGCCTCCCCGGCGGCACCATTCTGCCGACATACGACCCCCTGCTGGACTCCGAGAAGGTCCGCCACATCCTCGTCCGCCACGAGCAAGGCGCCGGGCACGCCGCCACCGGCTACGCCCAAGCCACCGGCAAGGTCGGCGTGTGCATGGCGACTTCTGGCCCCGGCGCGACGAACCTGGTCACCCCGATCGCGGACGCGTACCTGGACTCGGTGCCGATCGTCGCGATCACCGGCCAGGTGCCGAAGGGCTTGATCGGTTCGGACGCTTTCCAGGAGGCGGACATCTGCGGCATCACGATGCCGATCACAAAGCACAACTTCCTGGTCACCGACATCGCGGACATTCCAAGGACCCTCGCCGAGGCTTTTCACCTCGCCGCCACCGGCCGCCCCGGCCCGGTGCTCGTGGACATCCCGAAGGACGTCCAGACGGCCAAGGCCCCCTTCCATTGGCCGCCGCAACGCCGCCTGCCCGGATACAAGCCGACCACCCGGCCCCACTCCAAGCAAATCCGGGAAGCTTCCCGGATCATCCTCGGCTCCAAGCGCCCGGTCCTCTACGTCGGCGGCGGCGTGATCAAGGCGAACGCGCACGCGGAGCTCTTGACCCTTGCCGAGCTCACTGGCATTCCGGTGGTCACCACGCTCATGGCCAGAGGCGCTTTTCCCGACAGCCACCGCCAGCACTACGGCATGCCGGGCATGCACGGCACCGTCGCGGCCGTGGCAGCGTTGCAGAAAGCCGACTTGCTCATCGCGCTCGGCGCGCGCTTCGACGACCGGGTCACCGGGCAGTTGAACTCGTTCGCGCCGTACGCGAAAGTCGTCCACGCCGACATCGACCCGGCGGAAATCGGCAAGAACCGCGCTGCTGACGTGCCGATCGTCGGGGACTGCAAAGAGACGATCATCGAGCTCACCGAGGCGATCCGCTCGCTTGCCGCGACCGGCGACCAGAGCGACCTCGCCGAATGGCAGGCGTATCTCGACCAGCTCCGCAACACCTACCCGCTCAGCTACGACTGGCCTTCGGACGGCAAGCTCTCGCCCGAGTACGTCATCGAAGAACTCGGCAAAGCGGTCGGCCGGGAGGGGGTTTTCTGCGCAGGCGTCGGCCAGCACCAGATGTGGGCAGCGCAGTTCATCCGCTACGACCGGCCGCGCAGCTGGCTCAACTCCGGCGGCCTGGGCACCATGGGCTACGCCGTGCCCGCCGCGATGGGCGCGAAGCTCGGCGAGCCCGACCGCGAGGTCTGGGCCGTCGACGGCGACGGCTGCTTCCAGATGACCAATCAGGAGCTGGCGACCTGCGCCATCGAGGGCATCCCGATCAAGGTCGCGCTCATCAACAACGGCAACCTCGGCATGGTCCGCCAGTGGCAGACCTTGTTCTACGAAGAGCGCTATTCCAACACGGACCTCGGCACGCACAAGCTGCGCATCCCCGATTTCGTGAAACTGGCTGAGGCGCTGGGCTGCGTCGGAATCCGCTGCGAAAGCAAAGAGGACGTCGCTTCAGCGATCGCCCAGGCTCGTTCGATCACAGACCGGCCTGTGGTGGTGGAGTTCGTGGTCGGCGAGGACGCCCAGGTGTGGCCGATGGTGGCCGCGGGCACCGGCAACTCGGAGATCATGGCTGCCAGGGGCATCCGGCCGCTGTTCGACGACTCGGAGGACCTGCCCCTCCCCGGCCACGGAAAGCTAGAATGAGCACGACAACAGCACCAATCCAGACACGGATACTGTCCGTCCTCGTCGAGGACAAACCCGGCGTGCTCGCCAGGGTGTCTTCGCTGTTCTCCCGTCGAGGGTTCAACATCGACTCGCTCGCCGTGGGGCCGACCGAGCAGCCGAGCATCTCTCGGATGACGATCACCGTCACCGTCGAGGAGCCGGTCCTCGAGCAAATCGTCAAGCAGCTCAACAAGTTGGTGAACGTCATCAAGATCGTCGAGCACCGGGTGGAGACCTCGGTCGCCCGCGAGCTCGTGTTGCTCAAGGTCCGCGCGGACGCCGCATCGCGCGGCCAGGTGATCGAGATCGCGAACCTCTTCCGGGCGAAAGTCGTGGACATCACCTCGGACACGGTGGTCATCGAGGCCACCGGCGACCAGCAGAAAATTGAAGCCCTGCTGCGGGTGCTCGACCCGCTCGGCGTCAAAGAGATCGTCCAGTCCGGGCTCATCGCTCTCGGGCGCGGCTCGAAACCGATCACCGCGCAAAACCAGCGCTGGTGATCCGAACACAAATGACCGACAACAACCACGCCAACACATAAAGGAGTTCCTATGCCCAGCAAACAAGGGTCTGTCACCGTCTACAACGAGAGCGACGTCAATCCGTCGCTCATCGCGGGCCGCAAGGTCGCGGTGATCGGGTACGGCAGTCAAGGCCACGCCCATTCGCTGAACCTGCGCGACTCCGGCGTCGAGGTGCGCGTCGGCCTGCGCGAGGGGTCCGCCTCCCGCGCCAAGGTCGAGGAGCAGGGCCTGGTCGCGGGCACCCCCGCCGAGGTCGCCGAGTGGGCTGACGTGATCATGGTCCTCGCCCCGGACACCTCGCAGGCCAAGATCTTCTCCGAAGAGATCGAGCCGCACCTGAAAGACGGCGACGCGTTGTTGTTCGCGCATGGCCTCGCCATCCACTTCGAGCTGATCGCCCCGCCTGCGGGCGTGACTGTCGCGATGGTCGCCCCGAAGGGCCCCGGCCACCTGGTGCGCAGGCAGTACGTTGACGGCAAGGGCGTTCCGGCCCTGGTCGCCGTGGCCCAGGACCCCAAGGGCGAAGCCCTCGACCTCGCCCTCTCGTACGCGGCGGGGCTCGGCGCGCACCGCGCCGGCGTCATCGCCACCACCTTCAAGGAAGAGGTCGAGACCGACCTCTTCGGCGAGCAGGCGGTGCTCTGCGGCGGCACGGAGAAGCTGGTCCAGACCGGCTTCGAGGTCATGGTCGAGGCGGGCTACGCCCCGGAGATGGCCTACTTCGAGGTGCTCCACGAGCTCAAGCTCATCGTTGACCTGATGTATGAGGGCGGGATCTCCCGGATGAACTACTCCGTGTCCGACACGGCGGAGTTCGGCGGCTACCTCTCTGGCCCCAGGGTCGTGGACGAGTCCGCGAAGCAGCACATGCGCGAAATCCTGGCCGATATCCAGAACGGGACTTTCGTCAAGCGCCTCGTCGCCAACGTCGAAGGCGGCAACACGGAGCTCGAGTCCTTGCGCAAGAAGAACGCCGAGCACCCCATCGAAGAGGTCGGCAAGCGTCTTCGCGGTCTGATGAGCTGGGTGGACAACCCGCTTGACGACACCGTGTAGCCACCGGGGAACACGCAGAGCGCGGGGCCGCATGCGGCCCCGCGCTCTGCGTGTTGTTCAGCTGTTGTCTTTGACCCGCTGCACGAGCGTCGCGTAGAGCTTGATGAAGGCCTCCTTGTCCGGCAGTTGTTCCGCCGAGGCCGGTTTGAGCGATTGCAACGTGAGCCCCGCGAACACGGTGCGGCCGCTGACATGGGCGAGGACCATGAGCATGGCCCCGTCTTTGGCGGCGCTCTTCTTCGCGCCGCTCGCCGCGCTGCGCGTTGTCAAAAAATAGCTCACAGCCTGATCGGCGGCAGAAGGCGGGGCCCCGAGCGAGGCGATGCGCACATTCCCGTCCCCGAAGTCGTTCGTCATCGAGAATATCGAGCAGGACTGGGCGAATTGGGCGAACTGATCCCACGAGACCACTCGGTCGACCACGCCGAACGTCATCGCCCGAAGTTCGTCGCGCGTGCGCTGCACGCCGTAGGAGGCTTTGCCGTCGCCGAGCTCTGCAAGCGGTTTTTGCGTCGTGAACTCGGCGCATCGCGGCGGGTCGTACCTGGTGTTGGGCAGGTTCTGTTGCGGGTAGGCGACGGAGTCGAGGCTCAGGTTCTCCTTCGCGGTGTACTCGGGCGGGAACTCGTCGGCGCTGACGCGCATCGCGGCCGGGTTCGCCTGATGCTCGGACGGCCTGGGCCAGAGCCACACGGCGAGGGCGGCGACCGCGCAGGCTGCCGCAAACACGCCGAGCGTCCACCAGCTGGTGATCCGGTCGAGGAGCGTCGCGCCCGCAGGCCTCGGCGGCTTCGCCGTGCGCCGACGTTTCTCCTGCAAAGCCGCTCGTCTGGACGCCGGGGTCCCGGTTGTCTGCGCCCTTGTCACCCGATGAGTCTACAGTGGGCTGTGTGGCGGCAGTTTTGACGAGGACGCGGACCCTGGCCGCTCTGGTGGCTGATGCGGCGTCCCTTCTGGTCTTCGCGGCCATCGGCCGCCACAGCCATCACAAGCACGACGACGTGTTCGGCGTGCTGGGCACGGCATGGCCTTTCCTGGTCGGCGCGGCTGTCGGATGGGCGATCAGCCGGGGCTGGCGCGCGCCGCGCGCGATCGCTCCCACCGGATTGGCGGTGTGGGTGTGCGCGGTCTGCGTGGGCATGCTCCTACGAGTGCTCGACCGGCAGGGCGTGGCGTGGAGCTTCCTGCTCGTCGCCAGCATCGCGACGGCGGTCTTTCTGCTCGGCTGGCGGCTGATCGCCAAGCTCGTGCCCGCCCGGTCTGGCGCTGAGCGCGCCCAAACCTAAAACGATCATCCCGAGGAACGTGGGGTACACCGCGACGCGCTCGACCGCGCCGAACCAGGACGCGAGCCAGAGCTGGTCTGCCGCCCAGAGGATCTGACTCGCCACTGTGACGGCGAACCCCGCCAAGCCCACAGCGCCGAGCGCCGCAGCGGCGAGCCCGGCCCACCGCAAACGCTGCCGTCCTCGCCAGCCCAGCAGGACGAGCCCAAGATTGCCGAGCAGAATCGAAGTGATCGCGGCAGGCATGTGGACCGCGGCGTTCTCTGTCCTCGGCGTCAGACTGACGACGACCAACCCCGCGCCGGCGAGGACAAAGAGCGCCCGCATCGCCCGTCCAGCGAGCTGGCGCGGCAGGAGCAGCGCCCCTGCGGCCATGAGGACGCCCGCGGCGAAGAACGAAATCTGCATCACGACATGCCACGGTGAGCACGTCCAGTGCGCGTCGGCGCCCACGCGTTTGCAGTAGGGGGCTTCCAATTCGCTGATCGTGTGCACTTGCCATCGGAACGGGGTCGTCCACGCCGAGAGCGTCACAGCGTAGGCGAGGAAGAATTGGATTTGCGCAGCCCACAGCAACGCCCAAGCTCGGGGAAATTTCTGACATGCCATGCCGGTATCCTAAGCGCATGGCCAGCAGGGCGGCCACATGATAGCGCGGCTCGCGCAGCCCAGCGGCCAAAAAGGCGTCAACGCCGAGAGGCCGCGGCCCCGCGCCCGCACGGCGCGCCCCTCAGTGGTTGTGAGGCGGGTTTGACGCAAACCTAACGCGGTTGGAACCGTCAGAGGCAGGACAAACGCGGACAATGATGCGGTGGCCCAGACGAGAACCGCGTGCTCGTACTGCGGTGTCGGCTGCGGAATCGTGGTCGAGACGAAAGAGGAGAACGGCCTCCCGGTGATCGCGAAGGTCTCCGGAGACAAAGCGCATCCGACAAATTTCGGCAGGCTCTGCACCAAGGGGCAGACCCACGCCGACATGATGCGGGCGAAAGGGCGGCTGGACTCGGCGTGGCTGCGGCCTGAGCGCGGCGGCCCTGGCCAGGACACAGCGCTGCAGCCGGTCGCTGTGCAGGCAGCGGTGCAAGAAGCAGGCGCGCGCCTGAAGAAAATTCTCGCCGAGCACGGCCCGGACGCGGTGTCGCTCTATGTCTCAGGGCAAATGTCGATCGAGGCCCAATATCTGGCGAACAAACTCGCCAAAGGCTACCTGCGCACGACGCATATCGAGTCCAATTCTCGGCTGTGCATGGCGAGCGCGGGGACTGGCTACAAACAGTCCCTCGGCGCGGACGGCCCGCCTGGATCGTACGAGGACTTCGACAAGACGGACTTGTTCGTGGTCATAGGCTCCAACATGGCCGACTGCCACCCGATCCTCTATCTGCGCATGGCGGACCGGCTCAAAGCGGGGGCGAAGCTGATCGTGGTGGACCCTCGGCGCACCGCCACAGCCGACAAGGCCGACCTGTACCTCCCTGTTCGGCCTGGCACAGACGTGGCGCTGCTCAACGGCATCTTGCATGTGCTCGTGGCGGGCGGGCACATCGACCGCGAGTTCATCGCGGAGCACACCGAGGGCTGGGAGGGCATGGAGGAGTTCTTGCTCGACTACCCCCCGGACAAGGTCGCGCAGATCACCGGGCTCCCCGAGCCGGACATCCGCAGAGCCGCCGCGATGATCGCGGCGGCGGGGGAGTGGATGACCTGTTGGACGATGGGGCTCAACCAGTCCACCCACGGGGTGTGGAGCACCAACGCGATTTGCAACGCGCACCTCGCCACGGGCGCGATCTGCCGTCCCGGCTCCGGGCCGTTCTCGCTCACCGGCCAGCCCAACGCGATGGGCGGACGCGAGATGGGGTACATGGGTCCGGGCCTGCCGGGGCAGCGCTCGGTGGTGAGCCCCAAGGACCGCGAGCACGTCGAAGCGGCGTGGGGCCTCGCGCCAGGGACGATCCGATCCGACGTCGGCCCAGGGACGGTCGAGCTTTTCGAGCAGCTCAAATCCGGCAAGGTCAAAGCCTGCTGGATCATATGCACCAATCCGGTGGCGAGCACGCCGAACCGGCAGGTGGCGATCGAAGGTCTCGAAGCGGCGGAATTGGTCATCGTGCAAGACGCCTTTCTCGACACCGCCACGAACCGCTACGCGGACGTGCTGCTGCCGGCCGCGCTCTGGGCGGAGAGCGAGGGCGTGATGATTAATTCGGAGCGCAACCTCACCTTGTTGCAGCAGGCGGTCCCGCCGGTCGGCGACGCGCTGCCGGATTGGAAGCTCATCTGCATGGTCGCCGCCGAACTCGGCTTCGCGGACGCCTTCGCGTTTGCGTCCAGCGCGGAGGTTTTCGACGAGCTGCGGGGTTTTTGGAACCCGCAGACCGGGTGGGACCTGCGCGGAGCCAGCTACGAGAGGTTGCGCCAGACTCCGCTGCAATGGCCCTGCCCGCCCGAGGGCGACACGGGCGCGCACGCTGAGCGGCAACCGGGCGGGCGCCATCCGATCCGGTACATCAACGATGGCGTGAGCCAGAGCCTGCACGTCGGGGAGGACGGGGCCGCCCCCCGGCTGGCATTCCCGACGCCCTCGCGCAAGGCGGTCTTCCTCCCCCGTCCGCACATGGAGGCCAAAGAGCTGCCGGACGAGGAGTTTCCGATCATCCTCAACACCGGGCGGGTGCAGCACCAATGGCACACCATGACCAAGACGGGGAAAGTGGCGAAACTGAACAAGCTCAACCCCGGCCCGTTCGTGGAGATCCACCCGGTGGACGCGAAACAGTTCGACATCGAAGAGGGGCAACAGGTGCGGGTCCGCTCGCGCCGAGGGGAAGCGGTGCTGCCCGCCGTGGTCACCGACCGGATCCGGCAGGGCTCCTGCTTCGCGCCGTTCCACTGGAACGACACCCACGGCCACAACCTCGCCATCAATGCCGTGACCAGTGACGCGGTGGACCCCGAGTCGCTCCAGCCGGAGTTGAAAGCCTGCGCGGTCGCGCTCGAACCGCTGCCCAAAGCCGCGCAGGAAGTCTTCTCGCTGCCCGACGCGGCAACGCCGACGCCCTTGCGCGAACTGCCGTTCCCGTTGATATCCGCGCCGCAGCTCACCGAGGCGGAAGGCCTGTACGTCTCGGGGTTCCTGATCGGAGCGGTCCGAGGCCCCGGCGCTCTGTCCTTGCCGCAGACGGAGGGCGCTCTGACGCTGCCGCAAACGGGGGGCGTTCCGGTGCTGCCGCCCACCGCCCCGGTGCGCGAACAGGTGCGGCTCTGGGTCGACGGCCTGCTCGCGGGCATGTGCTCACGGGCCGAAACCGCCCAGAGCCCCCTTGCTCCTGCGCGCGAGAGCAGAGCCGAAGCCCCGGTCCTCGTCGTGTGGGCGAGCCAGACGGGCAATGCGCAGGACTTCGCCGAGACATGCGTGCGCGCGCTCGTCGAAGCGGGGCTGCCCGCGCGAGGCGCCAACATGGACGAACTGGACCTCGCCGAACTCGCCAGAACCCCGCGGGCGCTGGTGGTGACGAGCACGTTCGGGACCGGGGGCCCGCCCGACAACGGGTCGGACTTCTGGGCCAGGCTGGACGCTGACGCGGAGCTGAAGCTCTCTGGCTTGCAGTACGCCGTGTTCGGCGTCGGGGACCGGGCCTACGACGACTTCTGCGGCTACGCGAAGGCCCTCGACGTCCGGCTTGCGGAGCTTGGGGCGGCTCGGGTTCTGCCGTTGGCGGTCTGCGAGGCGGACGAGGACATGATCGCGCAGAACTGGCTGCGCGAGGTGGTGGGCGCCTTGACGGCGCAGCCCTCGGCCGTGCCCGCTGCGCGCATCGCTGTCGCCGAACCCGCGCCCGCAGTCCTGGAGACCGGGGAAGAGCGCTGCGACGCGCCTGCGAAACACCGCCGCATCGCCGTGCCGATGTGCCGCAACCAAGTCATCTCCGGCGCGAACTCCGCCAAGGAGGTGCGGCAGTTCGGATTCGACGTCTCCGGCCACGACTTCGACTACGAAGCAGGAGACGCGCTCGGCGTGTACCCGGCGAACGCCCCCGAGGACGTCGATGCCTGGCTCATGGCGACCGGCCTCGACGCAGACCGGCCTGTCGCCGTGGACGGCGCGTCCGCCCCGCTCGTGGACGCGCTCACCACACATTACGACATCTGTCGCATCACGCCGCAGCTGTTGCGCTTCGTCGCCGCCCGCAACAACGACCTCGCCCTCGCGAAGCTTTTGCGCCGAGACAACAAAGTCGAACTGGACAACTGGCTGTTCGGCAGGCAAGGCGCGGACCTGATGCGCGAATTCCCCGTTCAAGCCGATTTCGCGGAATGGCAGCAAGTGCTGCCCAAGCTCGCCCCTCGGCAGTACTCCATCTCGTCCAGCCCCCATGCGACCCCCGGCGAAGTGCAGCTCACGGTGTCCGTGGTGCGGTTCCTCGGCGTGGACGGGCGGACCCGAGGGGGGGTGTGCTCGAGCTTCCTCGCCGACCGGGCCCACGACCGGCTCGTCCCGGTGTTCCTCCAACGCTGCCCGCACTTCCGGATCCCCGCCGATCCGCAAGCCCCGGTCGTCATGATCGGCCCTGGCACTGGCGTGGCGCCGTTCCGAAGCTTTCTGCACGAACGGCGCGCGCTCGGCCACACCGGCAAGAACTGGCTGTTCTTCGGCGAGCAGCACTGCGCCGACAACTTCTACTACCAGGCGGAGCTGGAGGGGATGTTCTCCGACGGGTTCTTGACCCGGCTCGACCTCGCCTTCTCCCGCGACCAACGCCGGCGGATCTACGTGCAGGACCGGATGGTCGAGCACGGAGCCAAGCTCTGGCGCTTCATCGAGGGCGGGGCGTATGTATATGTCTGCGGCGACGCGAGCCGGATGGCGAGAGACGTGGACGAAACGCTCGTGCGGATCATCCAGACGCACGGGCGGATGTCCCAAGACGAGGCGAAAACGTATAAGAAGCGGCTCGCGGCCGAGAAGCGCTACGTCCGGGACGTGTACTAGAAGCGCGCAGAAGGCTCGGGTTGCTGCGGCTGGCCGGGAACATTTCTGCCAGAATGGAAAAATGACAGCTCCGGGGGCAGCGCGCGCGGCGCACTACACCTACCCGGCTTTGGGGGCCGAGCAATCCGACGGGCAGGGCGCGTCCGGGCTCGCGGGGGCGGGGCGGCCTTTTCCCCACGCCCCAGCTTCGCCCCCGGCGCAGCGGCCTGAGCCGAGCGGCGAGGCGTGGGCCCTGGCGGACGCGATCGTCCGCGCGGCCCTGGCGCGCACGCCTTCCGACGGCGCGCGCTCCGTCTTCCAGCCCGGCGTGATCCCGCTTCGGCCGTTGAGCCTCGCCGAAATCTACAACGGCGCTGTGGCAGCTCTGCGCTCCAATGCGAAAGCGGCGCTCGCGTTCTCAGTCGTCGTGCTCGCAGTCGGGGCGTTGCTCCAAGTGGCCCTGTTGGCTCCGGCGCTGCGGTGGGCGTTGGCCATCAGCGGCGTCTTCAGCTCGGCGGCCGCGGACTCTTCTGATGCGCGCTCGACGGTATCGGTGGCCGACTTTTTGGCCGACGCCCCGGTCGCCGCGGTCGCCGCGACGCTGATCGCGGGGTTCGTGATGCCGGTGCTCGCCAGAGCTTTGGTCTCGGCCCCCGGCTCCGCGCCGCGCCAGGCGGTCGTCAGCGTGTGGCGGCAGGTCCGGGGCCGAGGGTTCGCGCTGTTCGGGCTTTCCTTGTTCGTGCCTCTCTCGCAGGCGTTGATCGTGCTGCTCCCGGTGGCAGCCGTGCTGCTCTTGGCGGCGGCAGGCCTCGCCCTGCCCGCCGCCGTGCTCCTGCTGATTTTCGCGATGTTCGTCTTTCTGCCGCTCGCATATGTCGCCGGTGTCTTCCTCTCCCTGTCCGCGCCTGCGATGATGAGCGAGCGCCTCGGTGTGTTCGCGGCGTGCCGCCGCTCTGCGCGTGTGGTGTGGCGGGGATTTTGGAAGATTCTCGGGGTCGGCCTGCTCACCAGATTCGTCACCGCGTTCGTCGGCCTCTCGTTGTCCCTGCCGTTCACTGTCGCGGCCGAGGTTTTCGCCTCCCCCGGCAAGCGCGAAGGCGTGTGGGCCGTGGTGGTTTTGACGCTCGGCCAGCTGCTCTCCAGGACGATCCTCATGCCGTTCACAGCGGGCGTGACCGGGCTTTTGTACGTGGACCAGCGGATGCGCCAAGAGGCGTACGACCTCGTGCTGCTCGGGCGGTCAGGAGACGGGGCCGACGCTGCCCGCGTGGACGGCATCAGCGCGGGTGACGGCAGCGCCGATGCTGTCGGCGGACGGGGGGCGTGACTGTGGAAGTGGACCGAGAACCCGCCCGGCAAGCAGCGCAACGCGAGCTCACCGACCCTCGCTACGAGCATCGTACCTGGTGGGAAGATTTTGTGGACTGGCTTGGAAGGCATGCGCTTGATCGCTCCTCCCACGCCCACTCGCATGACAGCTTCTGGGACGCGAACGTCATGCCGCTCCTCGTGCTCCTCGTCGTCCTCATGCTGGGCGCGTTGGTCGTCTTCTTCGCCCGCAGGGCCACCCGCGGAACTGCGAAAAAGAAGACGATCTTCGAGGACGAATCAGCCGAGCTGTCTTCGGCGGAGGAGCACCGCGCGCGGGCGCGCCGCGCCGCTTCGGCGGGGGATTGGTCGGCCGCGATCGCCGAACGGGTGCGGGCGGTGGTCAAAGAGTTGGACGAGCGTTCGGCGCTCGCGCTCACCCCTGGCCGCACAGCGGACGAGTTCGCCTTCCTCGCCAGCGGTCTCCTCCCCGAGCTCCAAGACGGTTTCACCGCCGCCGCCCGCGCGTTCGACGAAGTCGTCTACGGCGAGCGGCCGGGCTCGGAGCGCGCCTACCAGGAAGCGGCCAGGCTGGACGAGGCGATCGAGGGCGCTGTTCGTTCCTTGGCCAAAGCCGATCAGCAGCACCGCGCCGACGGAGAAAACAGCGGCCCCGAGGCCCAAATCTTGGGGCACGTCCCGCAACGCGAGGGCCGGGAGGCCCCGTCGTGGTGAACCGAACGGGCGCGCTTCGCAGCAAGCGGGGAGCGGCGGTGTCGGCGCTCCTGCTGCTCGCTGTGGCGGCCTTGGTCGGGCTCACCGTGTTCTTCTCCAGCGAGGACTCGGGATCGCGAGAACCGCTCGACCCGCAGGGCTGGCGCAAGGACGGCGGGCACGCGCTGGCCGAGCTTCTGCGCCAGCACGGCGTCGATCTGCGCATCGCGCGGACAGCGGACGAGGCCCGGTCGGCGACGACCAGCGACACCCTGCTGTTCATCACGAACAGCGGCTACCTTTCGGGTGAGGACACGTTGCGCCAAGTCGCGGCGCTTCCAGGGGACCGGGTCGTGGCGGAAGCCTCCTTCTCAGCCATAGTGCGCGTCCTCGCGCCCGGCGTCGAGCACAGCAGAACCGATCAGAGCGAAAGCCCGCGCGAGCCGGGTTGCGCGTGGAGCGGCGCGCTGCGCGCTGGCGCGGTGCGCATGAACGGCTGGGCGTTGCGCGCCCCAGACACCCAGGACTCCTGCTACGACGGGGAGGTTCTGCGCTACCGCCACGACGGCAGGATCATCACAGTGCTCGCGGACAGCAGCTTTATGGCCAACGAGAGGATCGCCGCCCCTGGCTCCGCCGCGCTCGCCCTCAACATCCTTGGCGCGCGCCGCGCCGTGGTCTGGCTCGCCCCGGAATTCCCTGAGATCAAAGGTGAGAAAGTCGGGCCGAGCCTCACCGGTCTCATTCCAGAGCGGGTCTGGTGGGCGACGCGCACACTGGCTGTCGCCGTGGTCGCGACCGCGCTCTGGCAGGCGCGTCGGCTTGGCCCGGTGATCGTCGAACGGTTGCCGGTCGTGGTCCGCGCCTCGGAGACCGCGGAAGGATTGGGCAAGCTGTACCAGGCGAGGCGGGCAAGAGGCAGAGCGGCGGCCGCGTTGCGCGAGGCGGCGTTGGGGCGCTTGTCGACACGGCTCGCGGTCCCCGTTCGGGATTCGGGCGTGATGACGGCGGCGCTCGCGGAACGGCTGGGGCGCGGCCAGGACGAGATCAGATCGGTATTGTACGGTCCAGTTCCTGCTGATGATTCGGCATTGGTGGCTTTGGCGCAAGAACTCGACAAAGTGGAACACGGTGTATGTGAAGGGAAGGTGCGCGGGGCATGAGCACAGCCGCAGATCCGGCGATCGCAGATCCAAAGGCGTCGTTCGCCGCGTTGCGACACGAGGTCGCCAAAGTCGTGGTCGGGCAGGACTCTGTGGTCACGGGCATGCTCATCGGGCTTCTGACGCAGGGGCATGTGCTCCTGGAAGGCGTGCCTGGTGTTGCGAAAACCCTGCTGGTCCGCAGTCTCGCCCGAGGCCTCGGCCTCGATTTCAAGAGGCTGCAGTTCACTCCCGACCTCATGCCGGGCGATGTCACCGGTTCGCAGATCTTCGACGCCCGCAGCGCCGAATTCGTCTTCCGCGAGGGCCCGGTCTTCACGAACTTGCTCCTCGCGGACGAGATCAACCGGACGCCGCCGAAAACACAGGCGGCCCTCCTTGAGGCGATGGAGGAGCGGCAGGTGAGCGTGGACGGCCATTCGCGGCCCCTGCCGGACCCGTTCATCGTCGCGGCCACCCAGAACCCCGTCGAGCACGAGGGCACGTACCAGTTGCCGGAGGCGCAGCTGGACCGGTTCCTGCTCAAGCTCGTCGTGCCCTTGCCGCAGCGGGAGGAAGAGATCGGCATTTTGACGCGATTCGCTGATTCGGCCGACCCGCGAGACGTCTCCGCCGTCCAGCCCGTTGCCTCTGCGTCGGACCTCGCGGCAGGCCGGGAAGCGGTCCAGCAGGTGCACGTCAGCCCGGAGGTCCTGGGCTACATCGTCGACGTCGTCCGGGCCACGCGGCAGTCGCCCGCGCTGCGCCTTGGTGTTTCTCCGCGCGGGGCGACGGCGCTGCTCGCCTCGGCCCGCGCCTGGGCGTGGCTCTCGGACCGCGCGTTCGTCACCCCGGACGATGTGAAGGTCATGGCCAGGCCCGCCCTCCGGCACCGAATCGCGTTGCGCCCGGAGGCGGAGCTCGAAGGGATGAACGCCGACGTCCTGCTCGACGGGCTTCTCGCAGCGGTGCCGGTGCCCCGATGATCTTCGAAGCGCACGACGTCGCGGCACACCGTTCCGCCGCGCAGAGCGCGGTGAGACGCCCGTGGTGTTGACCTGGCGAGTCGGCGCCGCCGTCGCGTGCGGAGCCCTTGCGGTGCTCCTGCTCCCGCGCCCCGAGGCGGTCTTCGCGACGGTCCTCGCCGTCGCGGTGGTCCTCGTGCTGGTGGACGTCGTGCTCGCGGGCAGCCCCAAACAGCTCTCTTTCGCCCGTTCGGGGGACGAAGTGGTCCGGCTCGGCGAGACGGCGCGGGTGCGGCTCGCAGTGGAGAATCTCGGCAAGCGCAAGGTCCAGGGCTTGCTGCGCGACGCGTGGGCTCCGAGCGCGTCGGCGAGCCCTGCGCGGCATCGCGTCGCGCTGCCCCCGGGCGAGCGCATGTCCGTGGAGACGCTGCTCCGGCCAGTTCGGCGCGGCGAGCAGGAGGCGGCGAAAGTGACAGTCCGCGCGCTCGGGCCGTTCGGGTTCGCGGGCAGGCAGCGCTCGGCCCTCGTCCCGTGGCGGCTGCGCGCGCTGCCGCCGTTCCTCTCCCGCAAACACCTGCCCGCCCGGCTCATGCGGCTGCGCGAGCTCGAAGGCCAGACGCTCGCCTTGCTCCGAGGACAAGGCACTGAGTTCGACTCGCTTCGGGAGTACGTGGACGGGGACGATGTGCGCTCGATCGATTGGCGCGCTTCAGCCCGGCGCGGCGACGTCCTGGTCCGGACCTGGCGCCCAGAACGGGACCAACCAGTGCTCATTGTGTTGGACTGCGGGCGCACCAGCGCAGGCCGGATCGGCGTGGACCCGCTGTCTGCCGACCCCGCTGGCTGGCCGAGGCTGGACTGGTCGATGGACGCGGCGCTCCTGCTCGCCGCGTTGGCCAGCAAGGCAGGGGACAAGGTGCATTTCCTCGCCTACGACCGGCGTGTGCGGGGTTGGGCTGCTTCTGCTGCTCCGAGCGGGCTTTTGCCGCAGATAGTCCAGGCCATGGCGCCCTTGGAACCTGCTTTGGCCGAGGTGGACGCCGACGGGCTCGTCGAGACGGTCTTGGCGCGCGCCCGCCGCCGCAGCCTCGTCGTCCTGCTCACGGATTTGTCCCGGTCCACGTTCGAAGAGAGCTGGCTCGCGGTGCTGGGTCGTCTCACCTCGCGCCACCATGTGCTGCTGGCAGCGGTTGCCGACCCCCGCATCGCGGAGCTCGCGGCTGGGCGCGCGGACGCGGAGCAGGTCTACGGGGCCGCCGCCGCCGAGCTCATGCGGGCCGACCGGGGCTTTGTGGCGCAGGAGCTGCGCGCCATGGGCGTGGAGGTCGTCGACGAGCTGCCGGAGAAGCTCGCGCCCGCGCTCGCCGACAAGTACATCGCGATGAAGGCTTCCGGCAAGCTGTAGTCACGCGGCGGGTGCGTAGTCGGGCGCCCTTTCCACGTCGCCGGTCTCGCCCGCGCGGGCCGCGGGCCGGCCGAGCCCGATCACGAACGCGAGGAACACTGCCTCGGCTGCCGCCCCAATGCCGACTTTGGCCCAGGTCGGCAGGGGAGAAGGCGTGACAAAGGCTTCGATCCCGCCCGAGACGAGCAGCACCAGCGCCGTGCCCATCGCGATCGCGATCATAGACCGGCCTTCTTCGGCGAGAGCTTGGACGCGTTGCCGTTGTCCAGGCGCGATCACTTGCCAGCCGAGGCGCATTCCTGCCCCAGCCGCCAGGAAGACGGCGGTGAGCTCCAAAAGGCCGTGCGGGACGATCAAGCTGAAGAAAAGCCCGCCTTTGTGGGCGTGGAACATCAGTCCGCCGCTCGCTCCGACGTTCATCGCGTTCGAGAAGAGGACAAAGGGGATGGGGGCGCCGAGCAACGCGGCCATCCCCAGGCATTGGGCGGCCACCCAGCTGTTGTTGAGCCACACCTTTGTCGCGAACGAGCTCGCCTCGTGCTCGCTGTAGTAATGCTCGAAATCATGCTCGACGAGCTGCCTGATGTCCGCCGGATCGCCAATCGCCGCCTGCGCGGCGGGGTCGTGGCCCACCCACCAGCCCACCGACACAGCGATCACCGCTGTGAACACGGCGGCTCCCAGCCACCACCATCTCGCGCGGTAGGCCGCGACAGGGAAGGTGACCGTCCAGAACCGGCCGAACTCCCGCCACGCGGGCGCGTGCGCGCCGGTCACCGCCGCGCGGGCGCGGGCGGTCAGCACCGAGAGCCTGCTGATGAGCGCGGGGTCCTCCGCCGCGGAGCGCAGCATGGACAGATGTGTGGCGGTGCGCTGGTAAAGCTGGACCAGCTCGTCCAGCTCCGCCTCGGTGAGGGACCGTTTGCGGCGCAGCAATGATTCGAGCCGGCGCCAGCTTTCCCCGTGGACGCTGGCGAACGCGTTCGAGTCCACCCGCTCAGCATAACGTCAGCGCGTGGATCGGCAACGCTGAGGAGGACAGCTGTCGAGTACACTGCGGGCCATGCCGGAACTGGTGACAGGGGACGCCGTTGTGCTCGACGTGCAGCTCGCCCAGTTGCCGGTGCGCGCGCTCGCCAAGCTGATCGACGCGGCCTTGCAGCTCGCCGTGCTTGTGCTGGTGCTGTTCGTCGCCTGTTTCGGCGCCGTCGCGGCCGCCGCCTATCACCGGATGGACGGGGCGTGGGTCTTCGCGATGTTTCTTTTTTTGGCCGTCATGATCGTCGTGGGCTATCCCGTGCTCGCCGAAACGCTCACCAGGGGCCGGACAGTCGGGAAGATGGCGATGGGCTTGCGCGTGGTCGCGGAAGACGGCGGCCCGGTCCGTTTCCGGCAGGCCCTGGTCCGGGGGCTGATGGCGGTGTTCGAGATCTACTCGCTCGGCGCGGCCCCCGCGGTGATCAGCTCGCTGGTCTCGGCCAAGGGCAAACGGATCGGCGATATGTTCGCCGGAACTGTCGTCATCAATGAGCGGGCCGAGCGCGTCCCGCCCCCGTTGCCGATGCCTGTGGGGCTCGCGCCCTGGGCGCGCTCGCTCTCCCTCGCGAAGCTTTCGCCGGAATTGGCCCTGCTCGCCCAACAGTATGTGCGGCGGGCTCGTGAACTGCGCCCCCAGGTCTCGCAGGCGTTAGAGCGGCGGATCGCGGACGAGGTCGCGGCTTCGGTTTCTCCGCCGCCGCCTTCGGACATGCCCGCGAGCGTCTTGATCGTCACGGTGCTCGCCGAGCGTTCTCGGCGCGAATGGCAGCGCTACGCACGGGAGGCGGCTCGGCGGGACGCATTGCGTGAGCGCCGGGAGCGCGCGCACAGCGTGCTGGGCGCGGGGTAGCGGGCATACGACACGGCGTCGCCCAGGGCGCGCGCGGTAAGCTGACCACGTGCGGCATTGGCGCGGTATTGAAGACATCCCCCCTGACTGGGGAAGGTGCGTGCTCACCATCGGGACCTTCGACGGCGTGCACCGAGGCCATGTCGAATTGGTCCGGCGCACGGTGAACGAGGCTCGCAAACGCCGCTTGCCGTCGGCTTTGATCACCTTCGACCCGCATCCGGCCCAGGTGATCCGGGCCGGGGACCATCCGGCGCAGCTCACCACGCTCGCCAGGCGGGCAGAGCTGGTCGGGCAGCTGGGCATCGACGTCTTTTGCGTCATCCCGTTCACCAGGGAACTCGCCAAGCAGTCGGCGGAGGAATTCGTGCACGAGCTGCTTGTCAGCAGGTTGCATGTGGCGAAGGTGCTGGTGGGGGAGAACTTCACCTTCGGCCACAGAGCGACAGGCAACATCGACATGCTCGTCGAACTGGGCAAAAGATTCGGTTTCGAGGCGGAGTCGGTCCGCTTGTTCGCCGAGCACGACGTCACGGTCTCTTCGACGTACATCCGCTCTGTTGTCGCGGCGGGCGATGTGGCGGCCGCCGCCGAAGCGTTGGGCCGCCCGCACCGGGTGGAGGGTGTGGTCGTGCATGGGGACGGGCGAGGCCGGGAACTCGGCTTTCCGACTGCGAACGTGGCGCCGCCGATGTATGCCGCGATCCCCGCCGACGGCGTGTACGCGGCATGGTTCTCGATCTCGAGCCCGGCCCGCCCGTCGGCGCCGGGGAGCAAGCAAAACCGGGCTTCGCTGGGGAGGGTCGCCGCCGCCGTGTCGGTGGGCACCAACCCCACCTTCTCTGGCCGGGAGCGGACCGTGGAGGCGTATGTCTTGGACAAAGACGTCGACCTGTACGGCCAGTACGTGGCCGTCGACTTCGTGCGGCGGCTGCGGGACATGTGGGCCTTCCAGTCCCGCGAGGAGCTGATCGACGCTATCGCGAAAGACGTGGAGGACACCCGCAAGGCCCTGCAGTGACGATTCGCGTTCCTCGCTCTCTGCTGATACAGTCAACACCTGGCGTTTCTGCGGCCCGCAGCGGTGCGCCAATCAGATGTGACCTGCGGAGCTGAAACAAAGGAGCACCCTCATGGCGTTGAGCGCTGAGGCGAAAAAAACCATTCTTGCCGAGTACGGCCTGCACGAGAGCGACACCGGTTCCCCCGAGGCGCAGATCGCGCTGCTGACCCGTCGCATCTCGGACCTCACCGAGCACCTCAAAGAGCACAAGCACGACCACCACTCCCGCCGGGGCCTCTTGCTCCTGGTCGGCCAGCGTCGTCGCCTGCTGAAGTACCTCACCCGGGTGGACATCAACCGCTACCGTCAGATCATCGCGAAGCTGGGCATCCGCCGCTGAGTTTTGTTTCTCGACCGCACACGGCAGGCCGATTCCTGGCCTGCCGTTTCCGGTTTCTCGCGCCGCAATGCTAGGCTCGACGCGGCAGCAGCCTTTGGCGTGGCCGGGTTTTCCTTCGGTCCTCGGTAGTGGCTGCCGCAAACTGGTCGTTTGCGGTGGCTTCGATCGATGACCGTGCGTGTGGGAGATAGTTCGGCATTGCTGGCGGGCGCAGCCATGTCTCGAACATTCCTATTGAGAGGACCAATCCCACTGATGAATAGTTTGACCCCAAATGTGCACGAGGTCACTTGTGAGCTCGACAACGGCGCCTTCGGCGTCCGCACCGTGAAGTTCCAGACTGGCAAGCTCGCCCAACAGGCGGCCGGCTCGGTCTTCGCCACGCTCGACGAGGACACCAGCGTCCTGTCCGCCACCACGTTCTCCGCGCAGCCGAAGAGCCAGTTCGACTTCTTCCCCCTGACCGTGGACGTGGAAGAGCGGATGTACGCGGCGGGCCGCATCCCCGGCTCGTTCTTCCGCCGTGAAGGCCGCCCCTCCACCGACGCCATTCTCACCTGCCGTCTCATCGACCGGCCGCTGCGCCCCTCCTTCGCGGACGGGCTGCGCAACGAGGTCCAGATTGTCGTCACCGTGCTCTCGTTGAACCCGAACGCCGTCTACGACGTGCTCGCGATCAATGCGGCCTCCGCCTCCACCCGGCTCTCGGGGCTCCCGTTCTCCGGTCCTATCGCCGGGGTTCGGGTCGCGCTCATCGGCAGCCAATGGGTCGCCTTCCCGACCGTCGAGCAGCTCCAGGAGGCTGTCTTCGACATGGTCGTCGCGGGCCGTGTGCTCGAAGACGGCGACGTTGCGGTCATGATGGTCGAGGCTGAGGCCACCGACCACGCGATCAAGCTCATCGAGGGCGGCGCGACCAAGCCGACCGAGCAGGTTGTCGCCGAGGGCCTCGAGGCCGCCAAACCCTTCCTCAAGCAGCTCGCCATCGCGCAGGAGGCGCTGGCCGCCGTCGCGGGCAAAGAGGCTTTCGAGCTCCAGCAGTTCCACCCTTACCAGCAAGACGTCTACGACGCTGTGGAATTCAACGCCGGCGCTGTGCTGTCCGAGGCGTTGAGCCTGCCGGGCAAGGTGGAGCGCGAAGCGCGGATCGAAGCGATCAAGGCTGAGGCCAAGGCCCAGTTGGAGCCGCAGTTCGAGGGCCGCGAGAGCGAGATCTCCGCCGCGTTCCGCTCGCTCAACAAGAAGCTCGTGCGCGAGCGCATTCTCTCCGACGGGTTCCGCATCGACGGCCGGGGCTTGCGGGACATCCGTCCGCTCTCTGCGGAGATCAGCCCGGTCCCGCGGGTGCACGGCAGCGCGCTCTTCCAGCGCGGGGAAACCCAGATCCTCGGCGTCACCACGCTGGACCTGCTCAAGATGGCCCAAGAGGTCGACGCGCTCGGCCCGGTGAGCAAGCGGCACTACATGCACCATTACAACTTCCCGCCGTACTCCACCGGCGAGACCGGCCGCGTCGGGTCCCCCAAGCGCCGCGAAATCGGCCATGGCGCGCTGGCCGAGCGCGCCCTGGTGCCGGTTCTGCCTTCGGTCGAGGAGTTCCCGTACGCCATCCGGCAGGTCTCCGAAGCGTTGAGCTCGAACGGTTCCACGTCGATGGGCTCGGTCTGCGCCTCCACGATGTCTCTGCTGGCCGCGGGCGTCCCGATCAAAGCTCCCGTCGCGGGCATCGCGATGGGCCTGGTCTCCGGCGAGGTCAACGGCGAGACGAAGTATGTGACGTTGACGGACATCCTCGGAGCCGAGGACGCGTTCGGCGACATGGACTTCAAGGTGGCGGGCACCGCCGACTTTGTGACCGCGTTGCAGCTGGACACCAAGCTCGACGGCATCCCCTCGCAGGTGCTCGCCGAGGCGCTCGCGCAGGCCAAGGAGGCCCGTGACACGCTGCTCGACGTGATCGCGAACGCGATCGACGAGCCCGCCGAGCTTTCGCCGTTCGCGCCTCGGATCACCACCATCAAGATCCCGGTCGACAAGATCGGCGAGGTCATCGGGCCGAAGGGCAAGATGATTAACTCGATCACCGAGGAGACCGGCGCGAACATCTCCATCGAGGACGACGGCACCGTGTACGTCGCAGCGGCCAGCGGAGACTCCGCCCAGGCGGCGATCGACAAGATCAACGCCATCGCGAACCCGCAGTTGCCCAAGGTCGGCGAGCGCTACCTCGGCACCGTCGTGAAGACCACTGCCTTCGGCGCGTTCGTCTCGCTCACTCCGGGCAAGGACGGCCTCGTGCACATCTCGAAGCTCGGCAACGGCAAGCGGATCGTGAGCGTCGAAGACGTGGTGCAGATCGGCTCGAAGCTGCGCGTCGAGATCGCCGACATCGACGACCGGGGCAAGATCAGCCTGATCCTTGCCTTGGACGAGGCTCCAGCGACCGACGGGGCCCCGGCGACCGCGTGAGCGTCCGCACGGAGAAGAGGGCCCCGACCGACTGGTCGGGGCCCTCTTCCTTCGCGGCGGATTATCCGCCAGTCGCGCGTCCGCTTTGATCGCGTCGCGCATGTGTCGGGCGAGGCCCGGTTGCCGGCTCTCCTCCTCCAGAGAGCGCGGATCAGCGAGGTGGTGCTGATTTCCCCCAGCCCGAAACCCAGCGTCCGATAGAACAAGATCTGGTGCGGGCGCGTCAGATCTGTGGCCGAGTGCCGCCGGTAGCCCGCGGAGCTCCGCCCGCTCCGCATGAGCAGCCCGATTGCCTCGTAGTGGTGTGATGTCCGCACCGTGACGCGCGCGATCTCGGCGACCTCGCCGACGGCGCGCTCGTCCACAGCTCCAACTGTGCGCCATCACGCAACGTGCGGGTCAAATGAGGATATGCGGATACTATCGTTCGGTGATTCAAGACGGCATCCCACCTCTCGGAGAGGATCTTCTCTACGCAGTGGTGTTCGAGGACGAATTGTTCGAGGACTTCGGCGCGTGGGTGCTGTTCCTCCCGGCCGACTCCTTGCCCGGTTTGACGAGTTCCGCCGCGATTCGCGTCGCGGGCCGGGCGAAGTACGCGATCAAGGTGGACGGCTTCGGGCTTGTCCCAGCGGTGGCCGCGTTGAACCAGGACAGGGATTTCATCCAGCTCACCGAATGGCGCAAACTCGAGGCCGACGGCCGGGCGCCCGCGTGGGCTGCCGTGGTGACCACTCGCCAGGGGTTCTGAACGGGCTGATGAGAGGGACGCGACAGCGCCCAAGCGCCCGTGTTCCTAACGGTTCGGGCTGTTTGTTCACCAGGCGACAGAGCCCGAGGGCCGCAAAATGAACCCGTGGTCTCCGTAGCCGCAGGCGGTCATGCCCTCGTCGTCCACCAGGCACACTGCTCCGGCGTCGTTGAAGTAATGGTTCGGCTCCAGCGCCATGGCCGGGGAGCCCGGTATGTCGTGCGACGCGGCGGTGAGGAACTGTCCGGGCTTGCCGCGCTGCACGCGCACGCTGTTCGCGCCCGCCGGCGCTCCGGGCAGTTGCCCGTCGCAGCCGTAGCGCAGCTCCATGTACCAGCTCACCCAGCAGTACAGCCCGTCGGGAGTGGAGAATTCCGCGGTCATCGGGCGCGAACCGTGCCGGAAGAACCAGTCGGGGGAGGTCCACTGGTAACCGTCGAGGTCGGGGAACGCGGGAGCGTCCGCTCGCGCGCCGGGGGCGCACATCGGCCAGGCGGCGAGCAAGGCGATGACAGCACCGGCCGATCTGCGACGCATGAGTCTTCCTTCCCAAGGTTCTTGTTATCCAAGCAACACAGGCGTCTGAGCCTAGCGCAAGGCCGCGTCGTTCGAAGACTAAGGTTGAGGTTGATGACACACAGCACGCAATCAGACACCCTGCGGGTCGGCCTGCTCGGAGCCCTCGGCAGGGTCGGCAGCACCTTGGTCCCGATCTTGAGCCAAGCCCCCGGGGTCGAGCTCGTCGCGGCGTTGGACAAAGACGACCCGTTGGAGAGCCTCGTCGAGGCGCGGGCGCAGGTCGTCGTCGACTTCACCCACCCGGACTCGGCGCTCGGCAACACCTTGTTCAGCGTTGCCCACGGCCTGCATGCCGTGGTCGGCACCTCCGGGCTCACCCCGGGGCACCACGACGAGATCCGGGACGCGCTGGCGCGCCAGCCCTCGGTGGGCGTCGCGGTGATTCCGAACTTCGCCCTCGGCACTGTGCTCGCCGTGCACCTCGCCGAGCAGGCCGCACGGTTCTTCGAGTCGGTCGAAGTGATCGAGATGCACCACCCGAAAAAGGTGGACGCCCCGTCCGGGACCGCCACGCACACCGCGCAGGTGATCGCGCGGCGCCGGGCCGAAGCCGCCGTCCCGCCCGCCCCGGACGCCACCACGCACGCTGTGCCCGGATCCAGAGGGGCGGATGTGGACGGCGTGCCTGTCCACTCGGTGCGCATGTCCGGCTATCTCGCGCATGAGGAGATCCTGTTCGGCAATCCGGGCGAGACGCTCGTCATCCGGGCGGACTGCGTCGACCGCGCCGCGTACGGCCCCGGCGTGCTCGCCGCCGCCAAAGCGATTCCAGCCAGGCCGGGGCTCACGCTCGGCCTCGCCCCCCTGCTCGGGCTCTGAGATGGGCAGCTCTGGCCGCAAGACGATCTGGGGGGCTTTGCTCGTCACGGTCTTCCTCGTCGGCTATCTCGCCGTCATGGCGTGGCGCTCGGTCTTGCTCTGGCGCAACGGCGGCGCTGTCGCGGGCATGCTCGCCTTCGGAGTGCTGCTGCTCGCGGTTCTCGGGCTGTGGCTGGTGGTCGCGACCTTGCGCGAGGCGATGGCCCACCAACGGCTCGCTTCGGCCATGCGCGAGTGCGGCCAGGAGCTGGATGTGTCGAACGTGCCGCGCACGCCGTCGGGCAAGCTCACCGCTGAAGCGGGCGAAACACTCGTGGCGCAGCTGCAAGACGCCGTGGAGCGGCGGCCCGATGAGTGGCAGTCCTGGTATCGGCTCGCGCGGGGGCAGGACACCGCGGGGCGGCGGAGCGCGGCGCGGGCTTCGATGCGCCGCGCCGTCGACCTGGAACGGGAGGAGCGCGCCCGTGCCTGACGGCCCCAAGACCTTGTTGGTCGTCCACCACACTCCGTCGCCAGCGACCAGGGAGATCTTCGAAAAGGTGCTGGCGGGCGCCAAAGACCCGGAGATCGAAGGGGTCCAGGTCCGCGCTGTGCCAGCGTTGTCGGCCACGGCCTTCGACATGTTGTCGGCCGACGGCTACCTTTTCGGCACCACGGCCAACTTCGGCTACATGTCCGGGGCGTTGAAGCATTTCTTCGACACGGTCTATTACCCGTGCCTCGACGCGGTGGCGGGGCGTGGGTTCGGCCTGTGGGCGCACGGCTCCGACGACACCGGGGGAGCGGTCCGCGCGGTGCTCAAACTCGCGGGCGGCATGGGGCTGGCGCAGACCGCCGCCCCTTTGGAGCTCACGGGCGCGCCGGACTCCACAGCTCGGGAGGCGTGTTACGAGCTCGGGGCCGCTGTGGCCGCCAGTCTCATGCGCTGACGTTTCGTTGTCGGACCTCTCGTTTACATTGGACGTATGACAAACACGCCCGGGGTTCCCACGCCGTACGAAGACCTTCTGCGGCTGGTGTTGGAGCGGGGGGCTGAACGTCCTGATCGCACCGGGACGGGCACGCTCAGTCTTTTCGGCCATCAGCTGCGCTACGACCTCGCGAAGGGTTTTCCGCTGGTGACGACGAAGAAGGTGCATCTGAAGTCGATCGTTCACGAGCTCTTGTGGTTTTTGCGCGGCGACACGAACGTCCGGTGGCTCCAAGAGCGCGGCGTGACGATCTGGGACGAATGGGCGCGTGAGGACGGCAGCCTGGGCCCGGTCTACGGGGCGCAGTGGCGCAGCTGGCCCACGCCGGACGGCGAGGTCGTGGATCAGATCGACCAGGCCGTGCGGCTTTTGCGCTCAGACCCGCATTCCCGGCGGATCGTCGTCTCCGCGTGGAACGTCGGGGAGCTTTCGAAAATGGCCCTCGCGCCCTGCCACATCCTCTTCCAGTTCTATGTCGCGGACGGGAAACTCTCCTGCCAGCTGTACCAGCGCAGCGCCGACCTTTTCCTCGGCGTTCCGTTCAACATCGCGAGCTACGCGCTCCTCACGCACATGATGGCCCAACAGGCGGGCCTGCACGTCGGAGATTTCGTTTGGACCGGGGGAGACTGCCACTTGTACCGCAACCATCTCGATCAGGCGCGCGAGCAGATCGCCCGGACCCCGTACCCGTATCCGAGGCTCGAGCTGCGGCAACGCCCTTCGGTCTTCGAGTACGAGTACGAGGACATTCAGATCGTCGACTACCGGTCGCACCCCGCGATCAAGGCTCCGGTGGCGGTCTAGCGATGGCGGTCGGTGTTCTTTGGGCGCAGGGGCGCAACGGGGTGATCGGCATTGATGGCGAGCTGCCGTGGTCGATCCCCGAGGACATGCGCAGGTTTCGCCAGCTCACGGTCGGACACACGGTGGTCATGGGCCGCAAGACCTGGGACTCGCTGCCCGCGCGGTTCCGCCCGTTGCCCGAACGGACCAATGTGGTGCTCTCCAGGGACCGGGGTTACACCGCCCAAGGCGCGCAGGTCGCGCATGACGTCGTCACTGCGACCGCTCCGGGCCGGGCGGGGGAGACAGTCTGGGTCATCGGCGGGGGGGAGGTCTACGCCAAGGCTGTGCATCTCGCTGCGATCGCCGAGATCACCGAGGTGGACTTCGAAGTCGAAGGCGATGTGTACGCCCCTCAGCTCGGCGTGGGCTGGCGGGTCGCCGCAGAAGGCCCCTGGCAGCGCTCCGAGTCGGGGCTGCGGTATCGCTTCACCACCTTCCGCAGAGCCTGACATGGCGACCCTGACCATTGGCCAGGCGCGAAGGCTCGCTCTGCGAGCGCAGGGCTTCACCGGCGGCGCCGCCACGATCCGAAAGGCGCTCGCCCGGACGAGGCTCCTCCAACTCGACTCGGTCAACGTTCTGGAGCGAGCGCATTACCTCCCTGTTTTCAGCCGTGTCGGCGCGTACGACAAAGCCGCCCTGGACAGGCTCGCCTGGTCGAAGAAACATCGCGCCTTGGTCGAGTACTGGGCGCACGAGGCGGCCTTGATCCCCTTCGAGGATTGGCCGGCGTTCCGCTGGCGCATGCAGGACTACCAGCACGGCCGTTGGCACGTTCAGAAAGAGCTCATCGCGGCTCGTTCCGCATTGGGCCAGAAGATTTGCGCGCTCGTCGACGAGGCGGGGCCGTTGACCGCGGGCGAGCTGGAGCGCCGCTTGGGCCTCGGCCGAGACGGCGCGAAAGGGCCGTGGTGGGATCGGGGCGAGACCAAGATCGTCTGCGAGGCGCTCTTCGCGGCGGGGGTCCTCACCACCGGAAAGCGGGTCAATTTCCAACGGTATTACGACCTCGTGGAAAACGTCGTGCCCCGCGCGTTCCGTGAGGTCCAGCTCACTCGGGAGGAGGCAGTCGCGCAGCTGGCGGCGAACGCCGCCGCCGCGCTCGGGATCGCCACCGAACAAGACATCCGCGATTACTACCGCCTTGAGGCCAAGGACACGAAGGCCGCTCTCGGCCATCTCGTCGCCAGAGGCGAGTTGGAAGAGGCCCAGGTGCGAGGCTGGCGCCAGACCGCGTACCTCGCCCCGGACACGGCTATCCCGAGGACTTCCGGCGCACGGGCGCTTTTGTGCCCCTTTGATCCTCTTGTGTTCTTCCGGCCAAGGTTGGAGCGTCTTTTCGGGTTCCAATACCGGATTGGGATTTACACGCCGAAACACAAACGAGAACACGGCTACTACGTTTTGCCGTTCCTGTGCGGCGAGCGCCTTGTCGCCCGCGTCGATGTGAAAGCGGATCGCAGAGCGGGCGTTCTGCTCGTCCAAGGCGCGTTTTTGGAAGACCACGCCACAGCGGCCGACACAGCGGAGCCTCTTGCCGCGAGCCTTGCCGAACTGGCCGGTTGGCAGGGCCTCGAACAGGTCCAGGCCATCGGAAACGGGGATCTCGCGCCAGCCCTTCAGCAGATCCTCAGGGCACGCGGGTAGGCTCTGCACCCATGACACAGAGCGCAGCAGAGCCCCTGTTCGGAACGGTCGCTGTGGCCATGGTGACGCCTTTCTCGGCGGACGGCTCACTCGACGTGCGAGCCGGTGTCGCGCTCGCCGAACGGCTTGTTGCCCGAGGTGTGGACGGTTTGGTCCTCGGCGGCACCACCGGTGAGTCGCCGACCACCTCGCCCGCTGAAAAGTTGGAGCTGCTCTCCGCTGTTCTCGCCGCAGTCGGCGACCGGGCCAAGATCACCCAGGGGGTCGGCAGCTACGACACGGCGAAATCTGTTCAGGCCGCGCGCGACGCGCAAGCCGCTGGCGCTCATGGCCTTCTCGTCGTCACACCGTATTACTCCAAACCTTCCCAGGCAGGCTTGGCGGCGCATTGCCGCGCGGTCGCCGACGCGGTGACCACGCCGATCATGCTGTACGACGTTCCTCACCGGACCGCGCTCGCGATCGAACCGGCCACGCTCCAGGAGCTCGCGGCGCACCCGAACATCGCCGCCATGAAAGAGGCGAAGGGCGATTTCGGCTCGGGCGCGGAGCTGATCGCGACCACCGGGCTCCAGTATTATTCTGGCGATGATGTGGTGTATTTGCCCTGGCTCGCGGTCGGCGCGGTCGGCGTGGTGAGCGTCCTCGGGCACCTTGTCCCCGAGCAACTGCGCGAGCTGCACACCGCGTTCGCCGAAGGCGACCTTGCGCGTGCCAGGGAACTGCAGGTCAGCATATTGCCGCTTGTGCGGGCGCAAGCACGTTACGGCGGTGTCGCCTTGGCCAAGGCCGGTCTGGCGCTGCTGGGCCAGCCGGTCGGCGAGCCGAGGCTCCCCATCCTCGGTTTGGACGGCGAGGAGACCGCGGCCCTCGCGCAAGACCTCGAGCTCGTGGGCGCCCGCCAATGACCGACGCGCACATCCTCGACAGCCTCTCGGCCCCTCCCGCGTTGGCGGACGGCGCTTTGCGGGTGACCGCTCTCGGCGGTCTCGGCGAGATCGGCCGGAACATGACCGTCTTCGAATACGGCAGCAAACTGCTCATCGTCGACTGCGGCGTCCTTTTCCCAGAAGACCGCCAGCCCGGAGTCGATCTCATCCTTCCCGACTTCTCTTCGATCGAGAACCGGGCGGAAGACATCGTCGGCATTGTCCTCACCCATGGGCACGAGGACCATATCGGCGCGGTGCCGTTTTTGCTGCGCGTCTGCCCCGACCTGCCGGTCATCGGCTCGAAGTTCACTCTTGCGCTGGTCGCCGCGAAGTGCCGCGAGCACCGGCAAAAGCCGACGTTCGTCGAGGTGACTGGCGGCGAGCAGCGCCAAGTCGACGTGTTCGGCCTGGAGTTCTTGACAGTCAACCATTCCATTCCCGACGCGCTCGCTGTCGCCATCCGCACCCCCGCCGGGGTTGTGCTGCACACCGGGGACATCAAGCTCGACCAGATCCCGCTCGACGGCAAGCTCACCGACCTCGCGGGCATGTCGCGGTTGGGCGACGCGGGCGTGGACCTTTTCCTCGTGGACTCCACCAACGCCGAGGTGCCGGGATTCGTCATGCCGGAGCGTGAGATCGGCGAAGTGCTCGACCGGGTCATCGGCAAGGCGGGCCAACGTGTGATCGTCGCCTGTTTCGCCAGCCATGTCCACCGAGTGCAGCAGGTCATCGATGTTGCTGTCGCGAACGGCCGCAAGGTCGCCTATGTCGGCCGCTCCATGTACCGCAACATGCGCATCGCCCAAGAGCTCGGGTATCTCACTGTTCCGCAAGGCGTGGTGGTGAATATGGAGAAGGCGGCCGAGCTGCAGGATTCGAAAGTCGTGCTCATCTCGACCGGCTCGCAGGGCGAGCCGCTTTCCGCGCTTTCCCGCATGGCGCGCGGCGATCATCAGAGCATCAGCATCCAGTCCGGGGATCTTGTCATCCTCGCCTCCTCGCTCATCCCCGGCAATGAGAACTCTGTTTTCGCAGTGGTGAACGGACTGACCCGGCTCGGCGCGAAAGTGGTGACCCAGCAGAACGCGAAAGTCCACGTCTCGGGCCACGCGTCGGCGGGCGAGCTGTTGTTCCTCTACAACGCGGTGCGGCCCAAAAACGCGATGCCGGTGCACGGGGAGTGGCGCCACTTGCGGGCCAACGGCGCTCTCGCGCAAGCGACCGGCATCCCGGAGAAGAACGTCGTGCTGGCCGAGAACGGCGTCGCGGTGGACTTGCACGGCGGGGTCGCGAAAGCCGTCGGCAAAGTTCCTGTCGGCTACGTGTACGTGGATGGTTTGTCCGTCGGCGACGTGGGGGAATCGACCCTCTCCGAGCGGTTGATCCTCGGCGAGGGCGGATTCATCGCGATCAATGTCGTGGTGGACTCGGCCACCGGGGCCGCGGTCAGCCCGCCCGCTTTGTTGGGCAAAGGCTTCTCGGACGATCCGAAGGCGCTCGTGGCCGCACAGGAGCTGGTGGTCGCGGAGCTTGCGAAACTTGCCTCCGAGCGTGGCCCCAACGCGGAGTTCAAGAAGGTTGACACGCATCAGATCGCCCAGTCGGTGCGCCGCGCGGTCGGACGCTGGGTCTCGGACGCCTACCGGCGCAGGCCGATGATCGTGCCGACTGTGACCGCGGTGGAAACGGGCCCCGCAAAGTCGTCGTAAAACCTGCTGCCGTCGTGCGATCTCGCTGGGATCTGTGGTTTCTTTTTTCTGCGCTGGCGCTCGCCGCCGCGGGTCACAGGGCTGCTTTGAGCGCGGCGAGCGATCGGTCGCGGGCTTCTTTGGCCACAGGGACGGCCGCTGCGAAACTGACATAACCGTGGGCGAGGGTTTCGGCGTTGTGCAGTTCGACCGGAACCCCGGCTTCCGCGAGCAGCTTGGCGTATGTCGTTCCGTCGTCTCGGATCGGGTCGTACTGCGCGGTGGCGATGTAGGCGGGCGGCAGCCCTGCCAGATTCCCGTTGACCGGAGCCGCTGTCGCGGGCAGGTCCGCAGGGGCGCCCGTTGCCGTGTCGCCGAGGTAGAATCGGCCGTAGAGTTCCATGTCCTTGCGGGTGAGCAATGGGCCGTGCGCGTTTTCCTCGGCGGAGGGGAGGGAGAGGTCGAAGGTGACGGCGGGGTACCAGAGCAGCTGGAACTTCAACGGCGGTCCGCCCGCGTCCCGTGCGAGCTGTGTGACGACGGCGGCCAGGTTGCCGCCAGCCGAGTCCCCGGCCACGGCGATGCGCCCCGGGTCTGCGCCGAGTTCCGCCGCGTGTTCGTGCGACCACAGCAGGGCGTCGAACGAGTCGTGCGCAGCGGCCGGATACGGGTGCTCGGGGGCGAGCCGGTAGTCCACGGCGACGACCACCGCTTCGGCTTTGGCGCTGATCGCGCGCGCGACTGGGTCGTGCGTCTCGAGGTCGCCTCGGGCGAACCCGCCGCCGTGGTAGAAAACGACGAGCGGGGCCGGCGCCGCAGAGTCTGTGTCCGGCCAGTAGATCCGGACGCCGATGGGGCCTTCCCGTCCCTCGATCTGCCGGTCTTGGGTCCGTTTGACTTTGGTCCGAGACCGATTGGCGAGCGCGAGGGCGCGGGCCGCAGCCCGTTCGGCGTGCAGAATCGCAAGGTCCTCGTCCATGGGCGCGAACCCGCCGCCTGCTGCGATTTGTTCGAGAATCGGGTCGAGGGGCATGGCTCTCCTTCGTGTCTGCGGATGTTCGCCACTGTACAACTGGTCGTGACGACAACTGGTCGTGATGCGGCAGGGGCTGGGCTGAGCCTTCGGCAGAGGAGGCGGGCAAGCAAGCGTACATTGATGCCATGGGTGTAGCGTCCGGCGAAAAAATCGTGCCTGGCCCGCGCTGGCCTGCGGCGGTGCAGACGTTCCTGGCTTTCACGCGAGGGTGGGAAGTGGGCAGTTGGTTGCGCGGGCACTACGCGAAGACCGTGGAAGTCCGGTCCTACCGACGAGGCTCCTGGGTTTCGATTCCGACATTGTTGACCAGCGATCCGGCTATGGCGCGGCAGGTGTTCGCCGGTTCGCCGAAGGTCTATCACGCGGGAGCCAGCAACGCCATTTTGGCGCCGGTGCTCGGGAAGCGTTCGCTTTTGAGCATCGACGGGGAGGACCACGCTCGGATTCGCAAGCTGCTGATGCCGTCGTTCGCCGGGGCGGCGCTGCGGGGCTATGCCTCAATGTTCGAGGAGCTGGCGGAAGCGGACGCGCAGCAATGGCCGACGGGCCGGGTGACGGCCGCGTTGGAGCACACGCACCGGCTCACGCTCGACATCATCCTGCGCACTGTGTTCGGGGTCAGCGACCCGCAGCGCTCGGCTGTGTTGCGCCCGCGCGTGCTGCGCGTGGCCTTGCCGGGGCCAGGAACCGCGCTCTGGGCTTGGGCGCCTCGGTCGGCGCGGCTCGGGGTGGCCCGGGGGTATCGGGGAAATCTCGCTGCATTGAACCGGATCCTCGCCGAGGAGATCGCCGCGCGTCGGGCGGATTCGGCAGTGCATGAGCGCAAAGACGTGCTCTCCCGGATGGTGGCGGCGAACGAGGACGGGGACCGGCTCTGCGACGAGGAGTTGCGCGACCAGCTGCTCACGCTGGTGATGGCAGGTTTTGAGACGACCGCCAAGGCTTTGGCGTGGTGTTTGCTGGACCTGGCGCACAACCCCGCCGCGCAGCAAAGGGCGCAGGCGGCGGCGGACGAGGGGGATGTCGAGCACTTGACCGCCGTCTTCAAAGAGACCTTGCGGCTGCACCCCGTGGTGTCCGGGGTGGCCCGATTGCTCATGGAGACCGACCAGATCGGCGAGCGCCGCCTCGCTGCTGGCTCTCGGGCAGCCATTTCTTTCTATCCGTTGCACCACGACGAAGAGCTGTTCCCGCAGCCGGAGGCATTCCGCCCGGAGCGCTTCCTCGATCAGAACCAGCCGCCCGGACACCATTGGGCTCCGTTCGGGGGCGGCGTGTACCGGTGCATCGGCGCGTCGTTCTCGCAGGCCGAAGCCGCAGCCATCCTGCGGTCGGTGTTGACCCGCTACACGGTTTCGCCGATGCGCGCCGAGATGGAGCCGCAGAGCCATATGCCGAACATCGTGATCGGCCCGAAGTTCGGCGGCCAAGTGCGCCTGGCCCGCCGCGAGCGGCGCTCGAAGCCTCCAGTTGCGCAGGCGGCGTTCGCGGAAGGGGGCGCGTGCCCTTTCAGCGCGCGCCGAGCCGGTTCGTGAAGAACCGGTACGCGAGCGCGGTCATGAACGCGGTCTGCTTGTTGTCCGCCGCCATGCCGTGGCCGCCTTCGATGTTCTCGTAGTAGAGAACCGGGTGGCCGCGCTCCTCGAAGCGCGCGGCGAGTTTGCGGGCGTGCCCCGGATGCACGCGGTCGTCTTTCGTCGACGTGGTGATGAGCATCGCCGGAGTTCGCCCGCCAGTCTCGGGGACATTGTGGTAGGGGGAGTAGGCCGCGAGGAATTCCCGGTCCGCTGGTGCTTCTGGGTCGCCGTATTCCGCCATCCATGACGCTCCGGCGAGCAACAGGTGGTAGCGCAGCATGTCGGTGAGCGGCACTTGGCAGACGATCGCGCCGAACCGTTCCGGGTAGCGCGTCGCCATCACGCCCATGAGCAGCCCTCCGTTGCTGCCGCCCATCGCGCCGAGCTGCGCCACGGTTGTGGCCCCTGTCTCGACCAGGTCGCTGGCCACGGACGCGAAATCGGCGAACCCTTGCGGCCTGTTCTCCCGCAGGACGCTCGTGTGCCAGGAAGGCCCGTACTCGCCGCCGCCCCGGATGTTCGCGAGCGCGTACGTCCCGCCGCGCCGCAGCCAGCCCAAGCCCAAAGCCGGGCTGTAGTTCGGAGTCATCGAGATCTCGAAGCCGCCGTACCCGTACAGGATCGTCGGACGGGCCTCGTCGAGGTGTTTGCCCACGAGGAAGTACGGGATTCTCGTCCCGTCCGTGGACACGGCGAAGCGTTGGCGCACTTCGACGCCGGTCGCGTCCCAGAAGGCGGGGGACTGTTTGACGACGTGCAGCCCTGTCTCTGGCGAACCGGCCAGAAGGCTGGACGGCGCGGTGAACGAGGTCGCCGTCAGGAACACGTCGTCGTCTTCGTCCGGATCGGTGGTCAGGACGCTGACTTGGGCGAACGGCGGCACTCCGGGCAGCTCGGCGGGCTGCCAGTCGCCGAGCGTGCGCAGCTGCAGCTCGGAGCGCACGTCGTGCAGCGTCTCCAGCACCAGATAGCTCAGGGTGAAGCCGAATCCGGCGAGGCTTGTGGAGCTGTCCGGGGTGAAGAGCACATGGGCTTCGGCCTCGCCGTCCATGAATTGCTCGTAATCGAAGACGAGCAGAGAGCCCTCCGGGTGGGTTGTGCCGCCGTATGCCCAGGGTGAGCGCGGGCGGATGAAAATCCAATCCTCGTGCACGGACGAGTCCGCGTCGAGCGGCACGGGGATCTCGATCAGCTCGCCGTCCTCCGCTCCGGGGGCGCGGCGGAGCTCGTATTGGGCTTTCTTGTGGAAATCCAGCATGCGGGCCACGAATTCCCGCTCGAAACCCGGCGTGCGGTCCGCCCAGGAGTGCACGAGGACGTCCTTGGTCTGCCCGGCGAAGATGATTTTCGCTTCCTCCAGCGGTTGCCCGCGCTCCCACCGCCGCGCCGTGCGCGGGTACCCCGAATCGGTGAGCGCCGCGACGCCGTGCTCGTCCGGCCCGAAGTCCGCTCCGACCAGGAGGGCGTCGCGATACGCCCAGGAGACGAAGTTTTTGCCCTCGGGCAGTTCGAAGCCTCCTGCGACGAACGACCGGCTGGTGATGTCGAACTCGCGCACCACCGACGCGTCGCTGCCGCCTCGGGAGAGGGTGACCAGGGCGAGGTCGCGGTCCGGGTAGAGCACCTTCGCCCCGCCCCACACCCAGTTCTCGCCTTCGGCCTCCGCGAGGGCGTCGAGGTCGAGGAGCACATCCCATGCCGGCTCCGCCGTTTTGTACGAGTCGTGGCTCGTCCGGCGCCACAAGCCTTTCGGGTGTTGTTCGTCACGCCAAAAGTTGTAGAGCCACTCGCCCCTGCGGGCGGGGTAGGGAATTCGCTCGTCGCTGTCGAGCGCGGCGAGAATTTGGTCTCTGAGCGTGTCGAATTCCTCGTCGCCGAGCGCGGCGACAGTGGCGGCGTTATGGTCTTGGACCCATGCCAGCGCTTGCTCGCCGGTCACCTCTTCGAGCCAGAGGAGATGGTCTTCGGGGAGCCGTTCGTCGCGAGTCACCGTGCCACCTTAGCCGAGCGGGCGACCGCCCTCGCGGAGCGAGAGGGACTTGAAGTAGGGTTTCTCTCGTGGCTGATGAATATGACGTTGTCCTGCTCGGCGCGGGGCCGGGAGGGTATGTCGCGGCGATCCGCGCGGCCCAGCTCGGTCTGTCCGTCGCGGTGATCGAAGAGAAATACTGGGGCGGTGTGTGCCTGAACGTGGGGTGCATCCCCTCCAAGGCTCTTCTGCGCAACGCGGAGATCGCGCACATCGTGCAGAAGCAGGCGAAGGAGTTCGGGATCTCCGGCGAGGTGAGCGCCGACTTCGGCGCCGCCTTCGACCGCAGCAGGAAGGTCGCGGACGGGCGGGTGCGCGGCGTGCACTTCCTCATGAAGAAGAACAACATCACCGAGTACTCGGGTTGGGGCGCTTTCCTGGACGCGAAGACCATCGAGGTGAAATCGCAGGACGGGACCACGACACAGGTGCGCGGCAAGAATGTCGTCATCGCCACCGGTTCGACGGTGAAACTTCCCCCTGGCGTCTCCGTCTCGAAGAACGTCGTGACCTACGAGGAGCAGATCCTCTCCCGCGAACTGCCCGGCTCCATCGTCATCGTCGGCGCTGGCGCGATCGGCGTCGAGTTCGCCTATGTGCTGCGCAACTACGGCGTCGAAGTGACCATCGTCGAATTCCTCGACAGAGTCCTGCCGAATGAGGACGCCGCCGTCTCCGCGGAGCTCCACAAGCAGTACCGCAAGCTCGGGGTCAAGCTCTTGACCTCCACCGCCGTGAAGTCGGTCCAGGACGACGGCTCCAAGGTGCATGTGGAGTACGAGAGCCGGGACGGGAAAGCTGGCTCCATCGATGTGGACCGGGTGATGCTCGCCATTGGCTTCTCGCCGCGCGTGCAGGGCTTCGGCCTGGAGAAGACGGGCGTGGCGCTGACCGAGCGGGGAGCCATCGCCATCGACGAGCGGATGCGCACCAATGTCGAGGGCGTCTACGCCATCGGCGATGTGACCGCGAAGCTCCAGCTCGCCCATGTCGCGGAGGCGCAGGGCGTCGTCGCGGCAGAGACGATCGCAGGCGCCCCGACCTTGGAGCTCGGCGACTATCGGCAGATGCCCAGGGCGACGTTCTGCGTCCCCCAAGTGGCCTCCTTCGGCCTCACTGAGGAACAGGCGAAAGCGGAGGGGCACGAGATCAAGACCGCCTCCTTCCCGTTCTCGGCGAACGGCAAGGCCGCAGGACTCGGCGAGAGCGCCGGTTTCGTCAAGCTCGTCGCCGACGCCAAGTACGGCGAGCTGCTGGGCGGGCACATGATCGGCCCCGATGTTTCTGAGCTTCTGCCCGAGCTGACGCTCGCGCAGAAGTGGGACCTCACCGTTGAGGAGCTGATCCGGAACGTGCACACGCACCCGACCCTTTCCGAGGCGCTGCAAGAAGCGCTCCACGGGCTCGCGGGCCATATGATCAACTTCTGATTCCGCAGTTCCTGGTTTCGCGGCGCCGCCGCAGGGCTCGCCTGTTGCTTCTCCTGGCTGACGGCTACGGATGCGCTCCTGCTTTGGGCCGTGCGAACAACACGACAGGGGCGACGCAGGCCAGGGTCATGCCCGCCACGAAAAACGCCGTGGTGCAGCCGACGAGTTCGGCGGCTTGGCCGCCTTCGGCCACGAAGTGCTTTGCGCTGGCGTACTTCTGGCTGAGGAAAGCAGTGCCAAGCGCCCCGCCGATCTGTCCGTACGCGGTGAACATCGCGCTCGCGGAACCCGCCTCGCTGTTGCGCACGCCCACCAGCGCCAAATCCGGCAAGCACACCGAAAGCACCCCGAGGCCCAGCCCGAACACGGTTATCATGGGCAGCATCCGCGTCGCGTAGTCGTCGTCCGGGCTGATCCGGGAGAACAGCAGCATGCCGGTTGCGGCGAGCAGCGAGCCGACGACGCTGAGCGCGCGGATTCCCGCCCACTCGGAGAGCTTTGCGACCGAAAGGCCGCCGATCAGGATGCCGGCCAAGATGGGCAGCAGCCGCAGGCCGGTTTCTGAAGGGTTGTACCCGCGCAGTTTCTCCATGTATGTCGCGAGGAACAGGGTGCCGCCGAGGACGCCGGAGAGCGTGAACGCGTTGCCGAGCGACGCGAGCGTGCATGTGCGGTCGAGCAAAACGCTCGGCGGCGTGAGCGGCGCGGGCGCATGCTGTTCGACGAAGACGAAACACCATGTGAACACCACGAACAGCGCGAGGCAGAGAAAGACGGGGATGCGCGAGCGCTCGGCCTCGACGTGGTAGATCCCGACGCCGAGCGTGAAGAACGCGACGATGGAGAGCGCCGAGCCGAACAGGTCGTAGCCGCGCCGTCCGGTCTCGTGCCCGCCCTGGAGCAGGAACAACACGAGGTAGAAGATCAGCAGCGCCAACGGAACATTGACCAAGAGGCACCATCGCCAGCTCGCGTATTGGGCGAGCATGCCGCCGAGGACCAATCCTGAGGCGGTGCCGAAGACCGCCGTCGTGCCAATGACCACGAACGCAAAGGCGCGTTCGCGCTTGCCCGCGAAGGAATTGCTCACCAACGCGAGCACAGCGGGGGCGAGCAGAGCCGCGAAGCTGCCTTGCGCCGAGCGGGCGACCAGCAGTTCGCTGGCGTTCGAAGCGCCCCCGCCGAGCATGGACACCACCCCGAAACCCGCTATGCCGATGAGGAAAGCGCGCCGGGGACCCCAGGAGTCCACGGCGCGTCCGCCGAGCAGGAGGAAGAGCCCGTGGAAGAAGACGTAGAAAGCGATCACGCTCGTGCGCTCGGGGTCATTGAGCTGTAAATCGCCCTGTACCTGGGGCAGTGCGACGCTCATGATCGTCGTGTCGAGGTTGAGGACGAACTGGGTCGCGCCGCCGATAGCGAGCACCGGCCAAAGCCCCCGATTGCTCGCGCCGCTCTTCGCGGCGGGTTCGACGGGCCTTGGCCCGGTCTGGTCGAACTCCGGCGAAAAGCCTTCGCCCGAGTTCGTCATGGGATGAAAGTAGCAATTGCGGGCTTCGCTGGCAAGAGATGCGCGGTCTGAAATGCGTGGAACCAAAACGCTTCGTGATACGTTCAGTGAGATAAGGGCGCGCTCAAACGCCCACAGAATCTGCATTCCGGGTAGGCTGGGAAACCAGAGAACCGGACATGAGAGAATACGAAAGGACTCACGGTGCGTCAGAGCAGCAACCCAGTTTTCCGAAGCCTCTCCAGGCCCGGTGCCCAAGCTGGTGCTTACCAGTACGGCCAGCAGTCGCACGCTGTGTACCAGCAGGCCCCGCTCAACTACCAGTACCAGGCCCCGGCCGCCTCGCGCACCCTTTCTGTCGACGACGTCGTGGCGAAGACGGCGACCAGCCTCGCGGTGCTGGCCGTCACCGCCGTGGCTTCCTACGTGCTGACCCTGCAAACCCCGGCGCTCGGCGGCCCCATCGCCATGATCGCCGGTCTGGTGGGCTTGGGCCTGGTTTTGTTCGCGACCTTCGGGCGCCAGCAGGACAACCCCGCCGTGGTGCTCGGCTACAGCGTGGTCGAGGGGCTTTTCGTCGGCGCTGTCACGAATGCGCTCACTCTGCAGTTCCAGGGCGTGGAGGCCGGAAAGCTCATCGGCATGGCGTTGGTCGGCACCTTCGGCGTGTTCGCGGGCATGCTCGGTGTGTACAAGACGGGAGCAGTGCGGGTCACGCCGCGCTCCACCCGCATTGCCACGGGGCTGATCTTCGGCGTCGTGGCGCTGGGTTTGGTGAACTTCATCGCCTCGTTCTTCACCCCAGGCGGGCTGGGGCTGTACTCCCACGGCCCCATCGCGATCATCTTCTCGCTGCTCTGCATCGGTTTGGCGGCGTACAGCTTCCTGATCGACTTCGACCAGGCCGACCAGCTGATCCGGGCTGGCGCGCCGCAGAAAGCGGCCTGGGGCGTCGCCCTCGGCCTGACGGTCACGATCGTCTGGCTCTACCTGGAAATCCTTCGCCTGCTCGTGAATTTGAACTCGAGCGACTAGACAATTCGAGCGACAATACCCGGCTTCGGCCGCATCACACAGGGAGTCCCGGCTGCGCCGCAGCCGGGACTCCCTGTTAATGTGCCATCGAACACATTTGCACGCGGAGCGGCGATTGACCCCGAAAGGCGGCTATGGGCTCGAAGGAGCGGCCAGACAACCCCGGCGCGGGCGGCGGGAAAGCCGCCGCCGACGAACAGGCGGCGGTGGTGTGGGAGCAGTATTCGAGAACAAGCCTCAACGCCAAGATCGTCCGATTCTTCCTGTGGCTGACGGTGCGCAAAGCGCTTGCCTTCCTCGCCTACATGCCGAGGGTGCGGCACCCGTGGGCGCTCGCGGACATGCTTGCCTCGCTGGTCGTCTTCCCCGAGCGCGGTTACCACGGAGCCTTGGTCAGGCTGCCGCACTGTGACGCGCTGTGGCACACCAAAAACCGCAAGGACGAGCCGAGGGCGATCCTGTACCTGCACGGCGGCGGCTTTATCTCGTGCGGCCTGCACACGCACCGCGGACTGGCCACCAAGATCGCCGATGCCGCGCAGGCCTCTGTGCTCTCCGTCGGCTACCGGCAGCTCCCCGAGCATTACGTCGACGAGTCCGTCGAAGACTGCGTCCTCGGTTACCGTTGGTTGCTGGACGGGGGGTACACGCCGGAGCAGATCGCCCTCGCGGGCGACTCGGCAGGCGGCTACCTGGTGTTCGCGACTGCTTTCCGGCTTCGACAGGAAGGTTTGCCGCTGCCTGCGGCTCTGGTGGGGATCTGCCCGTTCACGGACTGGACTTTGCGCACCAAGACCAACCACCGCAACGAGTCCCGCGACGCTTTCCTGTCCCGGCCCCTCTTGTACTACATCGAGCGGAAAATGGGCGAGGCCAGGGACCGGGCGACTGTGGACAATGCCGTCCCGCCCCAGATCGACCTCTTCGATCAGCCGGCTCGAGGATTTCCGCCGGTGCTGCTGCACGCCTCTTCGAGCGAAGTCCTCCTTCCGGACGCCCAACGTCTCGCCACAACACTGGCTGAGGCCGCAGTGCCGGTGACCGCCAAGCTCTGGCGAGGCCAGCCGCACGACTTCCACATCATGAGCGCGCTCATACCGGAAGCAAAAAGAGCGATAGCCGACATTGGGGAGTTCGTCCAGAGCGCGACGAGCATTGCTGGCGAAGCCGACTGCGAGCACGACGAAGACGAATAACCCTGCCTGGGTCAGCGCATGTCGAGCGGAGCAGCGCGCTGTGGCGAGGACCATGAGCTCCGGCATTCGGCGAACAGCGCTCGTTCATCTCTGCCTCTGCGCGCGGGCCTGGTGTGGGATGATGAAGGCATGCGCATCGCGGGACACGTCACAGAGCTCATCGGGAACACGCCCCTTGTCCGACTGAACTCGGTGGCGCCAGCCGGTGCGGCGACCGTGGCGGTGAAACTCGAGTATCTCAACCCGGGAGCCAGCTCCAAGGACCGTATTGCCGCGAAAATGGTCGACGAGGCGGAAAAAGCCGGGCTGCTCAAACCTGGCGGGACCATCGTGGAGCCGACGTCGGGCAACACCGGGGTCGGTCTTGCCCTCGTCGCGCAGCAGCGAGGCTACAAATGTGTCTTCATCTGCCCGGACAAAGTCAGCGAAGACAAGCAGAACGTGCTCAGAGCCTATGGGGCGCAGGTTGTGGTGTGCCCGACTGCCGTCCCGCCGGAGCACCCCAACAGCTATTACAGCGTCTCAGATCGGCTCGCCAAGGAGACCGAGGGCGCTTGGAAGCCGAACCAATACGTCAATCCTGCGGGCCCGGCCAGTCATTACGAGAGCACCGGACCGGAAATTTGGCGGGACACCGACGGGAAAATCACCCACTTCGTCGCGGGCATCGGCACCGGCGGCACGATCAGCGGGGCTGGCCGGTACCTCAAAGACGTCTCCGACGGGGCGGTGCGGGTCGTCGGGGCCGATCCGGAGGGCTCGGTGTATTCGGGCGGGACCGGACGGCCGTATCTTGTGGAAGGGGTGGGCGAGGACTTCTGGCCCGACGCGTACGACCGGACAGTGACCGACGAGATCCTTGCCGTCTCCGACGCGGACTCGTTCAACATGACTCGCAGGCTCGCGCGGGAGGAGGGCCTTCTGCTCGGCGGCTCGAGCGGGCTCGCCGTGGTCGCCGCGATCAGGGTCGCGCAGCGCATCGGCCCGGACGGGCTCGTGGTCGCGCTCCTTCCGGACGGCGGTCGGGGGTATCTGTCGAAGATCTTCAACGACTCGTGGATGCGCTCATACGGATTCTTGCGCACCCGCCTCGACGGCACCGCCGACGAGCACACCGTCGGCGAGATCCTGCGGGGCAAGTCCGGGGAGCTGCCGAGTTTTGTGCACACGCATCCGCAGGAGACGATCCGCGACGCCATCGACATTCTTGCCGAGTACGAGGTCTCCCAGATGCCGGTCGTCGGAGCCGAACCCCCGATCATGCTCGGCGAAGTCGCGGGCTCGGTGGACGAGCGCGAACTGCTCTCCGCTGTGTTCAGCGGTCGGGCGAGCCTGGCCGACCCGGTGAACAAGCATATGAGCCCGCCGTTCCCGTTCATCGGCATCGGCGAGCCGTTCTCCCAGGCGATCAAGGCGCTGGGGGAGTCGAACGCGCTGATGGTGGTCGAGGACGGCAAGCCGGTCGGCGTCATCACCCGGCAAGACCTTCTCAACTTCCTGCGCACAGCGAAGTGACTGATTTCCCGCTGGCCGCAGATCGGCCGGCGGTGCGCCGTCCGCCCGCCCGACTAGACTGCTCAGGGTGAGCGCACAGGATTTCTCCCAACAAGGTTTCTCCACTCGGGTCATCCATCCCGACCACGAATTGGACCCCGCATTCGGCGCGGTGAACGCGCCGATCTACGCGACTTCCACCTTCGCCCAGGACGGTGTGGGCGGCCTCAAAGGAGGGTACGAGTACTCGCGCAGCGCCAACCCGACTCGCACCGCGCTCGAGAAGACGCTCGCGGCGAGCGAGACGGCGCAGCACGCCAGGGCGTTCAGCTCGGGCTTGGCCGCCACGGACGCGGTGCTGCGCGCGCTTGTGAAGCCTGGCGAGCACCTTGTCATCCCGCACGACGCGTACGGGGGGACCTTCCGGCTCGTGGACAAGATCCTGCGCCCGTGGGGCGTCGCGTACTCCATTGCCAAATCCCATGAACCGCAGGCCTTCGTGGACCAGATCACCCCGCAGACCAAGGCGATCTGGGTGGAGACGCCGAGCAATCCGCTGCTCTCGGTCACTGACATCGCCGCGCTGGCCGAAGCCGCGCGCTCGGCGCAGGTCGCGCTGCTTGTGGACAACACGTTCGCATCGCCCTATTTGCAGCGCCCATTGGAGCTCGGGGCGCATGCGGTGGTCCACTCCGCCACGAAATACCTTGGTGGGCACTCCGACGTCATCGGCGGGGCGGTGGTCACGAATGATTCGGAGCTCGACGCCGCCGTGGGATTTTTGCAGAACGGCTCCGGCGCGGTGCCGAGCCCGTTCGACGCGTTCCTGATTCGCCGGGGCATGCTCACGCTCGGCGTCCGGGTCCAGCGTCAGAGCGAGAGCGCGCTCAGGATCGCCGAGCACCTTGCCGATCATCCGAAAGTCGTCAAAGTGCTCTATCCGGGCCTTGCGGGCGACCCCGGCCACCATATCGCCGCCGCGCAGATGCGCGGCGGATTCGGCGGGATGCTCTCAGTCCGCTTGCGCGGCGGGGAACAGGCCGCGCTCGACCTGTGCGCCCGCGTCAAGGTCTTCACCCTCGGCGAGTCGTTGGGCGGCGTTGAATCGCTCATCGAGCACCCCGCGCGGATGACCCATGCCTCCGTGGTGGGGTCGGATCTGGAGGTGCCGACTGACCTGGTGCGGCTCTCTGTCGGCCTTGAGGACGTCGGGGACCTGATCGCCGATCTCGACGAGGCATTGGGTTAGACGGTCCGCCTCGCTGGGCGGTTCTCTCTCTCGAGTTGGCGCTGCGCTCCCGCGCAGCACGTTCCCGGGCGCCGGATGTTCCTGGCGCGAGGACAGCCCGCGGGCGCTACCCGTGGTACGGCTCCGCGCTCACCAAGGTCACCTTGACGACCGCTCCGTTCGGCACGGTGTATTCCCTTGTCTCGCCGACCTTGGCGTCGAGAAGCGCGCCGCCGAGCGGGGAGTTGGGGGAGTACACCTCGAGTTTGCCGCCCTGGGCTCCTTCTTCGCGGGTGGCGATGAGGAAGGTCTCGGTGTCGGATTTGTCGCCGTCGTAGTACACCGTCACCACCGACCCGGGCAGGGCCACGCCGGACTGCGTCGGAGCCGCGCCGACCTTGGCGGTCGCCAGGAGGTCCTGCAATTGGCGGATGCGAGCCTCTTGCTGCCCTTGCTCTTCGCGGGCGGCGTGGTAGCCGCCGTTCTCCTTCAGGTCGCCCTCTTCGCGCCGTTCGTTGATCTCGGCGGCCAGGACGGGCCGGTTGGCGATCAGCGAGTCGAGTTCGGCCTTCAACCGGTCATGGGCCTCTTGCGTCAACCAGGTCACGTTCTCAGTCATCGTCATGTGTCCTCTACTTCTTCGATTTGGGACTTGCCGGCTTTCCGGTCCGCGGGGCGCCTCCCCAGGCGTCACGGTCTGTGGGAGAGCGGCCAACCGCTCACAGCGCCGTCGGCGCTCGCCGACGAGGCAGAACGGTTGTCCTGCCGTCAGCTGCTGGGCGCTGCAGGTGTTTTGCCTTCACCAAGCATTACGCGCCGTGGACTCCACGGCGCGCTTGCGTCTAGAATACCACGCTGTGCCGTTCGCTAACATAAAGATGAGGATTGTGACGCAGATCCGACGGGGCGGAACTGCATGAGCGGCTTGCGGCTGATGGCCGTTCACGCGCATCCCGACGACGAGTCCAGCAAGGGCGCGGCCACAACGGCGCGATACGCCGCCGAAGGCAATGAGGTCCTGGTGGTGACCCTCACCGGTGGAGAACGCGGGGACGTTCTCAATCCTGCGCTGGACGCTCCTGCGGTCAAAGCGAACCTCCCGGCGATCCGCCGCCAGGAAATGGCCGAGGCGGCTCGCATCCTCGGCGTGTCCCATCACTGGCTGGGCTATGTGGACTCGGGATTTCCCGAGGGCGACCCGCCCCCGCCGTTGCCCGAGGGGTCCTTCGCGGCAGTGCCGATCGAAGAGCCGTTGCGCGATCTCGTCGCCGTCGTCCGGCGGTTCCGTCCGCACGTGATGACCACGTATGACGAGAAGGGCGGCTACCCGCATCCGGACCATGTCCGCTGCCACGAGGTGTCGATGGCGGCGTTCGAGGCTGCCGCGGACCCCGGACGTTTCCCCGAAGCCGGACCCGCTTGGCAGGTGAGCAAGATCTATTACGACCACGCGTTCATCCGCAAACGCCTGGTGCAATTCCACGAGCTGCTCCTCGAACGGGACGGGGAGAGCCCTTACACCGAGCTCTTGGCGAATGTGCCGGAGGACGAGGACAAGTCGCACCGGGTCACCACGAGCGTGCCGTGCGCGGCGTACTTCCCTCAGCGGGAAGCCGCCCTTTTGGCGCATCGCTCGCAGGTCGACCCGAACGGTTTCTTTTTCGCGGTGCCCGTCGCGCTGCAACAGCAGTATTGGCCGACGGAAGAGTTCGAGCTCGCCCGTTCCTTGGTTCCGACAAGCCAGCCGGAGAACGATCTTTTCGCAGGAGTGCAAGCCCCATGACGTCAGATTTTGTGATCCAGCTTCTCGCTGTGGGGCCGCCTGGGCCCGAACAGGGCAAGGGGTCCCCGTGGGGCGTCGTGGTGATGCTGCTCTTGGCCATCGCGGTGTTCGTTCTCGGCTGGTCGATGCAGAAGCACCTCAAGAAGATTCCGAAGAGCTTCGACACGCCAGACGCGCAAGAGCGGGCCGACGACGAGGACGCCCCGCGCGGCTAGGTTTCTTTTGCGCGGTCAGATGATCGCGATCACTGCGAACCACACGGCTATGTGATGGCAGATTGCGGCGATTGCCGTCGCCGCGTGGAAGAACTCGTGGTGGCCGAATGTTTTCGGCCACGGATTCGGCCATTTGGTCGCGTACAGGATCGCACCGAAGCTGTACAAGACGCCGCCCACGGCGAGCAGCGCCACGGGGACCACGCCGCCTTTCGACAAGATCTCCGGCGTCACGAACACGCACACCCAGCCGAGGGCGAGGTACAAAACGACCCCGAGCCACTTGGTCGAGTGCGGGAAGCAGACTTTCAGCACCGCTCCGGCCACCGCCCCGGCCCACACCACGGACAAGATCCAATGGTAGGTCCCGGGTTGGAGCAACAGGTAGCAGAACGGCGTGTAGGTGCCCGCGATGAACAAGAAGATCATCGAGTGGTCGAGACGCTTCATCAACCCCCTGGACTGCGGGGTCTTCCAGTGGATCCGGTGATAGGTCGCGCTCACTCCGAACATCGCGCAGACCGTCAGCGAGTAGAGCGCCGTGGCGAATCCTGCGCGCGCCCCGGCGTGCGTTGCCGCGAAGCCGACCAAGGCGATCCCGCACACCACGGAAGCGGCGCAGGCCCAGACGTGGATCCAGCCGCGCATGCGGGGTTTGACGGGCACGGATGCTGGCGCCGGGCCGCGGGAATCGCTTTCAGTCATCGCGCTCGTCATCATGCCGCTCCTTTCGGCATACAGGATAAGCTGTCCCGGTGACATCCTTCACTGTGCCCACGCTGATCGGAGGTTCGGCCGAGTACCAGGGCGGTTGGCGCGAAGTGGCCGAGGGAACATGGGCCTGGTTGCAGCCCAACGGCAGGCTCGGCGAGTCGAATGCGGGTCTGATCTGCGGTGACGGCGAAGCTTTGCTCATCGACACGCTCTGGGACCCGATCATCACTCAGCGAATGCTCGACGCCGCTCCCGTGTCCGCGGACACTATCGCGGTCGTCGTCAACACGCACGGCGACGGAGACCATTGCTGGGGGAACCAGCTCCTCGCGGGTCGGCGGATCATCGCCGCCGAAGGCGCGAGGGAGGACATGGTCGAGTTCCGTCCCCGCGTCCTGGCGGCTGGAGGCCGGTTCGGCTCGCTCGTGGGACCTGCGCTCGAACGTCTGCCCTTCCGCGGGCGGCTCCCCGGCCTGCGCCCCGCGATGGTGCTCTCGGATTTTCTCCGGTCCTGCGGCCAGTACCGTTTCGGCGGTGTGCGGCTCGCTTTTCCCACGGAACTGTTCGCCGGCTCGCTCACGTTGGACGTCGGCGGGCGCCGGGTGGATCTGCTCAAAGTCGGCCCTGCGCACACCAAAGGCGACCTTCTCGCCCATGTGCCCGACGTCGACGTCGTTTTCGCGGGCGACATCCTTTTCTCGGGAGTCACGCCGATCATGTGGGAGGGGCCGGCCGAGCGGTGGGTCGCGGCGTTGGACCGGATTCTCGCGTTCGAGCCGAAGACCGTCGTGCCGGGACACGGCCCGGTGAGCACCACAGCGCAAGTCACGGCGCTGCGCGCCTACTGGGAGCTTGTCCTGCGGGAAGGCGCCGACCGGCATAAGGCGGGACAGAGCGCGCTGGCCGCGGCCGAGGGCATTGTGGGCGGCGGCGAATTCGCGGAGCGCGGTTTCCGCGAATGGCACGACGTGGCGCGGCTCGGGGTGAGCCTCACCGTCATTTTTGACCGGCTCTCGGGCCGTGAGGGCTCTGCCTCCCTGCGGGCCAGGGGGCTTTTGGCCATGGCGCGGTTGGCCTCGACGGACACGCTGGCGGCCCTATGCTGAAGCGCGGCAACCCAGTGCGGCGGGCAGTGGCCCGAGCGGCGTACGGCCTGTACGAGCGGCAGGTGGAGAAACAGTTGCGCGGCGCGAAACTGCCCCAGCACATCGCGGTGCTCTGCGACGGCAATCGGCGTTGGGCTCGGGCGAACGGTTTCGCGGACGTCAGCCACGGGCATCGGGTCGGGGCGTTGAAAATCGCCGAGTTCTTGTCCTGGTGCGACGCCGAGGGCGTCGGCCATGTCACCGTCTGGCTTTTGTCCACCGAGAACCTCCGACGCGACCCCGAAGAGCTCGCTGCGCTGCTCGACGTCATCCACGAAGTCGTGGCCGAGCTGTGCGCGCCGGACAAGAACTGGCAGGTGCGGATTGTGGGAGCCCTGGAGTTCTTGCCGGAGGAGTTCGCCACGAACCTCCTGCGTTCCGCCAAACAGACGGTCGGCCGCACGGGCAACCACGTCAACGTCGCGGTCGGCTACGGCGGGCGGCAGGAGATTTCCGACGCCGTGCGCTCGCTTGTCGCCGAGAAACTCTCGGCAGGGCTCACCGGCAACGAGCTTGTGCAGTCCATCGACGTGGCAGGCATTGGCGAGCACCTGTACACCTCTGGCCAGCCAGACCCGGACCTGGTGATACGCACATCGGGCGAGCAACGCCTCTCTGGCTTTTTGCTCTGGCAGAGCGTGCACTCCGAAATATGGTTCACCGAGGCGTACTGGCCGGAGTTCCGCCGGGTGGATTTCTTGCGGGCGCTGCGCGACTACGCCGCCCGTCACCGGCGATTCGGAGTCTGACCGCCGCCCCGATAGACTGGGGCGTCAAGACTTTCTCATCAAGGAGCTTCATTCGTGTTCAGTTCGCTGTCAGACCGCCTGGTCGGAGCGCTTTCCCAGCTCCGGGGCAAAGGGAAGCTGTCCGAAGAGGACATCGACGTCACCTGCAAGCACATCCGCATCGCCCTGCTTGAGGCGGACGTCGCCCTGCCGGTGGTGCGCGAGTTCGTCGCACGGGTGAAGGAGCGGGCCAAAGGGGTTGCCCTCTCGGGCGCCTTGAACCCGGCCCAACAGGTCGTGAAGATCGTCGACGAGGAGCTCACGGAGATCCTCGGCGGCGAGTCCCGCCGGTTGTGGCTCGCCAAAACGCCGCCCACGGTCATCATGCTCGTCGGCCTGCAGGGCGCGGGCAAGACCACGCTCGCCGGCAAGCTCGCCAAATGGCTCAAGAGCCAGGGGCACGCCCCGCTCTTGGTCGCCTGCGACCTGCAGCGTCCTGGGGCGGTCAAGCAGCTCCAAGTGGTCGCCGAGCGAGCAGGTGTCGCTGTTCACGCCCCCCAGCCCGGCGCGAGCCTGGAGCACGACGGCGTGACAGCAGGGGACCCGGTGGCGGTCGCCCGCTCGGGTGTTCAGCTCGCCCGCGAACAGCACCACGACGTGGTCGTGGTGGACACGGCTGGCCGGCTCGGCGTCGACCAGGAGCTCATGGCGCAAGCCGCCGCGATCCGCGACGCGGTGTCGCCCGACGAGGTGCTGTTCACTGTCGACGCGATGATCGGCCAGGACGCGCTGCACGCCGCGACCGCGTTCGACCAGGGCGTCGGGTTCACCGGTGTCGTGCTCACCAAGCTCGACGGCGACGCCCGGGGCGGAGCGGCCCTGTCGGTCCGGCAGGTGACGGGCAAGCCGATCCTGTTCGCCTCCTCGGGGGAGAAACTCGAAGATTTCGACGTCTTCCACCCTGACCGCATGTCGAGCCGCATCCTCGACATGGGCGATCTCCTCTCCCTGATCGAGCAGGCGCAGCGCGTTTTCGACGAGCGCGAAGCCGAAGAGGCCGCGCAGAAAATGGCCTCGGGGGAGATGACTCTGCAGGACTTCCTCCAGCAGCTCAAACAGATGCGCCAGCTCGGGCCGCTCGCCAACGTCCTCGGGATGCTGCCCGGCGCGGGCCAGATGAAAGACGCGCTCGCGAATGTGGACGAGCGCGATTTGGACCGGCTCGAAGCCATCATTTGCGGTATGACCCCAGGCGAGCGGGCCGATCCGAAGATCATCAACGCGTCGCGGCGGATGCGGATCGCCAACGGCTCGGGGGTGACGGTGAACCAGGTGAACCAGCTCGTCGACCAGTTCTTCCAGATGAAAAAAGTCATGGGCCAGCTCGCCGGCGGCATGTTCGGCGGTGGTTTCGGCTCCCGCCCCAGCAAAGCCAAGGCGAAGGCGGCCAAGAAGGGCAAGGGCAAAAAGGGCAGGGGGCCGCAGCGCCAGCCGGCGGGCGGCCTGCCCGGCGCGCCCGGCCTGCCGCAGGGCCTCTACGACCTTCCGCCGGGGCTGGAAGACGTCGATCTTTCCTCGCTCCAGCTGCCGCCGATGCCGAATTTCCCAGGGTTTCCAGGTCGGTGATGCGCTGCGCGAGCGCGCCATTTGTCTGAACAGAACATTTCTGGCAAGATGAACACCCGGATTTGTGCGCGGGTCCGTCGTGTCCATAGCGCGCCCTGAAGACCCAATAACGAACGAAAAGAACTCTGCAGAGGAACCAGGTGGCAGTCAAGATCAAGCTTCAGCGGCTCGGCAAGATCCGTAGCCCGCATTACCGTGTCGTCATCGCCGACGCCCGTGCCCGCCGGGACGGCCGGGTCATCGAGACCATCGGCAAGTACCACCCCAAGGAGGAGCCGAGCTTCATCCAGATCGAGTCCGAGAGGGCGCAGTACTGGCTCGGCGTCGGCGCGCAGCCGACCGAGTCCGTCGAGGTGCTCCTGAAGATCACCGGCGACTGGCAGAAGTTCAAGGGCCTCCCCGGCGCCGAGGGCACCCTCAAGGTCGCTCCGGCCAAGCCGTCGAAGCTTGAGGTCTTCAACGCCGAGCTCGCCAAGGTGGGCGACGCGGGCCAAGGCGCTGCGACCACTCCGAAGAAGTCTCGCAAGAAGGCTGACAAAACTGATGAGCCCGCCGCCGAGGCGAAGGAAGAAGCCGCTGAGGCTCCTGCCGAAGAACCCGCGGCCGAGGCCGTTGCAGAAACCGGTGCGACAGAGCAGTGACCGACACTTTGGTGGAGGCCACCGAGCACCTCATCCGGGGCATCGTCGCCAATCCTGACGACGTGTCGGTCCGGCTTGTGGCCGGTCGTCGTGGCCGTGTTCTGGAAGTGCACGTGCATCCCGAAGATCTGGGCAAGGCCATCGGCCGAGGCGGCCGCACGGCCAGCGCCTTGCGCACAGTGGTCAACTCGATCGGCGGCCGCGGCGTGCGCGTCGACTTCGTGGATCTCGATCGCTGAGATAGGGGCTCTGGAGTGACAGAGCTGGTGGTCGGCAGGATAGCCAAGTCGCATGGTCTCACCGGCGAGGTGGCCGTCGAAATCCGCACAGACGACCCGGAGCGACGTTTCGCGCCGGGCTCCACATTGCTCCTGCGGATGCCGAAGGCAAAACAGGCGGACAAAGCGCTCCACGTGCTTTCCGCCCGGGAGCATGCGAGTCATCTGCTTGTCACTTTCGCCGAAGTCATGGACCGTGCGGCTGCCGACTCGCTCCGAGGCGCACTTTTGGTTGTGCGCACTGAGGACCTGCCGCCGAGCGAGGACCCCGACGAGTTCTACGACCATGAGTTGGTCGGTCTTCGAATCGTGGACCGCGCTGGCGGAGGGGAGCTCGGGGAAGTCGCCGACGTGGTCCACTCCGCTGGCGGGGACTGGCTGGTGGCCCGGGTCGAAGGCGGACGCGAGGTGCTGGTGCCCTTTGTTGCCGCGATCGTTGTGGAAGTTTCGCTGGCCGAGAAGACGGCGTGGGTCGAGCTGCCCGAAGGGCTGCTGGACCTTTAGAGCGGTTCTCTTCGATCCGCTTCTGCTGCGCAGGCTCGTTCCGAGTGTTTTTCTTCGCGCAGCGGAGCCTGCTGCTTTGCCGTTCATCCGATAGGATCAGCGGGCTATGAAACTCGACGTCGTCACTATCTTCCCCGAATGCTTCAGCCCATTGCGCGAAGGTTTGATCGGCAAAGCGATCGAGCGGGAGATCATCGGGCTCGACGTCCATGAATTGCGGCAATGGGCAACAGGCGCGCATAAAAGCGTGGACGACTCGCCTTATGGCGGTGGCCCAGGCATGGTGATGCGCGCCGATGTCTGGGGCCCCGCCCTGGACGCGGTCTGCCCGGACGAAGCCCTTCTTGTGGTTCCCACCCCGGCAGGCCAACCGTTCGTCCAAGCCACAGCGCGCGCATGGGCGCACGAGCAGCACTTGGTGTTCGCGTGCGGCCGATACGAGGGGATCGACCAGCGCGTGGTCCAAGACGCGCAGCGGCGGGTGCGGGTCGCGGAGGTCAGCATTGGGGACTACGTGCTGGTCGGCGGTGAAGTCGCCGTGCTCGCGATGGTGGAGGCTGTGGTCCGCCTGCTCCCCGGCGTGCTGGGGAACCCGCAGTCTCATCAAGAGGACTCGTTCTCCGAAGGACTGCTCGAAGCCCCCTGTTACACACGGCCCGAGTCGTGGCGCGGGCTGGACGTCCCCGAGGTGCTGCTTTCCGGGGACCACGGCAAAATCGCGGCGTGGCGGCGCGAACAATCCCTTCTACGCACGGCGCAGCGCCGACCAGACCTGCTCACGGTGGCGCCTGGCCGTCGTGACGACGGTGTTTGAGGCGAAGTCCGCGCTTAGGGCAGTTTGCCTTCGGGGAAGGTCCGCATCAGCGCCCCAGTCAGCGTGACTGCGGCGTGTTTCGCGGAGTCGTCGTTCGCCACTTGGGTGCTCGCGTAGCGCTGCTCGTTCACCGAGGAGCCCGTCGGCTCGATCCGCTCGATGGAGAGGGCGACGAGGATGGCGTTCCGATTGTTCGTCAGGTCGAAGGCGGTGCTCCAATGGACCCAGTGGTCTTCGACGCAGCACATTCGGGACTGTTTCACCCCGAACAGGTTCGTGCTGTCCGGGTGTTCGGCGGGAAGCGCCTGCGGGAACCCGAAGGACTGGGCGGCCCCGCATTGCTGCTTGTCCTTCTTGTCGGTCTCGTAGCAGGAGCCGGTTTGCGTGGCGTCGTAATGCTCCAAGTTCTGAACGACTTGGTTTGCCGCGTTCTTCCAGGCCGCCGCCGCATTTCTGTCGTCGTCGGAGCCGCCGTCCGGAGGAGCGGCGTTTTGTTGCGCGAGCAGCTGGTCGTAGTAGGACACGACGTCCTCCGGCGTGCTCAACGCGTTCCACCAGGTGTTGTCCGGGGCCGGGGCGGTGCTGTCGCTGAGCTTGTACCGGTCTTTGACTTCCGCGACGATGTCCGATCTGCCGTATTTCGTCCACAATCGCCACGCCGCCGCGTCGTCGGAGTTCTTCAGGATCGACTCGACGTCGGTCTTTTCGTCGGCGCTGAGCTCCACCCGGTCGGGCTCGGGTTGGTCGCCCTTGGGCTTGTTCGCCCACACCGAGTCCTCATAGAGCAGGTGATCGGCGATCCAGAGCTTGGCGAGCGACGCGACAGGGGCCTGGAGCTTGAGCGCGGCCTCTCCGTTGGACACCGTCACTGCCGGGTCTTGCGAACGATCCCGGTACGCGATCGCAACGGAAGCCCCGCGCGCGGCGGCGGCGAAGGTCGCGGAGGCAAGCCGGTCTTCGAGTTTCGTCTTGCCGTTGACCGATGCTTCGACGGCTGAGGGCAACAAGAACGGGTCTGGTTTTTCGACGAGGTCGGGGTACGGTGAGGCGAGCTTCTGGTCGCCCATGGACCGCACGGGAAGCTGAATGGTGCAGCTTGTCGCGACGGCGCAGGCGAGAGCGGTTGCGCTGACGGCGCGCCAGAACTGACCGCGCCCGAATTGACGCGCTGCGTGGTGAGCGCTCCGACCCAATCGCATGGACACCCCGATCCTCAGCTGAACGCGCGGAAACGTCTCGCAAAACCGACTATTGACTTCACGGAGTGTAGCGCAGCGATCACGCTCAGATCTGCCTGGCCGTCGATTTCGCATTCGCGCCCGCGTCTGGCACAATAGACCAGTTGCCCGACCGGGCTGGCGCGTGTCCGGAGCACACTTCGGAGAGCATGGCGCGCCACCGAAAATATGTTCCGAAATATGTTAAGGACTGCGAGAACACCATGAACAGGCTTGATTTCGTCGAGAAACCGCTGCTGCGCGACGACCTCCCGGATTTCGGACCGGGCGACACAGTCGAAGTGCACGTCAAGGTCATTGAGGGCTCCAAGGAGCGCATCCAGGTCTTCAAGGGGGCCGTCATCCGCCGCCAGGGCGGCGGGATCCGCGAGACTTTCACCGTGCGCAAGGTGTCCTTCGGCGTTGGCGTCGAGCGGACCTTCCCCGTGCACAGCGGCAACATCGCCAAGATCGATGTCGTGACTCGGGGCGACGTTCGCCGCGCGAAGCTGTACTACCTGCGCGATCTGCGCGGGAAGGCCGCGAAGATCAAGGAGAAGCGCGTCGCCGCCCGATGACCGAGGTCTCCTCTGACGGTTCTGGCGTGGACGGCGGTGCCGCTTCGCGGGGCGCGCACGGCCAGAAAAGCGACGCCGCGCACGACAAAGCCGACTCCCGCAAAGGCAAGAAGAAGCAACAGCGCGAACGCCCCTTCTGGCAAGAGACGGCCATCCTCGTCGTTCTTGTTCTCGCGATCAATTTTGTCGTTCAGACGTTCATCGCCCGTCCCTTTGTGATCCCGTCGGAGTCGATGGAGCCCACCTTGCACGGGTGCTTCGGGTGCACCGGCGACCGGGTCCTTGTGGACCGAATGGTCTACCGCTACTCAGACCCCCGCCCCGGAGACGTCGTGGTGTTCGTCTCCCCGCAAAGCTGGGTGCACAACTCGCACGACCTCCGCCGTCCCAAACGGGACGAATCCACGCTCGGAAGCGTGGTCGACGGGCTGAAATGGTTGGGCAGGCTGGTCAGGTTGCTGCCTCCGGACGAGAACTACATCGTCAAGCGGGTCGTGGCGACCGGAGGGCAGACGGTTGCGTGCGATCCGGAGCACGGCCTCACGGTGAACGGGAAACCCTTGGACGAGCCGTACCTCGACAACCAACCGATGAACGCGGCCAAAGCCTCGGGCAATATCTGCCTTTCGCCCCCCGGTGAGAGATTCGCCGAGTTCGGCCCGATCACCGTCCCGCCCGGCAAGCTCTGGGTGATGGGCGACAACCGGACCGACTCCAATGACTCCCGCGCGCACAGCTATGTCACGGAGGACGGACCGCCGAATGTGGAAAACGGAACGGTGCCAGTTGGCAACGTCGTCGGCAAGGTCCGTGTCATCATCTACCCCGTCTCTCGATGGGCTGTGGTGCACGCGCCGGAGATCCAGCGCTGAGCGATTCCGCGCCCGGATGTCTGTTAGTCTGAGACCATGTCCACGAGTTCGGGCGAATTCGCTCGACCAGCGCCTTTTCCAGCAATAAGCAAGGGATTGCATGCGTTCGAAGCCGCTTTGCGCCGTGCGGGATACACATCGGTGGCTGGTGTGGACGAAGCCGGCCGAGGAGCTTGCGCAGGGCCCCTCGTGGTGGCGAGCTGCGTGTTGAAACCACGCTCCGCTCGGGCGTTGCCTGGTCTTGACGATTCGAAGCGGCTCACCGCGCAGAAACGGGAGTGGTTGGAGCCGCGTATCCGCGAGCAGTCCCTCGGCTGGCATGTGGTGGTGATGCCGCCCGCCGAAGTCGACGCGATGGGTGTGCACCAAGCCAACCTCGAAGGCATGCGCCGTGCCGTCGCGGGCCTGGCCCAACCGCCGGACTACGTGCTCATGGACGGGTTCGACGTGCCGGGCATGCCGTCGCCCGCGCAACGGGTGGTCGGCGGAGACAGGCTTGTCGCCTGCATCGCCGCCGCGAGCGTGCTCGCCAAAGTCGCCCGCGACCGGATCATGGTGGCATTGGACCAGTCCCGCTCAGGCTACGGTTTCGCGGCCCACAAGGGCTACTGCACGGCGGCGCACATGTCGGCGTTGGCGCAGTTCGGGCCCTGCGAGCATCACAGATACTCTTACGCCCCCGTCGCCGCAGCCCGGCGATAGAATGGAACGAACCGAAGGAGCCGGAACACTTCTATGAGCACAGAAGACCTGGAGAATTACGAAACAGAGCTTGAGCTGTCGCTGTACCGCGAGTACAAGGACATCGTCGGCCAGTTCAGTTACGTCGTGGAGACCGAGCGCCGGTTCTACCTCGCGAACTCCGTCGAGGTGGTGCCGAGGAACGCGGACGGCGAGGTCTATTTCGATGTGCGGATGACCGACGCGTGGGTGTGGGACCGTTACCGCCCGTTCCGTTTCCTCAAACAGGTCCGTGTCATCACCTTCAAGGACGTGAACATCGAGGAGCTGGAGCAGCCGGACCTCCGGCTTCCGGACAATCCCGCGTGAGCGCGGCCATGCGTGGTCTGTGAGCGCGCGAAGCAATCGGTGCACAAGCACCCGAGAACGGCCATGACCTCCCTGCGGCGAGGCGCAGTCTGGAAAGATGAAGTTCGTCCAAGGGTTTCTCGTCGCGTGTTGCTGCCTCGTCGCCGATCTCGCCGCCGCGCCAGCTGTCTCCGCGCCTGCCCCGACCACGGGGTTCGTCTGGCCGCTTTCCCCGAAACCGCGCGTTGTGACGAAATTCGACCCCCCAGGCCAGCGTTGGGGCTCCGGCCACCGAGGAGTTGACCTCGCGGCGGCGGCGGGGGCCGTGGTGCGTTCGGCGGGGCGGGGCACAGTCGTGTTCGCGGGCTCGGTGAGTGGGATTGGCGTGATCGCGGTCGAGCATCCGAGCGGTTTTCGCACCACGTACGAGCCCGTGGAACCGACGGTCCGAGCAGGCGACCTTGTCGCGGCGGGCGAGCCCATCGGCCGCCTCTCGGCAGGGCATCCGGGTTGCCCAGCGGCCGCCTGTTTGCATTGGGGGCTCAAGCGCGGCCACGGCCGCCAAGACCGCTATGACGACCCGCTCGTGCTGGTGGCGGTCTTGCCGATCCGGTTGAAACCCATGGACGGGATGGTCGATTCGCCGCCGCGGCGCGTCAGCGCGTCTGGCAAATATTTCTCGGCGATCTCGCGCAAATCCTCGGCGTCAGCGGTGCCGCTCCACAGCCGCTCGACCCACGGAAGGGCGATGTCCTTCCCGTCTGCGCCCATGTCGACGCGACCTCTTCAACGCTTGGCGGCCCGAGCACGTGACTCGAAGACCAGCGGAAAAGATTTCAAAACCTTGCTCGAACCCATGCGCTTGCTCGAACCCCACGCGAATGACCGCGCGCTAGCCCCTCGGATGGGCTTGCTCGTGGACCTTTCTGAGGCGCTCCACGCTGACATGGGTGTAGATCTGCGTTGTCGCGAGGCTTGAGTGCCCCAAGATCTCTTGTACCACCCGCAGATCAGCGCCGCCTTCGAGCAAATGGGTGGCGGCGCTGTGCCGCAGCCCGTGCGGGCCGAGGCTTGGCAGTCCCGCCTCCTCGGCGACTCGTTCCTGCACCACGCGTCGGGCGGTTCGCGGGTCCAATCGTTTGCCGCGCGCGCCGAGCAGGAGCGCCGCCCCGGATCGGGGTCCGACGAGCGCAGGTCTGCCGTCGCGCAGCCATGCCGCGAGGGCGTCAGCCGCTTTCGCGCCGAACGGGACCGCCCGCTGTTTGTCGCCTTTGCCGAGCACAGTCGCCAAACGCCGGTCCTGGTCGATGTCGTCGAGGTCGAGCCCGCACAGCTCGCCGACGCGCATTCCCGTCCCGTAGAGCAGTTCCAGGATGAGCTGGTCGCGCAGCGCCAGTGGGCCCTCGCGCTGGTGCGGGGCGGGTCCGAGCGCCTGCTCGGCTTGGTCTTGGCGCAGCACATGCGGCAGTGTTCTGCGAAGCTTCGGCGTGCTCAGCCGGGCGGTCGGATCATGCTCGGCGAGACCGTTGCGCATCGCCCACTCGAAAAAGGTCTTCATGCCGGACGCGCGCCGCGCCAAGGTCGCCCGGCTTGCGCCTTCCGCTGTCATCTCTGACAACCAACCGCGCAAATCGGCTATGGTGACCGCGCCCAGCACCTCGTGCGCAGCGGTGTCGTCCTGGTCGTTCCCGTCCACCGCCGGGCCGAAGTACGCGCGCAAGTCGCCCAAGTACGCCCGAACGGTGTTCGGGGACCTTCCGCGCTCGAACCGCAGGTGCCGCTCGTACTGGGCGAGCGCTTCCGCCATAGTGGTCACCGTCGCAGTGTGCAGGGCGCAGGATCGTCCCGCAAGCGGACGCGCTTCATCGTGACCAGGCTGAGTCTTCTCGGTTGGTCGCATTTGAGTCGGGTAGATGTGGTCCGGCGAGATGCAGTCCGGGCAACTCGGCTCTGGGCCCGAGGAGCGCGTACACGGCGTCGACGGCGGCGTGTTCCACGTCTGTGGGCTTGCCGCCGTCCTCGACAGTCGAGATCACCAGTTCGTTCAGGCCGCCGAGGATGACGCGCGCCGTGTCACGGGTCACCGGCTTGACCCCGAGTTCGCGCAGCTGGGGGTTGTCAGTGAGCTTTTGGAAAACGCCGATGAGATTCTCATGGTTGCGTCGGAGCAGCTGTCGGCCGGGCTCTCCGAGGCTCGGCAGCTCCCGGATCAAGCTGACATGGGCTGCGGAGTTCGCTTCAGCGGCAATCAGCCAGGCGCGCACGCCTTGGCGTATCTGTTCGACCGGATGCGATGTCGAGCCGACCGCCTCTGTGATCAGCTCGCCGAGGCGATTGTTGATCTCGCCGAGGAATTCGAGATAGCAGGCTTCTTTGCTCTCGAAATGCTCATAGAACGTCCGTCTGGATGTGGCGGCGCGGCGGACGATTTCGGCGACGGTGGTGTTCAAGAGCCCGTGCTCGACGACGGATTGCTCAAGGGCGGCGAGGAGCCTCCGGCGGACCTCGTTCACGCCGCGTCCTCCTTATCCGCTCGGGTGTTGACGTTGATGGTGGGCAGCGGTATAGTATCAATGGTACTCGGCAGTACCATCCCGGTTTCGCAGTTCCGGGTTTCGCGATGAGGAAGGGATGTGCGATGGGCTCGACGGATGGGAAGGAGCCGGCGCCCATCAAAGTGCGTCGGATCAAATTCCAGTACCCCGCCGGTTCCTTGGAGCGCCATTATGTGCAGGGCGATCTTGTCATGAGCCACCTTGTGGCGATGCTGTCCGCAGTGTTCCCCGAAGGGGAGGAGTTTTTCATCCGGTCAGTCCGCCGCTTCGCCGACCAGATCTCCGACCCCGAACTGAAACGGCAAGTGGCCGGCTTCATCGGCCAAGAGGTCACGCATGGGCGCGAGCATCGTGAGCTCAACGACCGGCTTCAGCAGATGGGTTACCCGACGCATCATGTGGATCGGGCCGTCCGCAACGGCTTGAAGTTGTTCGAACGGTTCTTCTCTCCTCAATTCTGTCTTGCGATAACAGCCGCGCTCGAGCATTACACAGCTGTGTTCGCGGAGACCCTCCTGACTGACGCGCGGGCGCAGGAAATGCTGGGGAACACGGAGGTCCGCCGTATGTTGCTGTGGCACGCGTATGAGGAGTCCGAGCATCGGGCCGTGGCGTTCGACGTGCTGCGCTCGATTGGCACGAGCGAACGGACGCGGGTGCGAGCGATGCGCTTTGTGAACTTCAGCTTCCTCGGGACAACACTGGCGCGCACCGCCATCAGCCTTGCGATGGACCGCTCCGCCTACAACGTGCGCAGACTCGTCGCGAGCGTCGCCAAGCTACGCAACTCGCCGTTTCTCACCCGTGAGGTGATTGCGAGAATCAGGTCCTACACCCAGCACGGATTCCACCCGAACGATCAGGACAACACCGATGTCCTGCGGCGGTGGAGCGCTGAGCTGTTCGGCAGCGGCGGCGAGTTGGCGGGCAATCTTCGTTAGGCGCGAGTCCAGCCGCCATCTGCCGCCTCTTTCGCAAGCCCGCACAGTTCAAGCAGCGCAAGCTCGGCGATCACCGTGGCGACGGCCAGACCGCTGGAGCGGGATATTTCTGCGGTCGATTTTGCTTTGCGAGAGGTGAGCGCCCCATGTATCCGCCCTTGGTCCGGGGACAGGCTGTCGAGTTCTCTGGCGAGGTCCGGCTCGTCCGGCGCGAAGAGCCCAATCGGTCCGACCCGTTCGACGAGCATCTGCGCGTCCCACACGAGTTCGGCCTCGCCTGAGGCGATCAGCTTGTGGCAGCCGGCCGAGGGAAGCGCGAACACCGGGCCTGGCACCGCGAACACCGCGAGGCCAAGCTGGCGCGCCCACCCCGCAGTGTTCAAAGCGCCGCTGCGATTGCCCGCCTCCACGACAAGGACCCCGCCGGACAGGCCCGCGATCAGCCTGTTGCGCGCAAGGAACCGATGCCTCGCTGGTCGCGTCCCTGGGGGATATTCACTGATCACAGCTCCGCTGGAAGCAACCTTGCGCAAGAGTTGGACATGCCCGGCCGGATACCCGGCATTTCGGTAAGATACTATCTGTGCCGATCAGAGCTGAGTCTACCAAGCGGGCAGGTTCTTACCTGCGGATTTCGTATGACCAAGAGGGTTTGGAGCTGGGGGTAGACCGTCAGCGGGAGGACAACAGCAAGAAGGCCGCTGAGAAGGGCTGGGCGGTAGCGCGGGAGTACGTGGACAACGATTTGTCGGCGTATTCAGGTGTAGCGCGTCCCGGTTTCGAGCAGATGGTCGAGGACATCCGTGACGGGGTGATTGACGCGATTGTGGTATGGAACTTCGACCGGCTCATTCGTATTCCTTCCGAGTTGGAGACGTTGAGTAAGGTGTGCGCGGCGGCTGGTGTGCGTCAGGTGGCGACGATGACCGCCGACATCGACTTGGGGAATGACGACGGTCTTTTTATGGCGCGGATTTTCGCGGCGTGGGCGGCGAAGGAGTCGGGCAGGAAGTCGGCGCGGATCAAACGCAAGTGGGAGCAGAACGCGAAAGCCGGGTTGCCGCACGGGCCGTCGCGTCCGTTCGGGTACGAGCAGGACAAGATCACGGTTCGCGAGTCGGAGGCCCAGGTGATTCGGGAGCTGGCTAGCCGGTTCGTCGCCGGGGAGTCGGTGCGCGGGCTGGCGAACTGGCTGAACGAGACCGGCATGCCGACCGCCACGGGTAAAGCGCAGTGGACCATTTCGACGGTGCGGCGAATACTTCTCTCTCCGAGGATCGCCGGATTGCGCGAGCACTGTGGCGAGATCGTCGGAGACGCGATGTGGGAACCGATCATCGGCCTCGCGGAGCGCGAGCAGGTGTTGGCAAAATTCGCCGCGCGTGCGGTGAGCGGGCGACGCGCGCCACGGACGCACCTACTGTCCGGATTGCTGCGGTGCGGTAAGTGCGGGTACACATTGCGCTCGTCCTCGCGAACCCCTCACGACATATCTAATCGACGCAGACGATACATCTGTGTGTTGTTTCCCGCTCGTGACAGCTGTGGAAAGTTGACGGTGGTCGCAGAGCCGGTGGAGGAGCTGATCACCCGCGCGGTGCTGGACTTGCTGGACTCCCCCGAGTTGGCGAAGAAGATGGCGGGCAAGGAGAGCGAAGACGGGGAGACCGCCGCTTTGTCGGAGGCGTTGACCATGGACCAGTTGCAACTGGAGGAGCTGGCGCAGCTCTACTCGCAGCGGACGATCACGATCCGCGAGTGGATCGCGGCGCGCGACCCGATCCAGGCCCGTATCCGCGATGCCGAGCGGCGTTTGGCGCAGGCGACGCAGACGACCGCTTTGACGGGGTTCGCGGGGCGGGGCGAGGAGCTACGCGGCCAGTGGGAAGAGCTGTCCTTGGACCGCCGTTGCGCCGTTGTGAAATCCGTGCTCGACCACGCGGTAATCGCGCCGGGGGTCCGTGGCGCGCGGACGCTGGACATAGGCCGCGTGCAGCCGGTCTGGCGCGTGTGAGCGTCTGTTCTTGCGCGCAGGCTGCGATTTGCCGAACAGCGCGGCAATTTGTTGGAGAGTGCCGGGATCTGTGATCTTCATCGGTAGGCCCTGGCGCTCGCGGGAGGAGGCCAGCCACGCGCCGAACGCCTCCTCGCTCAGGCCGGGGATTATTTCGGGAGCGTCTTCCTTCTTGTCGCTCATAGCTCCCCCTGGTCCTCTCGGCTATCAAGCGCGGCGCGGGCGGCTTGGTGGTTTTCGCGTTGTTGGGCAGCTTTGGTGAGGGCGAGCACGCGGTCGCCGATGGTGGCGTGCCCGATCCGGCGCACCGCCCATGCCTTTTCTTCCGGTGCCGTGTTGTCGTCGTTGTGCTGGCTTGTGTGCCATATGGCGCGTTGCTCGCGGAGTTTGGTCATGGTGGTGGAGTAGCCGCGTGATTTGGTGGCGACGTGGCCCCGGTAGCCGAGGGTGTGCAGCCAGTCGCACATGCCCTCGTTGCCGGGCAGGACGGAGAGCGAGACGAGGGCATGGAGGATGCGGTTGACGTGCTCGCTGACCTCCAAGTGCTCGATAGAGGCCGGGGCGATCCGCACGGGGCTGATGCCGAAGTCGGCGGTGGATTTGGTGACGTATTTGGCTAGGTATCCGGCGACTTTCCGGCTGGTTGTCCCGTCAGAGTCAGGGGAGTCGGGTTCGATGTGCTGGGCGTCGGTCTGCTCTCCGAATCGGACGGCGCGACCTTTTTCTGTGCCGTCGTTCGCGGTGACCGAGACGTCTGCGGCGGCGTGTTTTACCAGTTCCGCGAGGTCGAGCGCGCTCAGCCGGGTTGTGGGAGGGCTGGGCGGCTCTCCCGGTTTCGCCGCCGCGTCGAGGCGGATCACCGCGTGCAGGTGCGGCAGGCCGCGCCGCTGGGCCTCCGCGATCTTGACGAACGTCACTTTGACGGTGCCGGGACGCTCCCCGATGTCGCGGAGCCGCCGCGCGAGGAGGCGGCGCAAGCGGATGGCGAACCTGCACCAAAGCTCGGGCAGGCACCACGAGAACAGGGCGTGCCCTGTGTGGTCGTAGCAGTGAAGGCACAACGGCTTGCCCAGTTCGGGATCGGTTTTGCCGTGCCGCCCGTCGCACCACACCGGCCGCTTGTGCTCGCACCGCCGCCGACCGGCGTAAGCGTGGTGGTGGCACTGCCCGTCCATTCTGGTGGTGTGGACTTTCCCGAAGCTCGGCGCGGTGAGCGTGGCGAACACCCGAGGGTGCGACGCCACGGTCTCAGGGATGCCGTGTCTTCCGCCGAACAGGCCCGCGTGGACGAGCTGGAACACGTCGCCCCCGTAGAGGCGGGAGCAGGACGGGCAGACCGCCGCGCGGCGGTTGTTGCACCGGGAGTACGCCGCTGATGCCTGCCCGTCCACGTCCGTGCTTGTGAGCTGGACGGGGCAGGCGCACCACCCCACCGACGAGGCGAGCGCTTCCCAGTCCCGGTAGCCGGGGGAGGCGGCGCGCTTGAGCATCTGCCCGAGCACCGCCTCCCCCTTGACCGCTCGGCGCATACCGGGCAACTCCATGCCGGCAATGTCGATCTGCGGCAGTTCGCACTTGCCGCTCATCGCCCGCCCGCCTTTCTCTTCGCGTTCTTGGTGGCGAAGGCCCGCGCCAAGCGGTCGATCATCGCGTCGGAGACATGGAACGCCCGCACCCGCACCGGCTCGGCGCGCTCCTCCTCCTGGACGTACCCGACGCCGGGGGTGGACTCCGGGATCAGATCGGCCATTGCGCCACGGTCCCGCGCGGACTGCCCGAGCACCATCGCGGCCTGTGTCGGCTCCGAGAGGCGCAACGCGATCCGTGTGGGGAAGAGCTGGCGCATGGCGAGAGTGTCTTTCGAGGGGTCTTGCGCCGCCGCGAGCACCACGACGCCTACCGCGCGGCCTTGGGTGAGGACCAACCCGAGCAGTTGCTCCATCTCGGTCTTGACCTTCCTGTCTGTCTGGTAGGCGGTCAAAGACGCCAGCTCATCGACCAAGAGCAGGATAAGCGGCTCGTCTTTCGTCGGGACGTGCTGCCGGGAGCGCCCGCGCATCCGTCCCGCTCGTTCGACCATCGTCCGGGCCGCGTCGCGCAGCAAGGCCAAGGCGCCTTCTGCGTTGTCGTGGGCGAAGCGGGCGAACATCGCCTCTCCCGCCCCGAACTCCATCCCGCCCTTCGGGTCGATCACCCACACCTGCGCCAGACCCTCCCATATCGCGGGAGAGGCGCCGACCAAGACCGACCACAGCACCGAGCCCTTCCCGGCTCCCGTGGCACCAGCCACCAGGACGTGCCGCCCGAGGACGCTCACCGTCCAGGGCTTGCCGCTCTCTGTGACGCCGACCGGGAGCACGGCGAGGTCCGGGGTTTGCTGCGGAGCGGGCACCGGGACCGGTTTCGCCAACAAGTCCGCGCGGTGGACCTGGATCAGGATTTCGCCGGGGCGCGTCGAGCGGATCAAGAGCCGGGACGCGCCGAAGGTGTGCCCCAAAGCGTCGGATTGCCGCTGCCAGTCCGCGACCGACTGCCCCGCCAACAGGCCCACCGTCAAAGTGTCCACCGTCTTCGCGATGGCGATGCGGCGCAGCTTCGGGACGATCATCTTGCCGTCGAGCTTGGCGGTGAGCCCGCTCATCTCCGTCACCACAGCCCAACGCCGCTCATAACGCGACCACTTGCGATAACGCACGACCACCGGCCACCAGATGAGCGACCGGAACGACACCGGATGCAGAACGCCCCACGCGGTGTAGGCGCACAGCAGCACCCAGGCTGTGACCGCGCCGAACTGGACACCGTATTCGAAGTCCACGACAAGCGAAAGAATCACTGGGGCGCTGATCGCGGGGAACAGCACCGCCCACTTGAGCAAATAGAAAAGAGCATGAAAAAGGGCGGTGAGCACGTCTTCGAACAGGGCGTCGCCCGCGCTTTGTTCTTTCGATTTATTATTTTGATTATTCGCCATGACAGCGACACCAATGCCTTTCGAGAAGTCGGGAAGAAAAAGAAAATTGCGGTAACCGCAGGTGCGGGGCAGCCGACCAATCAGGCACAAACGGCTGCCCCGCCCAGCAGGGAGTTACGCGGCGGGACGCTGCGGCCCGGAAGAGCCGCCGCTAGAGCTGTCTGGTTTGTTCGGGGCGATGACCCCTGCCACCGGGGCTCCGATGGACGCGACGGACTCCGCGCGGAACGCCACTCCGGAGCGGCCCTCCTGGCTCCACGGCAACGCCGTCAAGCCGTCCACTTTCACCAGGGAGCCGACCGAGACCTTCGGCTGCCCCGCCACCGTGATCGCCACGACCTCGCCCCCCGAGGCGTCCAAAGCCATCACCTGCACCTGCCACAGCGGCAACCCGGTCTCACGGTCCAAACGCGGCGCCCCGGTGTCATGCGCCACACGCTGCTCCGCAGCCCTCGTGCAGAAGAACTGCACACCCTCCGTATCAATCCGCAATCTCATTTCTTGTACCTATTCCTTTTCGTCTAGCCCATTTACTTTCGCCGGGCTTTTCTTCATCGCTTTTCAGCGAGCACCGCTCATTTTGATAGGCGCAGCAATAGGTTTATCGCTTTCCTGTTCTCATCGGAGCTTCTTTTCTTTATCTTCTCTGACTTCTCGCGCTCTTCCTTTTATCCTCATGTATCTTCTCGTCTCTTCTGTGCTAAAATTACAGGCACCACGACCGGGAAAGGGCGCCGATTGAACACACTGAAGGCTCTCCTGCGGCAGCGTCATATCCAAACACATTCCGCATTTCTGCGCGAGTACGCGAAACACGCAAGGAGAATAGGATCGCCCGACCAGGGCCCCGAGAGCGCGCAGTTCTACCGCTGGATCAACGGCACCATAAGAGGAGTCCCCCAGCCGCATCACTGCCGAGTGTTGGAAAGCATGTTCCCCGGATTTGCCGTGGACCAGTTGTTCCAGCCTCACGAGGAGGAAGCCTCCGCCGAACAGGACGCGCCCACGGACCTCGGTGCCGTTGCGCTCGCGGAAGCGACCGTCCTGGAGCGCGATAAAGCGGCGGGCTTCGTGGAGGCTTTCGTGACCCGCTCCGACTTCATGAATACCTACCCGCCGCAACACTTTTTCAACGGGGCGCAGGATATCCGCGTCGTCGGGCTCTCCCTTAACATCATCTGTCAGCAATACCCCGATAGCAGGCTCAGGCAGCGCCTCGCGAATGGCGCTACCGTCAAATGCCTCTTCATAGATCCGAAGGGCAGGCATGTCAAAGAACGAGAAGCCGAGGAGGACCACGAGGATGGCGTGCTCTCGTCGCTCACATCCCTGAACATCCAAACCCTCCAACGAGTCCGTAAGAAACTTCCAGAAGACACCCCCGGTCAGCTCTTGCTCCGGGTCTATGACGAACCGGCGCGGTTCAACGTCACCGTGATCGACAACGCCGTCTGCATCGTCCAGCACTACCTCCCGCACGCCCGAGGGCTAGAATCGCCCACGCTCGTCGTGAAAAACCTGCCCGATCGTAAGGGGCTATTCGACGCATTCTCACAAGTCTTCGACTCATTGTGGGAACGAGGAAAGGACATATCAGATGAGTGGAAATAAATCTGCTCTAGACTTAGCCCGCCTCCTAGGGGTGGCCCAAGACGCGGTAGACATAGCTCTAAACGAGCTCTGGCCAGCAAGGAATCAGTTCGTCCACGGCCATCCCGCTCACCCAAAAGGGGACAGAGATTTTGTCACAGAAGTCGACTTGCGGATACAAAAACGGGTTCACCAATATCTTAATAGCACCACCCCTCATATTGGATTTCTCGGCGAGGAATCTGTAACCGAAGCGGCTGATCCTTTACAAAATGATCTCGTTTGGACCCTAGACCCTATCGACGGAACATCAAACTTCTCACACGGACTCATGCTTTGTTCCGTGTCTTTGGCGCTCCTCCATTACGGCGAGCCCGTGGTCGGTATAACTGCTGCAAAGTCTCTTGACCTTCGATACCACGCGACAAAAGATGGCGGTGCCTTCAGGAATGGGATGCCCATACGCGTAAGCGAAACCACACAATTGAATAGTTCTCTCGTATCCACCGGAGACTACGCGGTTGGACAAGATGCCTCGGAAAAGAACTGGCAGCGCATCGCCCTTACGACGGCATTGATAGGTAAAGTTGAACGTATCAGAATGTTCGGCGCAGCAACGCTTGACCTGGCATTCGTGGCAGAAGGCAGCACCGATGCTTGCATCATGCTCTCGAACAAACCATGGGACACCGCAGCGGGCGTGCTCTTGGCCCGCGAGGCAGGCGCCCTCGTCACCGACGCGAACGGCACCGCCCATAGCTACAGCTCGACGGCCACCATCGCAGCAGCCCCAGGCATCTCCGCCGAACTTCTCGCCCTCGTCCGAAGCGCCTTCGCCAAATAGCCAGACTCAACAGCTCCGCACGCTCCCGCTCCACCTAGCGCAATGGCAAGCCGAACGACCGGCCACCGTCGATCAAAAAGTGTCCTAACTCGCATAAAGCAGATGTGATGTGCTCCGTTGGCAACCGTCGCGGCGTGTTCCTCGCCACCGTCCGCTGGCGCTCCCTGCGGCTCGGCCCCCTTGCGCCCATTGCCAACGGCCCTGACAGACTGCCTGGCTGAGCTGGTCAAACAGATCAAGCGGCGATCGTTGTCAGAATTTTCTTTACTCAGATCAAGCGGCGATCGTTGTCAGAATTTTCTTTACTCAGATCAAGCGGCGATCGTTGTCAGAATTTTCTTTACTCAGATCAAGCGGCGATCGTTGTTTATAGGGAGGGATGCTGAAAAAGGCTGACTCGGGGTGTCTGAACGGGGATGCTTCAGCGGTGTTTGCCGCGTTTGGCCCGGTGGTCGTCGTGGAGCCAGCGGACGAGTGCGCCGAGTGGTATTCGGAGCCGTGTGGCGATGTCGGGGAGAGTCTGGTTTCGGTTGACTGCCAGGCCCACGGCGAAGGCTTGTAGCTCGGCGGGGTTGCCGTGGAGTTCGTGGATACGGCGGGCGGCCCATTTTTCGACGGTGCTTGTGTGGGCTCCGGTTTGTTTCGCCGCTTGGGTTCGGCTGAGCCCGTCCTCCAGGACGAGGCGGACGGCTTCTTCGCGGACGTGCTCGGGATGGCCCTTGCTCAGGGGCAGGAGATTGTGCCGCGCTCGGTGCGCTTTGGCCCACTGTCCGACAGCAGTCTCGCTTGTGCCGGTTCGCAGGGCGGCTTGGGCGTAGGTGAGGCCGTCTTCGATGACGAGGCGGACGGCTTCTTGTTTCACTTCCGCTCGGTGGCGGGCTTTGATGGGCGGGAGCCCGCTCGCTTTGCGGTGCTCTTTGGCCCAGTGCGCGACGGTGCCAGTGGGCACGCCGACCTCGCGGGCGGCTCGGGCACTGCTGAGCCCTTGTTCGATGACCAGGCGCAGGGCCTCTTCCCTCAGCCTGTCGGGGTGGCCGCGTTCGGGCGGGGGGAGTTGGTTGTTCTTCCTGTGCTGGTTTGCCCAGTGTTGGACGACGCCGGGTTTCACGCCGAGGGTTTTCGCGGCCTCGTCCGGGGTGAGCTGGTCGTGGAAGACCAGTCGCAGCGCGGCTTGTCTGACTTTCGCGGGGTGGGGGCGTTGCGCTGGGGGTATGTCGTTCGCCAGGCGGTGCTCGTGCCACCAGGCGCGCACGGTGTTCACGTTCACGCCGATCTCCCGCGCAGCCGCTTCGGCGGTCATGCCGTGCCTGCCGATGAGGAACAGCGCCCGCGACCGCAAATACGGGGGCAGCTGTCTCGGCATGCACCGGGAGTGTAGCCGCAAGGCCGGGTTTGCGGTCCGCGCCCCGCCTGCTCTGGACGTGGGCGCGAGTTCGACGTTATGTTCGAGCGATGACGATCGCGAACCAGCACGCTGCACTGGAGGCCGTGGCGCGCTGGCTCGGACTTGAGCTCGCGGATCTCCTGCCGGGAAGCCCGGCCTGCAGGGGCTCGCGCGGATGAGTGTCGGATGCGGCCCTCCCCGAGGATGAGACTAGGATCATTGTGTCAGCAGCACCAAGCGTGAGGGAGGCGAGGACAGCGATGGGAGAGCCGGACACGGCCGAAGACGACGGCCTGCGCGCGCAGGACGGCCCGCGGCCTGGTGAGGGGGATCGTGGCTAGCCCGAATCAGCCGTTGGGCCCCGAGGAGTTGGCGGAGGTCTTCGAGGCGGCGCAGACGGCGATGGTGGAGGGCTCCGACTCGGAGGGGTGGGCGAGCGTGACGGTGCAAGGCCTCGACCGTGTGGTGGCCTCGGTGGCGTTGAAGGACGGGGCGTTCGCGCATTTCGGGCCGATGCGTTTGAGCGACAACCGACTGATTGGATCGCAAGTCCTCGCGCAGCTGATTCTGGAGGCGATCCAGAAGGCCCAGCGCGGGGCGCTTGTCCAATTGCACTCGAAGATCGTCACGCAGGCCCCGAGACCGGATCCGTGGGACGAGTACTGGTCCTTGCCGGAGCACGAGCGCCCGGATTCCTTCGAGGAGTACCTCGCGCAACGGCAGTCCTCAAGGGGCGGCGCGCTGGATCCCGAGGAGCGGATCGCCGCCGACGACGGCGCCGGGCTCTATCAGGGCTCGGTGATGCGGGTGGACCTGGACCCGAAGAAGATCCGGGCGACCCCGCCGGGAGAGCGGCACGACGAGGCGGTGGCGGCCCGCTACGACCGGCTCGCCGACGAGCTGGCGAGAGTCGCGGCGGTCCCTGAGAGCGCGGTGTTCACCGCTGCGGACGACAAAGCCAATCCCACGGCGACGGTCACGGTGGACCGGGGCGGCAACGTGGTGGAGGTGTGGTTGCACCCGGAGGTGTTCCGAAGGGTCACCTCCGACCGTCTTGGCGCGGTGATCGCCCGTTGCGCGGCGAGCGCGCACCAGGGCATGCTTGACATGCTGCTGGTCAAGATCGATGACGACCCCCAAGGTTGACGACCCCCAAGTGTCCGGCTGCGGCCTGGTGTCAAAAACTGGGGTCCTCTAGTGGAAAAGCTCTGACCGCGGTAGTATTCAAGCCTAAGGAGAGCCGACCGGTGGGAGCATCACCGTTGGTGGCGAGAAACATGTCGACAGGAGGAACAGCGGTGGCGGAACAGACGAACGTCTCGACTTCGGACCTCTCGGGCGCGGCCATGCGTATCATCGAGCACCACAGCGGGCTGCAAGCCGTGTTCGACAAATGGCACAACGCCACGTCGGAGTTCCACGGACATGCCGGGGACGACGGCGTGGACGGGCAGTTGAAGAGCCAATCCGAGACCGCGCTGGACGACAACAGGCGCGGCGGCGATGTCGCTGCCCGCAGGGCGGGCCAAGCGGGCGAGTCCGCGAACGAGGCCGCCGATACCTACACCGCGCGGGACGAGGACGGCTCAGCCTCCATCGCCACGGTCGGCAACGCCATCCCGAAATAAACCCCGCCCCCGCCCGCAGCGGACGTTCGGGCAAGATGGAACCCGAACGAAGCAAAGAACCCAAGGAGTACGCGCATGCCCCACCTGACTCTCAAACACACTGCAGCGGTCCTCCTCGTCGGAGGGCTCGCACTCAGCGGCTGCCAACGAGGCAACACAGGCGGCGCCACCACCATCATCCAACAACCCGCCACCAACACGGCCAATAGCACGAGCGCCTCGCCAGACGTGAGCGCCGTGAACGACGGCAAAGAACTCTGCACCAAGGTCAGGGTCAAAGCGCGAGAGCTCATCAATGCTACAGATGTTTTCTGGAAGTATGTTTTGGCGCATCCCGGTGTTGATAGGACAGATGAGCAGCTCAATAAATATATTGATAAAGTTACTGAAGTCGCTGGTAAAGATATACCCGCATTAAAGGGGGTAGTTGGCCCCTCGGCACCCAAAGAGCAAGCGGACGCTGTTCGCAAATTTACGGAGTCTGCCCAAGATTTCACAGACTCGATCAGTGGTGGTTCAGCCAATGACAGCAGGAACGCGAAGGCTAGTGCTTTTCAAGACTCTATTGACGGACTGAATGCGGCCTGCCCAGGATAGATTTAGGCAATCAGGAACGAGGAGTTTCACGGATGGCACCGATAACGTTTAAATACCCTGAGCTTGAGGGCTTGCTTGGGGGTAGGTGGCCGCAGGCCAATGAGGAGGGCATGGCGGGTGTCGCTGCGCGGCACGAGTCGCTGATCGGCGAGTTTCAGTCCATGGTCGAGGGCATCAAAGCTGGGATGAAGCAAAAGGTGGATTCGCTTCACGCTGATCCGAGCAAACCGCCGTCTTCGTCGCAGCAGGCCGCCCAGCAGGAGTTGGACGAGTTCACCCGGACCACGGACCATCTTCTGCAGCAGATGCAGGCACAGGTGAAGTTCGAGAAGCAGGCCGCGCAGAACACCACCCAGGCGAAGAACGACATCAACGACATCGGCAGCAAGGCGATGGCCGACATCGCCAACGCGAAAAAACGAGGCTCCCTCGCGAGCGGCCTCACATCAGCAATCGGCGGTGTCGCCGGCATCCTCGGATCAAGCACAGTCGGCAACGCTCTCACCAGTTACTTGGAGAACGAGGCCAAAGAGAAGTTCAAGAAAGACTCCTCCTCCAGACAGCAATCCTACGCCTCTGGAAACCAAGACCTCTACTCCCCACCGCTGGTCAGGTGGGAGGACGGCAAAATCGCTGACGGAGACGACTCGGGGCCGCTCGGATCAGGGACCAGATTTAAGCAGGTTGTGAGCATTGGCGGCCAGGACGCGTACAAACAAGCTGGAAACATCGGCGGCCAAGACGCCTACAAACAAGCTGGAAACATCGGCGGCCAAGACGCCTACAAACAAGCTGGAAACATCGGCGGCCAAGACGCCTACAAACAGCAATCGGCAATCAACGGCCAGTCCAGTGCATCTACCTCTGCTCAATCAGCAAGTAATCCAACATCTTCTGCTAGTTCAAGCGGTGGCAGCGGTGCTTCTGGTGGTGCTGCGACTTCGTTGCAGAGCGGTGCCGCGGTTGCGGAGCATGGGGCTGCTCCTGTCGCACCGCAGGGGGCTGCGCAGTCTTCTGGCAGTGGTGGGGGTGTTGGGGTTCCTCCGTCGATTGGGGGTATCGGCAGTGGTGGTCCTGCTGGTGGGGGTGGGGGCCAGGGTTCGCGTATCGGTGGGGTTGGTGGTGGTTCGGAGGCTCCTCGGACTGGTGTGCAGGGTTCGGGGGCGGCGGAGAAGCCTGCGGCGACGCCGTCGTCGGGGTCGCCGGGTGAGCAGCGGGGTGCTGGTGTGAGCCGCGCTGTGGCTGGTGCTGGCGGGGTCGGCGGGGAGACGAGGGCGATGAGCGCTCAGCAGGCTGCTTTGCGGGATGCGTTGCGGACGGGTGACACGGCTGCTGGGGCTGGGGCGTACGCGGACAAGGCGGCGGCGAATCAGCAGATCCTTGGGACGGGGTTGACGTCGAGCCTTTCTGGGCCGTCGTTGGGCGCGTTGACGACGCGGACGCAGGCGGCTGCGGGGGCGTGGGAGGCGTTGCCGGATCGTTTCTCGGCGCGTTCGCCGGTGTTGGGCGCGGAGGACGCGCAAACGTTGTTCGGCGGCGGAACGCTTGTGGGTGCGGCCGCGCGGGGTTTTGACGAGAAGTTGGTGTTCCGCCGGTTGCCGCTGCCGGATTTGGGCGGGTATCGGGGCGCGTCGTTCTTGTTGTTCGTGTACGAGGATTATTCGACGGCGCCGAACCCGGGCGCGGGCGTGTTCCGCCCGGTGTTCTCGGAGGTGACGAGCACGGAGGCGAACGGGTCGTTGCGCCCTGGCTTCGAGGTGCCCGAGGGCGTGGGGGTGATGGACCGCTCGGACAAGGCGTTGTCGGTGGCGTCGGACGCGGAGGCGGACCCGGGGAAGTTGGCGTTGTATTTGGCGAAGTGGCGGCTGGGCCTGTTCGAGTCGCACGCGACGAGTTGGCGCCCGGTTGCGGTGGGGTTCCTGCAGGATCCCGGCGAGGGCCCGGTGGCGGGGTTGGCGCAGCTCGGGGTCGAGGCGTATTGGCCCGGTCGGGGCGGCTACACGATGGAGAGCGAGCCTGCGGAGGACGCGTTGGTGGCCGGGACCGGCCAGGTCGGCGCGGCCTCGTCGCGGGCGGACCGGGAGGCGCAGGCAAAGTTCGACGAGAAGGGCGGGAGGTTCGGGGTGCCGCCGGGAACCGTCCCGGACGCCCCGTTCGACGGGGCGGGCCTCACAGGTGTAGACAAGGCGAGCCACGACAATTACCAGCGGGAGCTGGGCCGCTCCCCCACGGCGAAGGAGTACGTGGAGGACCGGCTCGCGCGCAAACGCCGCCCGGACGGCACGGTCGACGACAGTTTCAGCTTCTAAGCGGGGAAGGGCAGGCAGGTTGATGGCGCATCCGTTGCGGGCGATGGACCCCGAGCTGGCGGGCCGGGCCGCGAGTGTCCGGCGCGATAGGTTCCGGGAGGTCGGGTACGCGTTGCTGCGCCCGCAGTTGGCGAGCAGCAACTTCTCCAGCGAGGACGACCGGGTCTTCTCCGCCTTGTACGGTTTGGCGAACAACGGGCAGGCCCCGGACGCGGAGCTGGTGCGCGCGGCGTGGGAGGCGGTCGAGGCCGCGGAGCGCGACGCGGCGGCGGCGCGGGCCGCGGTCGCGGGGTGGGCGAAGGTGGATGGCTTCGAGCCGTCGGCGGGCGAGGTCCTCTCCACGGCGCAGCGTGTCGCGTTGTTGCGGGCGTTCGCCAGCCTGTACACCGCCGAGCACGAGGACCGGTTGTTGGACGTGGTGTTGCTGCTGCGCAACGCGGGCGTGGAGGCGACGGCGCTCTCCGAATCCCTCAGCGGCGCGGGGGCGTGACACAAGTGACTGGCCGCGATGTCCGGGCGGCGCGCGCGGAGCACGCAGCGCTCATTGAGGCGCACCTGGAGGACTTCCTCGGCGCCACAGCGATGGTCGAGGAGGAGGTTCGGGCGAGAGCGTGCGCGCACGAGATGATCGGATTCCCGTATGGGTTGACCAACTGCGGTTGCTCCTACTGCCCGGTGAACCACCGCACATGCCGTGAGCAGCGCGTGGGCTGGATCCCGGCGCATCGGGAAATGCTGTCGATCCGCGACGGGCGGGGCTTCGGGACGCATCCGATGATCCGCACCGTGCGCCGAACCTTGGAGGCCTGTTGGGACCGTCTCACCCTCGCGACATGGGTCCACGCCGAAGAAGCCCAGGCCGAGGCCGCGCGATATCTCGCGTCGGTGCGCGCGTGGGCTGCGGGCGAGGACGAATGGACGAAATTCGGGGAGGCCGCGTGGTTCCAACGGGAAGAGACCCCCGAAGACATCGGGCTGCCTGAATGGGGAAGAGCGGGGCCATGGCCCAAGTCGGGCGGGGTTTGGCGCGAGCCGGGGCCGGAGGAGGATCCCGAGGGCAAACGCTACTTCTTCGAGGACTATCACGCCCGCATCGCCCTGATAGACGCGGGCGAGCCGGGCGCGACCAGGGACATGCGCGAGCGCGTCCACAAAGTCCTCAAAATCGTCAGAGACCAGCAGGCAGAGCACTCCGGCCTGCCCCTCGGATGTCATGCGGAGCTCGTCGAGTCTTGGTATCAGTACCTGAACTGGATGCTGCTCTCCTTCGACTACACCATGGGCAAACTCGCCATATGGCTCCTCGAACACATCGAAGAACACCGCCACACCAAAACCTGGCTCCTCGAGGCTAAGGAGCTTTAAACAGTGTCAACGCCTGAACCCAATGCCGAAACGCGTATGTTCACTGTTCAGTCTCTGACTGGGGCTCGTTTCGCGGGAGCAGCGGCGGGATGGGGGATTTTCGGGGTCGCGGTCGTCGTATCCGGCATTTTGAATTTCAACCGGTTCGGGTGGAGGCTCGCTTTCGTGATAGCGATGGCGGGCGTGCTCTTCGCGCTCGCGGTCTTCAACTTCCGTGTCTTCCTCAAACTCGCGCAATTGCGCGTCGAGACTCCGCGAGGAGTGCTGCCACGCGTCCCCATGAGAACATTCGGCGGATGGCTTATAACCAACGTGGCGATGCTCTTGCTGGTCGCGGGACTGGGGGCGCTGTTCTCCCTCACAGGATGAACACGACTCAACCCCTTCTTCGAAGAGGGTCGGAAGGGTCGAACTCGTACTCGTCTTCTTCCTCATGAGCGAGAGTGTTTTGGGGTGATTGGCCTGCAGGGGCGTTGCGGCGCAATGGGTCGTCGGGGTCGAACTCGTACTCGTCTTCTTGCGGGGCCTCGCCTGAAATTGCCTCTATGGCGCTGATCTCGCCGGAGGGTATGCGCTCAAGCTGGGCTTCGCCTTTCGCTGCGAGCGTTTGCCGTTCCTCTTCGGAAAGGTCGTTGTAGGCGGCGATGCCTTTGGCCGCGTCCTTCGCGATGCTGTCGTTGAAAACGGCATTGCGCGACACGTCCCGGAGGCTTCTGCGCCCTGCGAGAACATCGTCGACTAGAGATTTGAACTCGGGGTTGCCGCTCTTGTCCCGCAGTATTTTCAGGGAGGCCCGCAGCACTTCTGACTGCGCCTGATCGCCCCGCGCCACATCGAGCAGCGGCTTCGCCTCGCCGCCCATCAGTGATGCTCCGGAGCGCTAGGGTGCTGGTACGCCCCTGCGGGCAGAGGGCTGTTCTGCAAGTCGCGCAGAGCGCCCATAGTGCCAGTGGTGAAACCTACAAAGGCTTGGGATATCGACCAAGCCTTGTCGATTGTATCCGCTATTTTCTTCCAGGTCTGCTCTGCCTTATAAATCGTGTAAGCGGCGCACCCTCCTGCGATCAGGGGACCTAGTAGAGTCTCCGAGCTGGCAGCTGCGGCAGCCGCTTCAATACCGAGGCTTATGCCGTAATCCATGAGTTCTTCTAGCAAGCCCTTCACGAAATCCACGAACGAAGCGACACCCTCGGCGGTGATGTCCATCTGTTGCGCCAAGGCGAAAAGAGGATTCTTTTGGTTTTGCACGCTCGCGGCGAGCGAGGTGAAATACGCGCCAGCCTCTGTCGCGGCGTGCCCTTGCCACGATTGGAGCATCGTATCCAGATCAGCCCCGATATTGTCCGCGAACGCGGCGTAGAAATCACCAACATGCCGCAGTGAGTCCGCCGCTTTCGAGAACTCCTCCCAATCACCCGCGAGCCGCTGAGCCACCCATTCCCCAGGATTCACCCCGCAGATCGCCTTAATGGCTTCGTCCGCCAGCTTGCCCAGGCTCAGCCAACTGCCGAGGGAGAACGTCTCGCCAATGACCTCGGGGATCTTATGCTCCGCCTTTGGATCGGTGAGCTTCGACGCGGGATCTTCCGCCGCTCCGGGCTTGCCCGCTGGTTTGTAATGCTCATAGGGCTGTTCGGTGAATCCTTCGTCGATCTGCTGGGCGTGGTGCAGGTCGAGCTTTTTGTACTCGTCCCCGGAATCTCCCACGGTTTTCGCCGATCCGGTCACGAGTTCGTGCAGCCGGTCGAGGTTGGCGAGGACCGCTTCGCGGGCTTCGGGGATCTTGCTGATCGCGACCTGCCACGTCACAACGCCAGCCACCCCCGTGCTGAACACGCCGAGGTCTTCGAGATGCTTCTCGACGTATTTCTTCGCGTCCTCGGTCTTGCCCGCCAAAGCCGTCTCCACATCCCTGAAATGCGACAACGCGGCAGGATTCACGGTCAACGTCATTCTGGTTCCTCTCCTCTCAATCCTGCGAGGATTCTAGCAGGGGCAAGAAACGCTCGTGCCCATTCAGTGGGCGTTCATGTGTGTTCCGGTTCAGCGAGGCGGCAGTTTCCACGCGAGCCGGTGCGTGCACGCGACATTCGTGGAAGCGAACCCGCCGCTTCCCGCGCCTTGCTGAGGGCTGTCGGCCTCGGTCAGAGTCTTTCCGCCCACTTTGATCGAGCAGTGCAGTTTCGGCAGATCGCCGCTGGCCGAGACCCATGTGGCGGTGACCGACGCGAGCTGACTGCCCTTTTGCGCAGCGCACGACGCGTGGAACGGCAGCGGCCTGTCCGTTGGGCCGCCCGTGTCGCCGCACGCCTCCAGAACCTTCTGCGCAGGAGTCTCCGAGTTGTTGTAGACGCCCCAGGAGATCACCGCGTGCGCCGCAGGCTCTGCGGTCACGGAGAACTCCACCACCTGCCCGGCAACCCCCTCCGCAGAACTGACCGGCACCGCAGTCGGGGCAGCCGAGCCGGTTCCGCATCCCATGAGGCAGGAAACGGCGAGAGAAGACACGATCAAATCCGTCATATGCGCCAAGGTGATGCGTTCCGCCAGCTCACGCATATGAAACCCTCGCGAAGGACTCCGTCGTTGCACAGAGGCGAGGCTACACCATGCCATGGATACGCACAGCGGTTGAGCGTCATCCCACAACTGATCTGTTCCGTATGAGAGCGTGGTCATCGTCGGCGGTCATGAGCATACTGGCCACTCATCGCCTGTCCAGGGCTCAAGGCATCGCTACAGGATGTCCGCAAGCTCCCCCGCCCCACGATTTTCTGCACTCCCGAGTCGGAGCCGAGGTCGAGCCTGCGCCGAGCCCAGTCGAACCGCCTTCACCGCATCAACGAGATAGCACGACCTGTCCGGACTAAAGTGCCGTGAACATGCCACTTTCGTTCTCCAATCGTCCTTCGCCACGAATGTGCCTCAGAAGGTACCTTTAGGACTTGCAGAATAGGGCACATCCACGCCGCACGCGAGCAAAGCGAGTGTCGTGCCGCCTCCGGCGAGCGCTCCGCGATGCGCCGCCGCGTCGACTCCGTACGCGCCGCCAGAGATGACGGCGCCTCCGGCTTCGGCGATCTCACAGGACCATTGCGCAGCGACCCGCTCCCCGTAGCCGGTGCTGGCCCGTGTGCCCACCACCGCGCAGCTGAACCCGGTTGCCGTCGCGAGGTCGATGTCGCCGAGCGTCCACAAGGCGAGTGGTTCGGCGAGCGCGAGCCTGTGGTGTCCGCCGCCGTCCCGAGCCCGTGCTTGCTCGAAAGCCAGCAAGCGCCAGGCGGGCCAATCGGGTGAGTCCGCAGTGATGAGACGACCCCCGAGCTGGGTGATTTTTTCGAGGTCGTGCCGGGCGAAATCGCACTCTCGGCGCGCGCAGGTCAGCTCTCGAAGTTTCCTCTGCTCATGGGGAAGCTCGTCTTTGGAGATCAGACGAGCTGCTTCGACCACGTCCCGCTCTTTGAGGAATTCGATCAGCTCAGGGCAGGGCGGTTCCACGACTCGGGACAAGTACGCCCAGGCCAGTTCGCGTTCGTCGCGCCTCATGCCGCGCTCCGGTCTCGGAACGACAGCGCCTGGGCCACCTCGGACACGCAGGGGCGGTCTTTGCCAGCGAGGTCGCTGAGCGTCCACGCGACCCGCAAACACCGATCTGCCCCTCGGGCGCTGACCATGCCGCGGCGCAGCGCAAGCTCCAATGGTTGCAACGCGGGTTTGTCGAGGGGGAACTCTTGGCGCAGGAACGGGCCGGGCACTTGCGCGTTGGTGCGCCACCCGTAGTTCTGCCATCGCTTCGCGGCCGCAGTCCGCGCTTCGGCGACTCGCGCCCGGACAGTCTGCGATGATTCGCCTCGTTCGTGTTCGAACATGCCCGCGGATATTTGGTGCAGCCGCACCCTCAGGTCGACTCGGTCGATGAGCGGGCCGGAGAGCTTGCCAAGGTAGCGCCGTCGAAGCTGTGGCGGACACACGCAATCAAGGTCGCGAGACGGCGCGCACGGACATGGGTTGCACGCCAGGACCAGTTGGAACCGGGCCGGGTAGCGAGCCACCCCGTCGCGTCGCGCGATGCGGACTTCGCCCTCTTCGAGCGGTGTTCGCAGCGATTCCAGGGATTTCGCGCCCATCTCCGCGCATTCGTCGAGGAACAGCACGCCGCAGTGCGCTTTCGACACCGCTCCAGGAGTGGCCATGCCCACGCCGCCGCCGACGAGGGCGGTGACCGACGTGGTGTGGTGCGGCGCGATGAACGGCGGACGAAGCACGACCGGATGCTCTTCGGAAAGCGAGCCCGCCAAAGAGTGGATGGCGGTCACCTCAAGGGCTTCGTCGTCGCTGAGCTGGGGCAGGAGCCCGACCAGTCGGGCGGCGAGCAGGGTTTTGCCGACCCCGGGGGGTCCGGTCAGCATGAGGTGGTGCGCGCCTGCGGCAGCCACTTCCAGCGCGAATCGCGCTTCTTCGTGTCCGACGACATCGGCGAGGTCGGGACCTGGATCTGCAGTCTGCTGGGGCTTCGGTGAGGGCTGGGGCAGCTCGCGCTGCCCGCGCAGCCATGAGCACAGTGCTGTGAGCGACGGGGCTCCGTGCACTCGCAATCCCGTGACCAGGCCCGCCTCGGACAGGTTCGCCTCTGGCACCACCACATCCGACCAGCCTGCCCGCCTCGCCGCGAGCACGGCGGGCAGAACTCCTCGCACGGGGCGCAGTCTGCCGTCCAATGCCAGCTCGCCAAGGACGACGGCGCGTTTCGCCGCGTCGGCGGGCAGCCCGCCGGACGCGACGAGCACTGCGACCGCCAACGCGGCGTCGTGCATCGAGCCGACTTTGCGCACGGTGGCAGGAGACAGTGCGAGGGTGACCCGGCCTTGCGGCCATGCGGCCCCGCTGTTGCGCACCGCAGCCCGGATCCGGTCGCGGGATTCTTGCAAGGCGGTGTCGGGCAGGCCGACCAGGCACACCCCTGCCGCTCCTGGGTCGAGGTACGCTTCAACCTCGATGATGATCCCTTCGACCCCGATCACGCCGACGGAATGCGATCTGCCCATCGCCATCACGCCACCCCCTTGTGATGGCGCAGCTCAAACGCGCCTGGATGCCGGATCACGGCGCAGATCAGGTCGAAGCGCAACGAGCCCGCGGTCGTGACCGCGGGCTCGTTGCGCAACCACTCGCCCGCGGCCGCGCGCAGCCGCAGGCGAGCGCTGTGGTCCACGAGCCGTTCGGTGGGTTTGGAGCCGATGGCGCCGTGTGCGATGACGGCGATGAAGCAGAGCGCGCCGCCGTCCCTCGCAACAACGCCGATCCGGTGGTCGCGCGAGCGCCAGTCCGCTTCGATGACGGCCATGCCGTTCGCGCGCAACAGTCCGCAGGACAGCAGCAACGCCTGATCGGCCAGCTGCGGCCGCCTCGCGGCCGGATGCGTCCGGCAACGGGTGATCCGCTGCGCGGAGTTGAGTCGTTTCGTCATACCTGGTTCCTCTCTGTGCCCGAGCAGCGCTCGTGACATCAGGGAACCGGGGATCTCCGACAGGATGCGGGGTTTTTCCGGGGAAAGCGAGAACTGTGGATAATTTTCTGATCGTCCACAGGCCCCTCGGGGGCTACTCGGCTGGACAGAAGGTGAGCGCCTTCGCCTGGTTCACCTGCACTGCGAGCGCCAGACGGAGATAGGTTTCGCCGGTTTGTGGTGGGCCGAGCAGCTTTTGCCGGAAAAGATCGGCATTGCGCGCGTAAAGGTTGAGCTCTGTGCGCAGTTGGGCGGGAATCGGCCGGGCCGCGAGACGACGAGTGGCGATTGCCGAGTCCAAGAGCCCTTCGGCAGCGGCGTCCTTGCTGATGCGCATGGCTTTGGCGGAATCCGGGCTGAGCGCTTTGCCAGCGGCGTCGAGCAGCGGCAGCGTCATCGCGCTCGCCCGTGCGCCCACGGACCGGAATTGGGCGCAGGATTCGGCGAGACCTTGGGAAGCCGGGCCGACGCTCGGCGCTGTCGCGGGCGAGTCCGGGGCGCGCAGCAGATCGGGCAGCCCCCGGACTGCTTTTTCGAGCACAGGCAGGTGCGCCGCGCAGGCTTGCGCCTCTGGCGCTGGCCGGTTCGGGGCCAGCTCGAAGCGCACGCCCCAGCCGTCCTGCTCGCCCGAGAGCGGCAGGATGACTTGGCAGTTGTCGGCGGTTTCGGCGACCACGAGGGCGGTGCTCCCGTCGAGTTTGATTTGGCGCTGCCACGCCCGCGCGGGCGGCGGGCCTTGGCGCTGCGTCAGCAGCGTGAGATCTCTGGGGTCGTATCCGATGTAGACGAGCGCGCCCGAGAACCGGTCGGCCCCGGCGGCGTCGACGAAAACACAGCCAGTCCGCTTGGGGCTGGCTTCTCGCTGCTGGCTGACCGCCCCGTTCGCGAACGGCGCGACGTCCTGGGCCTGGACGCCTGCGCAGGCGTCCGCTGTGCGCCAATCCAACGAGTTCGCAGCGTCCAGGGTTTGGTTTTTGGCTTTGCCGCAGTGCGAGACCAGCAGGGCGAGTGCGACGAGCACGAGCACGAGCACGAGCCGTCGTGTCTCGTTTCGCCACACGGGTCGAGTGTAACCAGTCGGGAATCCATGCGACGGCGAAAGGCCGGGCACGGGCGCTAGCTGAAGTCCACGCCCTGCGCGAGCGGCAGCTCGGCCGAGTAATTCACTGTTGCGGTGCAGCGGCGCATGTACGCCTTCCACGAGTCCGACCCGGACTCACGTCCGCCGCCGGTCTCTTTCTCGCCGCCGAAGGCGCCGCCGATCTCTGCCCCGGAGGTGCCGATGTTGACGTTCGCGATGCCGCAGTCCGAGCCGGAGGCCGACAGGAACCGCTCCGCTTCCCGGACGTCGTTGGTGAAAATCGCGGAAGAGAGGCCCTGCGGCACGGCGTTGTTGAGCGCGATGGCCTCGTCCAGCTCGGCGTAGGCGAGCACGTACAGGATCGGCGCGAAGGTTTCTTGCGCGACCACCGCGGTGTGGCCGGGCATCCGCACGATCGCGGGGGAGACGTAATAGGACTCGCCCGGCCCGTCGGCGGCGCAGCCGGGAGGGGTCGGGGCGCGTTCCCCGCCGACGAGGACTTTGCCGCCCTCGTGCTGCGCCTGCTCCAGGGCCTTCGCCATGCCTTCGTAGGCGCCGCGGTGGATGAGAGGCCCGACGAGCACGCCCTCCGAGAGCGGGTTGCCTATTCTCAGGCCCTGATACGCGCTGACAAGCCGGGGGACGAGTTCCTCCACGACGCTCTCGTGGACGATGAGCCTGCGCAGCGTGGTGCAGCGCTGCCCGGCAGTCCCCGCCGCGGCGAAGACCACGCCGCGCAGCGCCAAGTCCAGGTCCGCGCTCGGGGCGACGACAGCCGCGTTGTTCCCGCCGAGCTCCAAAAGGCTTCGCCCGAAGCGGGCGGCGACCCTCGGGGCGACCTCGCGGCCCATGCGTGTGGAGCCAGTGGCGGACACCAGGGCGACCCTCGGGTCGTCAAGCAGCGCTTCGCCGGCGCCTGGGCCGCCGAGCACGAGCTGATGGGTGTTCGGGTCGTTGCCGGTGTCCTCGAGCGCTCGGCGCAGGAGCCCATGGCAGGCGACGGCGGTGAGCGGGGTGAGCTCGGACGGCTTCCACACCACGGTGTCGCCGCAGACCAAGGCGAGGGCGGTGTTCCACGCCCACACGGCCACGGGGAAGTTGAACGCGGAGATCACGCCGACCACCCCGAGCGGGTGCCATGTCTCGCGCAGCGCGTGCCCTGGGCGCTCGGAGGCGATGGTTTTGCCGTAGAGCTGGCGGGAGAGCCCGACCGCGAACTCGCAGACGTCGATCATCTCTTGCGCCTCGCCGAGCGCCTCGGTGGTGATCTTTCCGGCTTCCAGGGTGACGAGCGCGGCCAACGCGGTTTTGTGTTCGCGCAGAAGCTCCCCGAGACGGCGCACCACGGCGCCGCGGGCGGGGGCGGGCACCTCGCGCCACGCGAGGAACGCTGTATGGGCCGCCGCGACCGAAGCCGCAACCCCTTGTCCGTCATCGGCCTTCAGGCGCAGCAGCTCGCCGCCGGTGATCGGCGTGCGCACAGCGAGCGAATCGGGGCCTTCGCCCGTCCAGGCCCCTTGGTCGATGCGCAGTTCGGCGAGCGCTTCGGCGAGGAGCCGGCGCAGGCTGGGTTGGATCGGGTTCTCGGTCATAGCGTTCTTCCTATCTGGTCGGGTGCGAGTCCGAGCTTTCGGGCCGCGTCGGCGCGGGAGGCGTGTTCTTGGGCGCGGTACAGCGCGTCGGGGTCGAGGATCTCATGGCCGAGCGCCCCAGAGAGCCAGTCCTGGTCGTAGTCTGCTTGCGGCGGCCTCGGGGGCGTGTCGGCCTCCTCGTCGACGTTGGACTGGAAGATGCCGGCGGCGCTGCGCGGCAGGAAGTCCTCGTAGAGGATGGGCGCAGCGCGCACGCCTCCTTTGTTGTCCGCGGTGTAGGTGAAGAAGCCGAGCCCCTGCTCGGCCAACGCGGCCTCGGTCATCGGGAAGAAGTCCGGCCACACCCGTGCCGCGGCCTGTTGTCCGGTTATGCCCTCGGCGGCGCGCAGCGCGTCGGCGGCGGCCAAAGCTTGGTCGTAGCGCTCCCGCCCGGCTTTGGTGAGCGCGACGCCGCGCGCCTCCACTTCGCCGAAGCGCACCCGCAGGCTCCCGGGGCGGATCGTCCCGTCCGCTTCGCGGAAGGACCTCGGCTCGTCCAGGGCGCGGAAGGAGGTTTGCCGTAGGAGCACGTCTGGTCCTGGCCAGCGCGGCGGGCCTTGGATCTCGTCGATCATCTTCAGCCCCAGGGCCGCGAGGCGGCGGTAGAGCTCGTCGATGTCGAGGACTCGGGGGGTGAGGTGGTTGATGTGCGTCGAGGTGACGCCGCCGATGTCGGCGGCCACGGCGGAGACCGCCTCGAGCTCGCGGTACCACGGGCCGTCGATCGGCTCGGGGGAGAGGGCGAACGCTTTCGCGGCGAGGAGCACGAACTCTTCGGCGGCCTCCGGGGGCAGGCCGTCGTCTTGCGCGGCGCGGTCGGCGAGCTCGAGGAGGCGCGGGGGGAAGAGCTGGCGGCGGGCGAGGAACGCTTCCAGGCGCGGGCGCAGGTCGTCGTTGAAGAACGCCGGATCGCGCACCGCGAGCATCGAGGTGAACACCCGGAACGGGTTGCGCTCGAGTTCGGCGGGGCTCGTCGGGCGGAATGCGGTGGAGACCACCGGCACAGGGGTCGGCTTCGCGTCGCGCAAGTCGTAGAACCCGACCGGGAACATGCCGAATCCAGCAAAGATCCGGCAGACTTGCGCAAGCTCCTCGGGCGTGCCGACGCGTATCGCGCCGTGCCGCTCCGCCCCGACGCGCTCGCGTGAAGGCGCAGTTCCGCAATAGTCTTGGTTCACTTGCTCCGTGACGTCCACCAGTGTCGTGTAGGCGGGCACTTCGACGCTGTAATGCGCGGAGAGGCGTTCGGCGAAACGGGCCCGCAATGCGTGGCGTGCGACCATCTCCTACCCTTCCTTCATGGTCTTTGAGTCTCTCCCCGACGGCGCGGCGCCTGCGTCGTCGCCCGAACCTGCCCGTATCGACGAGTTGGACCGGCTCTTGGTGCGCGAGCTTGTGGCCGATGGCCGCGCGACGCTCGCCGAATTGGCCAAGGCGACCGGGCTTTCGGTTTCCGCCGTCCAATCCCGTGTGCGCAGGCTCGAAGCGAAAGGTGTGATCGCCCGGTACACCGCCGCCGTCGACCACGAGGCGCTCGGCCGCCCGCTCGCCGCTTTCGTCGCCATCACGCCTTTCGATCCTTCCGCTCCCGACACCGTCCCTGCGTTGCTCAGAGGCGTCCCAGGGGTTGAGGCCTGTTACTCCGTGGCGGGCGAGGAGAGTTACGTCCTTTTTGTCCGCACCAGCTCGCCGAGGGAGTTGGAGCGCCTGCTCCAGCAGATCCGCGCCACGGCCGCGGTGAGCACCCGGAGCACCATCGTCTTGCAGACATTCTACGACAACGCGCAGAACGTCTAGCGGAAATATTATCGCACAAAAGCAAAGAAAAAGAAATATTTGCAGTATTTGCGTACAAAAATCATAAAGATTTTGCTAGGATGGTTGCATGACCGCGACCTTCCTGCCCGCAGCAGCTTCCATCGTCGCGCCAGGAGACGTGCTCGAATCCTTGGCGAAGTCCCAGTTGGTCGACGGTTTTCCGTTCGTCCTCGACCTTGAGCGATCACGGGGCAGCTGGCTCGTGGACCAACGGGACCGCACAAGCTACCTGGACATGTTCGGCTTCTTCGCCTCCAACGCGCTCGGCATGAACCACCCCGCGCTCGCCGAGGACGGGGAATTCCTCGCCGAACTGGGGCGCGCGGCGGTCAACAAGCCGTCGAACTCAGATGTCTACACCACGCAGCAGGCCCGGTTCGTCGAGGTCTTCCGCAGGGTTCTCGGCATCGCGGAGCTGCCGAGGCTCTTCTTCATCGACGGCGGCGCGCTGGCGGTGGAGAACGCCTTGAAAGTGGCTTTCGACTGGAAGAGCCAGCGCAATGAGGCCGAAGGCAGGTTCGGCCCGGACGGGAAGCCGCTCGGCGCCAAAGTGCTGCATCTGACCGGGGCGTTCCACGGCCGCAGCGGCTACACGATATCGCTCACGAACACCGACCCGGCCAAAACGGACCGTTTCCCCACGTTCGACTGGCCCCGGATCGAGACCCCGCACACCGGCCTTGACGACGTCCCGGCGGCTGAGGAGCGCGCGCTGGCCCAGATGCGGGCGGCCTTCGCCGCGCACCCCCACGACATCGCGTGCTTTCTCTGCGAGCCAGTCCAAGGCGAGGGCGGCGACCGGCATATGCGCCCGCAGTTCTTGCGCGCGGCGCAGGATCTCTGCCACGAGCACGACGCGCTTTTCGTCGTGGACGAGGTGCAAACCGGCGTCGGGATGACGGGGACGATATGGGCGCACCTTGGGCTGGGCCTTGAGCCGGACATCGTTGCTTTCGGCAAGAAGACCCAGGTCTGCGGCATCATGGCAGGACGCAGGGTCGAAGAGCTCAAGACGAACGCGACCCGAGTCTCCTCCCGGATCAACTCGACTTGGGGCGGCAATCTCACGGACATGGTGCGCGCCCGGCGGATCTACGAAGTCATCGAGGCGGAAAATTTGGTGGAGCGCGCCGCCCGCCTCGGCGAAGTCCTGCTCTGCGGCCTCGTCGACCTCGCGCAGCGTCACCCAGGCATGGTCGAGAACCCGCGCGGCAAGGGCCTGATGTGCGCGATCGACTTGCCGAGCGCGTCGATCCGCGACGCCGTTGTGGCGGATCTCTTTGCGAAGGAGCAGGTTGCCATAGTCGGCACGGGGGAGCGGGGCATTCGCTTGCGCCCGGCCCTCACGGTCGCCGCAGAGGAGCTCGGCCTCGCGCTCTGCGCCCTGGACCGGGCGTTGAGCCGGGTCAGGACAGGTGCGAACGGGTGAGACTCCTGTTGCGGTCACGGCGATGGCGAAGCAGGGGCCGAAAAGCAGCTCCAGCGGCGAGGGCTGCGGACATGGGGTTAACATACATCCATGAGTGTTGTCGTGGTCGCCGTCCTCACGCCGAAGCCGGATCGTCGCGACGAGGTCCGATCCGCGCTCGTCGACGCGGTCGAGGCCACGCACCCGGAGCATGGCTGCGAGCTCTACAGCCTTAATGAGAACGACGAGGTGTTCGTGTTCGTGGAGCGTTGGTCGAGCCGAGAGGCGTTGGACGCGCACCTTGGGGGGCCGGTGCTGCAGAAACTGGGCCCGCTCTTCGAGGCGGCGCTCACCCGGTCAGTCGTTCAGATCCTGAACCCTGTGGAGGCGGGAGACCCCGAGAAGTCCTCTGTTTGAGCAAAAGCCTGACGGCAGGCTGCTCGCTCCGGGCGATTGGTTCGCCTCCCGACAGGTGGTGTCGTTCCTGGGCCGGGGCGGACGCGCCGAGGTCTACGCCGTGCGCGAGCCGCTGACCCAACGGTTCGAAGCGCTCAAGATCCTCTTCCCCGCGTACGCGGGCATTCCCGCCGAGCGCGATCAGTTCGCGCACGAGTACGTGGTGACGCGCAACTTGGAACATCCCAACATCCTGGTGCCGACCGAGCTGGGCGAGACGCTGCGCACCTTGTGGCTCAGCTTCCCCGTGGTCGCGCAGCACAGCGCCTCGGCGCTGATCCCCAAACGCGCAGAGATCCCGGATTTGGGCAGGTTCGAGATTTTGCTCCGCCAAACCGCGTCGGCGTTGGAGGGCGCCCACGCCCATCGTGTCGTGCATTTGGACGTCAAGCCCGCCAACCTGTTGGTCGCCCTGAGCCCGGACTTCACGGTGTATCTGAGCGACTTCGGCTGCGCCGAGGAGATCGTCGACGGAGCGGGCCACGCGAACCGCCTCGCCTCGCTGCCGTACGCCGCGCCCGAGCTGCTCACCGCGCGGCGCGGGGATTACGGCCCCATCGGCCCGGCCACGGATCAGTACGCCCTCGCGGCGAGCGCGATGGAGCTGTTGACCGGGAAGCCGCCGTTCCCGAAGGGAACCACATGGGCGGTGGCGGGCGCGCACCTGAAATCGGCGCCGCCGAGCGCCCGCCAGCGCGCGCCGTGGCTGCCGCCCGCTGTGGACTCGGTGTTGCACAAGGCCCTCGCCAAAGCCCCTGGGGCGCGCTACCGGAGCTGCGGGGAGTTCGCCGACGTGCTCCTCAGAGTCCTGCAGTACCGCGCTGTCGGGTGATATGGCACGATCTCTTGTGACATGTAACATGGTATTAACACACAAGGTTGGGCGCGGGTCACACGACACGATATCGTCAAAGCACTTTCATTCGTCTCGAACGTAAGGACACAGCGTTTGACCGTACCAACGGATAACACGAATACCGCAGTTCCGGCGGATGCGTACTTGGCCAAAGAAGACGAGGGCTATCACAAAGGGCTCGGCAACCGGCAGATCCAGATGATCGGCATTGGCGGCGCGATCGGCACGGGACTGTTCATGGGGGCGGGCCTCAAACTGCACAGCGCGGGCCCGGGCCTGTTCCTCGCGTACGGCCTGTGCGGCTTGTTCGTCTTTTTCATCCTGCGCGCCTTGGGCGAGCTGGTGCTGCACCGGCCCTCGTCGGGCTCGTTCGTGTCGTACTCGCGCGAGTTCTTGGGCGAGAAAGCCGCGTACGCGGTCGGCTGGATGGTCTTTTTGAACTGGGCCATGACGTCGATAGCGGACACCAGCGCCATCGCGGGCTATATCGGGCGGTGGGTGAAAACCGACGTCGTCCCAGGATGGGTGTGGGCGCTCTTGGCGCTGGTCATCGTGCTCTCGGTGAACATGATCTCGGTGAAGTGGTTCGGCGAGATGGAGTTCTGGGCGGCGCTGGTCAAAGTCATCGCCCTCGTGACGTTTCTTGTCGTCGGCGTGGTCGTGCTCGTCTGGGGGCTGCACTTGACCGCCTACACGCCGCCAGGCGAGCCCGCGGCCGCGGTCGCCGAATGGCACACCGGCGTCGCCATGGTCGCGAACACCCCAGGCGGTTGGTTCCCGCACGGGTACTTCTCGCTTTTCGTGGTGCTCTCCAGCGTGGTCTTCGCCTACTCGGCGGTGGAGCTGGTCGGCACGGCGGCGGGCGAGGCCAAGGACCCGGAGCATGTCATGCCGAAGGCCATCAACGCGGTGCTGTTCCGGATCGTCTTCTTCTACATGGGCTCGGTGGCGCTTTTGGCGCTGCTGGTGCCCTACCTGAACTACGGCAGCGGCAGCCCGTTCGTCACATTCTTCTCCAGCCTCGGAGCCCCATGGGCGGGCGACGTGATGAACGCCGTGGTCATCACCTCCGCGATGTCGAGCCTGAACGCGGGGCTGTACTCCACAGGCCGCATCATCCGCTCGATGGCCATGAACGGCAGCGCGCCCGAACGCCTCTCAAAGATGAACTCCAGCGGCGTTCCTTACCCGGGCATCCTCCTGACGTGCTTTTTCACGGTGGTCGGCGTGCTGCTCAACTACCTGCTGCAAGACGCCAAAGAAGTGTTCAGCATCGCGATCGAGATGGCGTCGATCGGCGTCATGGGCGGCTGGGCCTCGATTGTCGTCTGCCAACTCCAATTCTTCAAACTCGCCAAACAAGGCCTGGCTGTGCGTCCGTCGTTCCGCATGCCCTGGGCCCCGTACAGCAACTACGCCACGCTCGTGTTCCTCGCCGCGGTCGTGGTCATCATGGGTTTGCCGAAATCGGGCGAGACCGACTTCATCAAGAAATACGAGGGCACGATCACGGTCGGCGCGTTCTTCTTCGTGTTTGTGCCGATCCTTGTCGCCGGATGGTTCTTGCTGCGGGACCGGGTGCACGCCATCGCGCAGGAACGGATGGGGTACACCGGCAAGTTCCCCGTCGTCGCGAACTTGCCCTTGGACCCGCAGAACCTGCCGTTCAAAGATCCGCAGGCCTAAGACTAAGCTCGGCGGGACGCCTGGGCTGCAGGCGTGTGCGCAGAAGAGAGACGCGAGGAAAAGAGAGATTTGACCGCACCTATCGATCAGGGAACGCCGGACAACTCCTTTTTGGCCCAAGAGGAACAGGGCTATCACAAAGGGCTCGGCAACCGGCAGATCCAGATGATCGCCATCGGCGGCGCGATCGGCACGGGGCTTTTCCTCGGCTCCGGGCTGCGCCTGCACGAGCGTGGCCCCGGCCTGTTCCTCGCGTACGGCCTCTGTGGGATCTTCCTCTTTTTCATCCTGCGCGCCTTGGGCGAGCTGGTGCTGCACCGGCCCTCGTCGGGCTCGTTCGTGTCGTACTCGCGCGAGTTCTTGGGCGAGAAAGCCGCGTACGCGGTCGGCTGGATGTTCTTTTTGAACTGGGCCATGACCGGCATCGGCGACACCAGCGCCGTCGCGCAGTACATCAGCGTCTGGGTGCCGACCTCCGAGGTGCCGTCATGGGTGTGGGCGTTGGCGGCGCTCGCCGTCGTGCTCACGGTGAACATGATCTCGGTGAAGTGGTTCGGCGAGATGGAGTTCTGGGCGGCGCTCGTCAAGGTCATCGCGCTCACCGCGTTCCTCACGGTCGGACTCATCGTGGTCCTGTGGGGCGTCAAACTCGGCACGGCTGACGGACAAAGCCATTGGACGCCCGGTTTGGGCATGGTGAGCAGTTCCGGCGGCTGGTTCCCCAGGGGCGTGATCCCGTTGCTCCTCGTGCTGTCCACTGTTGTCTTCGCGTACGCGGGATCGGAGATGGTCGGCACCGCGGCGGGCGAGGCGAAAGACCCGGAGAAGGTCATGCCGAAGGCCATCAACTCGGTCATTGTGCGGGTGGCGGTCTTTTATGTCGGCTCCTTGGTGCTGCTCGGCCTCCTCGTGCCCTACGCCCAGTACGGCGGCGGCAGCCCGTTCGTCACTTTCTTCTCCACCCTTGGCGTGCCGCACGCGGGCGACGTGATGAACGCCGTGGTCATCACCTCCGCGATGTCGAGCCTGAACGCGGGGCTGTACTCCACAGGCCGCATCATCCGCTCGATGGCGATGAACGGCAGCGCGCCGTCGTTCATGACCGGCATCAACACCCGAGGCGTGCCGTATCCGGGCATCCTGCTCACCAGCAGCGTCGCTTTGGTCGGCGTGATCCTGAACTACCTGATCGAAGACGCGGCCGAAGTGTTCAGCATCGCCACCGAGATGGCTTCCATCGGCATCCTGGCCAGTTGGGCCTCGATCGTCCTGTGCCAGTTGAAGTTCTACAAACTGAGCAAGCAGGGATTGGCTGTGCGGCCGGACTTCAAGATGTTCGGGGCCCCCTACACCGGGTACGCCACCCTCGTCTTCCTTGTGCTCGTCCTCGTGCTCATGGCCCTGCCGAAAGAGACCGAGACGGTGTTCATCAGGAGATACGAGGGCACGATCACGGTGGCCACTTTCTTCGTCGTGCTGCTGCCGCTTTTGATCCTCGGTTGGTTCCTGTTGCGCGACCGGGTGCACGCGATCGCGCAGGAGCGGGTGGGCTACACCGGCAATTTCCCCGTGGTCGCGAACCTGCCGCTCGACCCTAAGCATCTCCCGCTCAAGGACCGCCTGCGGGACGAGGACTAGGTTTTCGCCTGCACGTGCTCCGGCGGGCTCGGGCTAGGAGGCCGGCCGTGGGGCACGGCGTTTGCCGCGACCGGGGCTCAGGAGCTGATGACCTCATTGGCCGTCGCGTCGTAGCGGCGGGCTGCTTCCGGCACCGCGAGGCGCCCGGAGAACATCTCGTCCAGGATCGGTTTGCCCGCTTGCGCGGCGGCGGCAAAGCGCGCGCCGCGCGGGGAGGGGATCCGGGCGGGCACGGCGAAAAACGGCTCCGTGTCCACCCCGAGGTCCTGCCAGTGCTTGGTCCAACTGCCGGTCGCCAGGGTGACGGCCGGAACCGCCGCGCCGCTTTCGCCGAGCGCGGCGTTCGCCTCGGCGGAGCCCAACCAGGCCAACACCTCGCGGGCGGCTTCCGGATGCGGCGAGCGCGCGTTCAGGGCGACCGAAACGCCGTTGGCGACGGTCGCCCGTCCGGCGGGACCGGCTGGCGCGGCGGTCAGACCCCAAGGGAAGTCCGCGTTCTGGTGGATTGTCGCGAGGTTATAGGGCCCCGACTCGAAAATTGCCAGCTTGCCGTGCAAGAACTGCTCCAGTGTGAAACCAGGGTTGATGTTCGTGTCGCCCGCCGAGGGCGCGACATGCCATCGATTGATGAGGTCCACAACGTACTGCAGCGCGGTCTGCGTCTTGGGGTTTTCCAGGACGAACCGCTCGCCGTCTTGCAGTTGCCCGCCCGCTGACCCGATGAACGGCAAGATGGTGCTCTGCAAGTCTTCGAACGCGCCGAAACCCCACGAGCTTCGTTCGGCGAGCTTCTGCACGAGCGGCAGGAACGAATCGCGCGCCGGGTCGGGGTCCCAACGCGCGGCGGCGAGATCCTGCGCGCTGACGCCCGCTTTGGCGAGCAGGGTTTTGTTGTAGTACAAGACGACGCCGGGGTCCCAGAGCTGGGGGACGGCCCACAGCGTGCCGTCTCGGCTGAACTGTTCGACCACGGCGGGCGCCCAGGCGGTTTTCGCGCCCGGCCCCAGAGCGTCGTCCACCGACCGGAGCTTGCCCGCCTGCGCGTAGTCGCCGAAATACGTCCCGTCCACCCAGAACAGGTCGTCCGCGCCGTCCCCGGCGACGTCGGTGCGCAACTTGATCGCGTAGTTCGCATAGGCCACCACTCGCACATCCACATGGATCTGCGGGTGTCTGCGCTCGAACTCGTCGAGAGATGTTCGGTAGGCGGCGGCGACTGCCTTGTCCCACAGCCGCACGGTGACAACAGTGCGCCCGTCGGCCTGTTCGCGGCCCAGCCACATTGCCGCGACGATGAGCAGCGCGAACGCCGCCACAAAGGCGATCGCCCCTTTTGTCGACTGCTTCACCACGAGCACCCTGCCATCATGTCAAGCCCGCCATCACTTCAAACCTGTCAACGCGATGGAGCGGACAAGGCCCCGCCCCGCCAGGAGGAAGCAAACCAACAGCGGCAGGATCGCGACAGTGGTCGCCGCGGTCACCAAGGTCCAGTTCCCGGCCTCGCGGGACTGCAAATTCGCCGTCGCCACGGACAGCACCTGCCATTTCGGGCCGGCAGTCGCGATCAGCGGCCACAGGAAGCTGTTCCAGTTCGCGACCACGGTGATGAGCGCCAACGTGGCGAGGACCGGCCGGGAAACCGGCATGATCACATGGTAGAAAACGTCGAAGGTGCTCGCGCCGTCGAGCCGCGCCGCGGTGATGAGCTCCTCGGGGATCTGCCGGAAGTGCTCCCGCAGCAAATACACCGCATAGGGGGAGCCGAGGACGTAGGGCAGCACGAGCGCCCAGAATGTGCCGCGCAGCCCGAGCGCGCCCATGATGAGATACCAGGGCACGACTGCGGTGACCGGCGGGACCATCAGCGTGGCGAGGTATGCCCAGAACAGGGCGTCGCGGCCGCGGAACCGCAGATGCGCGAAGGCGAAGGCGGCCATCGCGGAGAAGACGATCTGCCCCAGCAACAGGAACGCGACGACCAATGCGGTGACGAGCGCGGCTCGCCCGAACCCGGCTTGGCCGAGCGCCAGGTAGTTCTCGGCGGTCGGCGGATCGGGAAGGGCCAGCGGGGGCCGCGTGAAATACTGCTGCGGCGTTGTGAACGAAGTGAGCACCGACAACGCGTACGGGGCGAGGACCAGCAGCGAAGCCAAGCCGAGGATCAGATACGCCCGCGCGGCCTCGCCCGGGCGGCTACCGGAGCGCATACGCCGCCCTGCTTTCCGCGACCCGCCGGGTGGCCACAGCGATCAGCATCAGCCCGAGCGCCAGCACGACGGCCATCACAGCGGCCCTGCCGGGCCGCGCCACTTCGAACGCCTCCGAGTACAGCCGGTGCGCGACGAGGTCGGTGCTCCCGTTCGGGCCGCCACGAGTCAGCCCGTAGACGAGGTCGAAGACCTGCACCGCGTTGATCACCCCGGTCAACGACACGAAGACCAGCGTGGGCCGCAGCAGGGGGAGGGTGATCCGCCAAAACCGCTGGCGCGAGCTCGCCCCGTCGAGGCAGGCGGCCTGCCCGAGCTCCTCGGGGATGGCGTAAAGCCCCGCCACGAAGAACAAGGCCACGTAGCCGGTCTGCGACCACACGCTCACCGCCGCCACCGCGGGAAATGCGAGTTTCGGGTCGGTGAGCCATTCGGCGTGCGAACCCGTGAGGGCGTTGATCGCGCCGTCTGCGGGGGAGAGGAGCCATTTCCAGATGAGGGCGAGGGCCAGCGGCGCGCAGACCCACGGGACGGCGAGGACCGTCCGAAACACCGAGGAACCGCGCAGTCCTTTGGTGAGCAGGGTCGCCACCCAGAGTCCCAGCGCCGTTTGCGCGGGCACCACCACAGCGGTGAAGCCTATCGTCACCAGCAAGGAATGCCCGAACTGCGGATCGGTGAGCACGGCCCGCCAGTTCCCGAGGCCCACAAAACGGCTTGGCCCGATCAGATCCCAGTCTTGTGTGGAGAGCCACAGCACTGCGAGGGCCGGGAACAGCATGAAGGCGCCGAGCCCGATCGCGCTCGGCGAGACGAAGAGCCAGCCGACAAGTTGGGATCGTCGCCCGTCGTGGCTGTTCACCACGTTCGAGGCAGGAATTTCGGGACAGTTTTCTCGGCGACAGCTTTGCTGGCGATGCGGAAGTTCTTCCCCGACAGCAGCCGCATCTGTGTCACCCGTTCGGCCAGCAAGGACAGTCGGTGGCCGCGCGTCCAGGTGTTTTGGAACAGGAACTTTCCGGCGGCGATCGCGTCGGGGGAGCGGGCGGCGAGTTCGGCGACCAGCTCGAGCGCGGCGGCTTTGGGGTCCTGAGCCACCTCTGTGACCAGGCCGAGCTGGGCCGCTTCTGCGGCTCCGATCACTTTTCCGGTCATGGCGAGGCGCTTGACCTGGTCGATCCGGGCGAGTTCGGGCAGTGTCACGCTGGCAGTCAGGTCGGGGATCAGGCCCAGGCGCGCTTCAAGAATGGACAGCTGGGCTTCAGGGTGCGCGAAGCGGAAGTCGGCCGCGAGCGCCAGTTGGACGCCGCCGCCGAAACAGTTGCCGTGGATGACCGCGATCACCGGCACGGGAAGTCTGCGCAGCGCGTACATGGGCTCTTGGAACCAGTTCTCGGCCTTGGTGGTGCCGAGCATGCGGTAGGCCGAAGTCGCCGGAGAGGACGTGGTGAACAGAGACGTGTCGAATCCGGAGGAGAAGCTCGGACCTGCGCCGCTGAGCAGCACGGCCCGCAGTTCGCGGTTTTTGGCGAGGCCTTTGAACGTCGCGCGCAGGCCGTTGAGGACGTCCAGATTGATCGCGTTGTGCCTCTCCGGGCGGTTGATGACCACATGGGCGACGTTCTGGTCGTCCACCTCGGTCAGAACGAGGGAGGAGGCTGCGCTGTCGGACATGGCCCCAGTCTATCCACAGCCTCGTCTTCGAATTCCACAAATTCCCCGAACTGGTCTCGGAGCCGCTTCGCCCGCCGCAAGATTGCTCTATGGCGTTGTTCGCGATTCTGGTTCTGATGGCGCTCTGCGGTGGTCTGCTCGCCGGTCGGGCGGGGTCGAAGCTGCTCGGCGGGGCGGTGCCGCGCTGGTGGTGCGAGACGGGGTGCGCGGTTGCTTTCGCGCCGCTGCCCGCGTGCGGGCCTGCCGCTTTCGCGGCGGCAGCCGCTGCGTGGTGGTTGTGCTGTCTCGCTGTCAGCGACCTCGCCGTGCGGCGATTGCCGAACATGCTCACCGCTTCGGGGGCGGCGGCGATTGTGTCCAGTGCCTTCGTCCTTGGCCGAGGCTCGCCCGCATGCGTCGGCGCGCTGTGCTTCTCGGGCGCGTACTTTGTGATCCACCTCGTCTCGCCCGCGTCGATGGGCGCGGGCGACGTGAAGCTCGCGTTCGGCCTCGGCGCGCTGTGCGCCGCTGTCCGCCCGCCCGCAGTGCTGCTTGTCGCGCTCCTGTCGTCCCTGTTCAGCGCGCTCGCAGCGGTCATTGTGCTGATGCGGCGGCAACGTTCGCCGCCGAGCACGGTGGCGCATGGGGCTTCGATGTGCCTTGCGGCCTACGTGGTGCTTGTCCCGGCCGTGGTATGACCAAACGCCAATCCGTCTGACGCATTTCCAGCGTCTCGTCGTCGGCGTTTGCGCCGGATGAGAGAATGAAGAACGTGTTGCGATGGACGACTGCAGGCGAGTCACATGGTCGGGCGCTGATCGCCCTCCTCGAAGGGATGGTCGCGGGTGTCGCCGTCACCTCGGAGGATGTCGGCGGGCAATTGGCCCGCCGTCGTCTCGGGTACGGGCGCGGCGCGCGGATGAGCTTCGAACAAGACGAAGTCATCTTGCTCACCGGCATCCGGCACGGCCTCACTCTCGGCGGTCCGATCGCCGTGCAGATCGGCAACACCGAGTGGCCGAAGTGGGAGCAAGTGATGGCTCCAGACCCGGTGGACCTCGAAGCGCTGCGCCACAACGCCAGAGGGGAAGCGCTGACCCGCCCCAGGCCCGGCCACGCGGATTTCGCGGGAATGCTCAAATTCGGTTTCGACGACGCCCGGCCCGTGCTCGAGCGCGCGAGCGCGCGTGAGACTGCGGCCCGGGTGGCCGCCGGGGCGATCGCGAAGGCGTTATTGCGCCAGGCTTTCGGCGTCGAAGTGCTCTCGCATGTGGTTTCCATTGGCGCCAGCGACCCGTACGTGGGCGAGCCCCCCGCCGCGGACCTCCTGCAGAAGATCGACGAGAGCCCGGTGCGCACGCACGACCCGGCCGCCGAGGCTTCGATGATCGCGGAGATCGAGGCGGCGAAGCGCGACGGCGACACGCTCGGCGGGGTCGTCGAGGTGGTCGCGCACGGCCTGCCGATCGGCCTCGGTTCGTTCGTCAGCGGCGAGGAGCGGCTCGACTCCCAGCTCGCCGCCGCCCTCATGGGTATCCAGGCCATCAAAGGCGTGGAGGTCGGCGACGGCTTCGCGACCGCCCGCAGGCGCGGCAGCGAGGCCCATGACGAGATTTTCGGGTCCGACGGCTCGGTCACGCGGGCGAGCAACCGCGCGGGCGGCCTCGAAGGCGGCATGACCAATGGGGAGCCGGTGCGGGTCCGGGCGGCGATGAAACCGATTTCCACCGTGCCCAAGGCGTTGCGCACGGTCGATATGGCGACCGGCGACGCCGCTGCCGCGATCCACCAGCGCTCCGACGTCTGCGCGGTGCCCGCCGCAGGCGTGGTCGCCGAGGCGATGGTGGCGCTCGTGCTCGCCCGCGCCGCGCTGGCGAAATTCGGCGGCGACAGCCTTGAAGAGACCAAAAGGAACACCCAGGGTTATCTTCAGGGCATACAGGACCGGCTTCGGCGCCAAGCCCCCGCTTCATGAAGACAGAGGAATCCATGCCTCCACTCGCAGTGCTGATCGGCGCCCCCGGCTGTGGCAAATCGGTCATCGGGCGCAGGCTCGCGCGTGCGCTCGGAGTCAAGGTCCTAGACGCGGACGCGGAGATCGAGCGGGCAGCGGGCAAGTCCATCACGGAGATCTTCGCGCAGGAAGGCGAACCCGCTTTCCGCGCCTTGGAGGAGCACATCGTCGCGACCGCGCTGGCCGAGCATGACGGCGTGGTCTCGCTCGGCGGCGGGGCGGTGCTCTCGCCGAAAACCCAAGAGGCGTTGCGCGGCCACACCGTGGTCTGGTTGCAAATCAGCGCCGCAGAAGGCGTGCGCCGCACCGCGCGGCGGACGCATCGTCCGATCCTCGCCGGTGAGAACTCTGACGAGCGTTACCGCAAGCTTTTGGCGGAGCGCACCCCGATCTATCGCAGCCTCGCGACATTGCGGGTGCGCGCCGAAGGCCGCCCGACCTCCAGCATCGTCCGTGAGCTGGAACGGCGGTTGAACCGAAAAGCCCCCACCACGCAGGAGCAGGCATGAGCCACCCGAACGCACATCCCACCGTGATCGAAGTCGGCGGGGCAGAGCCGTACACAGTGCGCGTCGGTCGTGGTCTGACCGCGGACATTCTCGCTGAGGCCCAGTCTGCGTCCACAGTCGCGGTGATCCATCAGCCCTCGCTCGCCGAGCCCGCCGAGGAGCTGCGCAAAGCGATCGAAGCGCAAGGGCAAGCGGCGCACCGCCTGGAACTGCCCGACGCCGAGGCCGGCAAGTCTCTCGCGGTGGCCGGGTACTGTTGGGACGTCTTCGGCCAGATCGGCCTCACCCGCTCGGACCTGGTGATCGGCTACGGCGGCGGCGCGGCGGGCGACCTCGCCGGGTTCGTCGCGGGGACGTGGATGCGCGGCGTCAGCGTCGTGCAAGTGCCGACCACCGTCCAAGCGATGGTGGACGCAGCCGTCGGCGGGAAGACCGGGATCAACACCGACGCGGGCAAAAACCTCGTCGGGGTGTTCCACAACCCGAGCTCGGTGGTCGTCGACCTCGACACCCTCGCGACGTTGAACCGCAACGAGCTGGTCTGCGGCATGGCGGAGGTCGTCAAAGCCGGGTTCATCGCCGACCCGAAGATCCTCGACATCATCGAGGCGAACCCTGTCGCAGCCCTTGACGCGGCCACGCCTCAGTTCGAAGAGCTTGTTGTCCGCGCTATTCACATGAAGGCCCGTGTGGTCGCCGCCGACTTCAAAGAGAGCTGGGAGCGCGAGATCCTCAACTACGGGCACACGCTCGGGCACGCGATCGAGCGCCGGGAGAATTACCAATGGCGCCATGGCGCGGCAGTCTCAGTGGGCTTGGTCTACGCTGCCGAGCTCGCCCGGCTCGCCGGGCGGTTGGACGATGAGACCGCCGACCGGCACAAGCGGGTGTTGGAGCTGTTGGGGCTGCCCACGGCCTATGACCCGGACGCTTTTGAGGAGCTCCACGCGATCATGGGCACGGACAAGAAGAACCGGGGCGGGGTGCGCCGCTTCGTCGTGCTCGACGGCCTCGGGAAACCCGGCAGGCTGGAGTCGCCGGACCCTGGTCTGTTGGCTGCCGCGTATGGGGCTGTCGCCAGCGGGAGGAGCGGCGACACGGCTGATTGAGGCTTCTCGCCTTGGCGCGTGCGGGTGTGGTTCGCGGCCCGCCGAGCCGTCGCCCGCCAATCGTCGCTGAGGTTCGGCTTCATCCGAGTTCTGCTCGGAGGCTGCGGGCAGCGCTGACCGCCAGGGCCAGCCGAGCGCGCGACAGGCGCCAGTCATCCCTCCCGCCGGACTCGGCCGCACATGGGCTTCGCCCCAATGCGTTTTCCCGAACGGGCGGTGAACCGCAAGCTGTCGGCCTTGGCCTCGCGGCGCCCGGAGTCACTCGTCGGTTTCTCCGTCGGTTTCGCCCGCCCCGGCGGTTGCATCTCGGACGGCTTCGTCCCTGGCGATGAGCAAGGCCGCCGCCAAACCGGCCGCGGTCACACCCCGCTGCCAACGCCGCGCGCCGTGCTCGGCGAGAAAGCTGTCCACCTGTTGGGCAAGCGCGTCCTTCGGCAGAGCGGCCAGCCGCGCTTCGTCCTCCGCGTACCACGCGCACAGCCTGCGCACCGTCTCCGGGGAAAGGAGATTCTCCTGCGGGGTCTTGTGCTGCTCCGAAAGGGCGGCCAGCGCAGATTTCGCTGCGGCGACCTCAAGCGGGTTGCGCCCCTTGCGCGCCGACATGTCGCCGGTGGCAGGCTTCGGGTGCACGGGGGGCAACGCTGCCTCTGGCAGGTTCGCGCCGCGGAAAATCGCGCCGAGCCACCAATCGGCCATTTTGATTTGGTTCGGCCCCGAAAAAATAGGCAGAGCTTTCAGCAGCGCCTGTGAGCGCCCCGAGGGCTCCGCCGCGTGTTTCGCGTCCTCGCGGAGGCTTTCGATCAGGGGGGTGTTGTTCGCCGCGGCGACGACCGCCGTGTCGGGCAGGACTCGCCCCGGCGCGATGTCGCGCTTTTTCGCGAGTTCTTCCCTGGCGAGCCAGAGCTCGCGGACCACCGCGAGCGCGCGGCGGCCCTTCGCCTCATGTATGCGGCCGGTCCGCCGCCAGCGCTCCGGGTTCGCGGGGTTGGGCGGCCGTGTGCGAACGTGTTCGAACTCTTCGAGCGCCCACTGCGTTTTGCCCTGCTCGGCGAGCACGGCGAGCAAAGCCTCGCGCATCGGGATGAGCAGTTCCACGTCGAGGGCGGCGTAGTTGAGCCACTCCGGCGGCAAGGGCCGCTGGGACCAGTCAGCCGCCCCATGCCCTTTGGCGAGTCCGACGCCGAGCAAGGCCTCCACCAGCGCCGCGAGTCCGACCCGCTCAAAGCCTGCGATCCGCCCCCCGAGCTCGGTGTCGAAGAGCTTCGCTGGGCGCAGGCCCAATTCGGCCAGGCACGGCAGGTCCTGGTCGGCGGCGTGGAGCACCCATTCCAAACCGTTCACCGCTTCGGCCAACGGCTCGAGCGCCTCGGGGTGCCCGATCGGGTCCAACAGCACCGTCCCCGAGCCCTGTCTGCGGAACTGCACCAGGTACGCCTTCGGCCAATACCGGAAACCGGAGGCCCGTTCGGCGTCCACCGCCAAAGGGCCCTGTCCGCCCGCAAGCCGCCGTGCCGCCGCGGCGATATCACCGGGCGACCGGGTGACGGCAGGCACGCCTTCAGCCGGGGAGAGGAGCATCGGGGCGCCCGTCGGTTCGTCGGCGGTCGGGGGCTCCGCGCGGCGGCGCTCTCGGACTCGGCGCCGGGAAGTTCCGCGGGCTGGTTCGCTCATCGTTGCCCTGGGCGTAATTCGGCCACGCCGACCGGCGGGAGCCCGGAGGCTGCTTCGAGCACGGAGCAGAACGCTTCGACGTGCGCGCCGAAATGATCGCCCACCGGGGTCCAGGACGCTCGCAGCTCAAGCTGGTGGGCGCGCGCCGGTCCCGCGATGTCGCCGTATCGGATGGAGGCGACCGAGGTCACTGTGCCGCCCAGCGCGACGTGCTCGGTCTCTTCGGAGGCGAGCGCCTCGGTGAGCCACGTCCACGCCACCTCGGGCAGCAGGGGGTCGCCCGCGATCTCGTCGTCGAGCTCGGCCTGCACGTACGCCACGAGGCGGAAGACGGACTGCCAGACTTCTGCGCCGTCCGGGTCGTACAGCAAGATCAGCCTGCCGAACGCCTCTCCGACCGCAGTGGGGGAGTCGGGGTCTCCGCTGATCTCCGCTCCGAGGGCGTAACTGTACGGGGCGAGCTTGCCGGGGGCTCGGATCGGGGACAGTGAAATCTCGGGCCGATGAGCCGCTTCGCGCATCGCTTCTGCCGCTTCGCGGAACACCCGCGGTTCCTCAATGCCTTGGGCCGGTCCGCTCACGATGGTTCACACTAGTTGACCTGGGTATCGAGTTCGGTAAGGCGCACCGCTAAGGTGGTCAGTGATGTCTGCTGCTCCCGCTGGAAGTCCCGTCGCGCCGAGGCGCGAACTCCCTGATTCGCCGTTTCTTGTCGCGCTCGCCGGAAAGCGCCCGAGCAGGAGGCCGGTGTGGTTCATGCGCCAAGCGGGCCGCTCGCTGCCCGAGTACCGCGCGTTGCGCGCCGGTCGGGACATGCTGGAGACGTGCCTCGACCCGGAGCTGGTCTGCGAGATCACCCTCCAGCCGCTGCGCAGGCACGGGGTGGACGCCGCGATTTTGTTCTCCGACATCGTCGTGCCGTTGAAAACAGCGGGCGTGGGGGTGACCATCAAACCTGGCGTCGGCCCGGTGCTGGACGCGCCCGTGGGGAGCCAGGCGGACGTCGACGCGTTGCCGCCCGCTTCGACCGAGGGGCTGGAACCGGTGGCCAAGGCAGTGAAGGCCCTGGTCGCGGCATTGGGGCACACGCCGCTCATCGGCTTCGCCGGGGCGCCGTTCACCCTTGCTTCGTACCTGGTGGAAGGCGGCCCGAGCAAAAACCACGCCAAGACCAAGGCGCTGATGACCGGAGCCCCGGACGTCTTCGCCGCGTTGCTCTCGAAACTCGCCGACCTCACCGTCTCGTTCCTCAGGGTCCAGCTGGCCGCTGGCGTGGACGCGGTGCAAGTCTTCGATTCCTGGGCAGGGGCGTTGTCTTTGGCCGATTACGAGCGCCATGTCCTGCCGCACACCCGCCGGGTGTTCGCCGAGATCGCCGACTTCGGCGTGCCCGGCATCCACTTCGGCGTGAACACGGGCCACCTTCTCGGGGCCACGGCGGGCTGCGGAGCCCGAGTGATCGGGGTGGACTGGCGCACACCCCTCGTCGACGCCGCTCGGGCAGTCGGCTCAGGCCTGGTGCTGCAAGGCAACTTGGACCCCGCGCTGCTTTTGGCGCCTCGGCCCGCGCTTGAGGCGCAGACCAGGCGGGTGCTCGCCGACGCCGACGCGGCGCTCGCCGCGGGCGCCGCCGGACACATCTTCAACCTCGGCCACGGCGTGCTGCCGGAGACCGACCCCGACGCGCTCACCGCCGTGGTCGACATCGTGCATGAGACCGCACCCAGCGCATGACCGCCATCGCTGTTGTCGGGGCGGGCGTCACCGGGTTGGTCGCCGCGTATGAGCTGCGCAAGCGGTTCGGATCGGACGCGAAGATCGTCGTGATCGACGGCTCCGAACGGGCCGGAGGCTGCCTGCGCGGCGTGGAGCTCGCCGGTCAGCCGTTGGACGGCGGGGCGGAGTCCTTCCTCGCGAACGCCTCGGACATGTTCCGTCTTGCGGACGAGCTTGGCCTGTCCGATCAGATCGTGTCATCGAGCGGGGCCCGGCCGAGCGTCTTCGCCGCAGGCAGCAGACACCCGCTGCCGACCGGGACGTATTTCGGCCTGCCCGGCCCCGACGTCGACACCACGCTGCTGCGCGCCGACGACCTCGACTTGATCCGTCAGGACCGGCCGACGGATTGGGAGGTCGGCGCCGACATGAGCATCGGCGAGCTGGTGGAGCCGGTCCACGGCGCGAACGTCCGGTCGCGGCTGGTCGATCCCCTTCTCTCCGGCATCTACGCGGGGGACTCGTGGACCATCGGGGTCCGTTCGGGCCTGCCCCAGCTCGCGGCGCGGCTGGACGAGCAAGCGGCAGCGGAGGCGCAGCAGGTGAGTTTGAACCGAGCTGTCGAGGCTGCGCGCTCGGGCATGGGCACCGCGCAAGGGCCGATGTTCCGGAGTTTCCGCGGTGGTCTCCAGGTGTTCGTGCAAGCGCTGCAAAGCGCCATTGGCACCGAAAACCTGCTGCTCGGCCAGCCAGTCAACGCCATTGCCCCCGAAGGCTCGGGTTTCCAGGTCGAGCCGTTCGGCGGATTCGACGCCGTGGTGCTCGCCGTTGGCGCCCCGGCCCTGAGCGGACTGCTGGCCGGCGTGGACGACTCCGCCGCGGAAGCCGCCGCGTCGATAACCACGGCCTCCCCGGTGGTGGTGGCCGTCCGGTCCGAGCCGTTCGGCGACTGCGACGGCGTCTCAGGAGTGCTCGTCGCGTCAGGGGAGGGGCTCGGCGCGAAAGCGCTCACGATTTCAGGGAACAAATGGGCGCACCTCGGCGCTCCCGTCTTGCGGGCCTCGTTCGGGCGGTGCGGCGAGGACCTGTCCCATGTGCCCGACGAACAGCTGCTCGCGTGGGCGGCTTCGGATTTCACCCGTCTTTTCCACAAACGCCTCTCCCCGCTCGACTGGGTTGTCGAACGCTACCCGCAGGCCCTGCCGCAGTACGCGCCCCAGCATGGCCGCAAGGTCGCGGCGATCAGCGCGGCCAGCTCCGGGCGCCTGGCCATCGCCGGGAACTTTCTCCGCGGAGTCGGGCTCGGCGCGTGCGCAGCCACGGCTGTCTCGGCGGCGGAACAGGTTGCAAATGTCCTCGAAAAGTGACCGAGCGCGGCGCGTACAGTGGCGGTTATGGCAGAACGACTCGACTACGCGGCCCTGAACTCCTCCATCCGGTACCTTTTCTTCTCCGTGTTCCGGGTCCGCCCCGGGGAGCTCGACGAGAACCGGGAGAAAATCGGGGCTGAGGCGCTGGAGTTTTTCGAGGAGCGGGCGCAAGAAGGCGTCGAGCTGCGGGGCGTGTACGACGTCTCCGGCCTGCGGGCGGACGCGGACTTCATGCTGTGGACGCATGCGGAGCGGGTCGAGTCTCTGCAAGCCGCTTATCAGGGGTTTCGGCGCGCGACGGCGCTCGGAAGGGCGAGTGACGCGGTGTGGAGCGCCGCGGCCCTGCACCGGCCGGCGGAATTCAACAAATCCCATGTTCCGGCGTTCATGAAAGGCGAACCCGCGCGCGGCTACCTCTGCGTGTACCCCTTCGTGCGTTCGTACGAATGGTATTTGCTGCCTGACGAGGAACGCCGCGCCATGCTCGCCGAGCACGGCCAAGCCGCCCGCGTCTATCAAGACGTGCGCGCCAACACCGTCGCGAGTTTCGCGCTCGGCGACTACGAGTGGGTGCTCGCCTTCGAAGCCGACGAACTGCACAGGATCGTCGACCTGATGCGCGACCTGCGGGCCACCGAAGCACGGACCCATGTGCGGGAGGAGGTGCCGTTCTACACCGGCCCCAAGACCACCTTCGCGTCCCTGGCCCAAGCCTTGCCGTAGCTCGCCAGAGCCCGGTCAGACGGGAATGTTGAGATGACCGGAGTTCTCGTCGTCTTGGCGGCCGATCTCATCGACGGCGGCGAGGACGTCCCCGCCGACTTCCACCGGCCAGCGCCCGTGGTATTCGAGGAGGTTCTTGATATCCGCTTCCAGGCGGCAGCAGGCTTTGGCGACATCGGCGCCGGGAAGAGCACGGCCCGCTTGCTGCGCCAGACCAACCTTTGCGCCCGTTGCGGCAATCGCCTGCCCCGAGTCTTGGATCTGCCTCGCCGCGCACGGCTGCGGGGTCTTCGATGGACATCTTCCCGCTGCCGCTCAAGCCAGCTGGTCGGCTCATCCTCCGCCTCCTCTGTCGATATGACCGATGCCGCCAATCTAAATCAGGCTTTCGTTGTTCACAAGTCGTCTTCGCCAGTGGCGCTGTGCCGTGCGAGCACGGCACAGGCTGGCGCTACATCGTCAGCGAGGCAGGCGTGCTCGTAGGCCATTTCTGCGAGCTGCTCTTCGCCGAGCGGCTCGTCGAAGATGCGGCAACGCAAGAGGGGATAGAGGATTGCCGTGGTCCGGGCTGTGAAGAACGGCTCGGCATAGGCGAAACCGGCGCCGAGTCTGATCGCCTGCTGGAAGGTGAGATTGCCCGATCCGGGTTCGATCGGGCCAAGTTGCGCGTCCTGGACGCGGCTGGCTTGCGCTTGGGCTGTCAGTTGCCACAGTCGCCGCCATGCGTGGTCTGCTTGGGCCGGGTGCGCCCTGCCCGAGCGCAAGCCGTCGAGCGCGGCTGCCAGTTGTGGTTCCAGTCTGCGGTACCCGTGCCGCCGCGCCGCGTCTTCTGCGAGATCCAGCCCTGCGGACCAGAGTTGACGGACGGGGATTGCTTCGATGAGCGCGTCGCAATTTCCGTCGGACACCGCGTGCAAGCGATGCACGGCACGTGCGGGACGGCTTCCGGGCCCGGCGCCAGTCGGCGGGAGGCTCGTGGCGCCGAGCTTGCTCAGCATCGCGGCGACGGCTTCGCCTGGAGGTTGGGTGCTGATGATCGCGTGCAGCCGCAGCCCAGGCCGCACACCTCGGAGGAAAAAGTAATGGTCGGCTACCGTGCGGGCCGGATTCGCAAGGCCGAGCCAGAGCGGGAGCTGCGTCCTCGGCACAGCTGGCCCGAAGACGTGCTGGAGCCGGGTGTCCCAGCGAAGCCCCGGCGGCAGATAGCCCGCGCCCTCGTTGCTCGTCGCGTAGAAGATCGCCTGCCCCGCTTCTTCAAGCACGCTGACCGCCCACGAGATGCCTGGGTACGAGCTGGACTGGGCCGCGAGGTCCCCGGCCATCCGCTGTGCTGCCGAGACCGCCTCGGCAGGGTCGAGCGCCGCGCTGGCGTGAGGGCGGGCTGGCTCCTGTTTTGGCGCAGGGGGCATGGCGCTGTCGCCATGGCTCGAGGGCAGAGGGGCGGCGCGCTGGACGAAATGGTCCTCGTCGTCTTCTTCCTCGTAATAGCCCCACTTGCGCGAGTCGGCATGCCAGCCGTCACCGTTCACCAGGAGCTCCGGGCATCGGTCGTCATGGACAGACAGCGTAGCGCGGGTGCTACCCTGGGCACATTGTTGCGATTGCCCGGCGCTGGAAGGGGTTGGAGAGCATGAGGCCGACGAGGTCGCAGCTTGAGCATATGAAGCCGGGCGAGTTCGAGCAGGCGATGCAGCGTGAGATGGGCGATCTCATCCGCGCACTGCAGGAGCAGTCCGCCCATATCGAGGCGGCGCAGAAGACGATCGATCAGAATTTCCAAGGCGCGGCGGCAGACGCGCAGCGTGAGAAGACCGCCAAGAAGTTGGCGGGCCTGCACGCGGAGGTGGATCGATTCCACGCAGTCAGGCAGTCGCTGGATCAGGCTGCCAATGGCTTGGTCTCCGCGACGAAAGCGGTGCTCCAGGAGGTTCACGCAGCCGAAGCCATCGGCTTGAAAGTCAAAGACAACTGGGAGGTCGAGCCGACCAATCTGATCGAGCGATTGAGCATGGCCTTCCTCGCGGCGGCCAAGCTCGCCCAATTCCTGATCCACAAGGCGGTGGACGCCTGGGACACAGCGGACAAGGCTGGCGCCGATCTGCTGAACAAGGCAGTCGGGGAGATCGAGCGGGAATTCTGGAAGGAGCAGCCGACAGTCAAGGACGGCGAGGGGAAAGAAGTGCCAATCGTCGTGACGCAGAACGGGGACATACCGGGACGGAGCAAACCCGAAGACAATCATCCGCCCTCCGATTTGAACGTCACAATCCCAGGTTGGGGCCATACGGTCACCGGGGACGCGGCGCCGCCGCTTCCGCCGGGGTGCAGTGAGCCGATGGGGGCCTTGGTGGATGGCCAGCCAGTGCAGTTCCCGAATCCGGGCGGCCCCAAAAATCCGGACGGCTCTGACCCGCGCGCATTGCCGACCGGCGCGAACTACGGCCCGGACGGCAAAACCCCCTTGGTCGCGATGAGCTTCCCGACTGGTGGGCCAGATGACGGCGTCGCGGAGTACGCGGGGCTTGACACGATGATCTTCGACATGAGCGACCCGAAGAACCCGAAGCCTTTGGGGCCGCTCAAGGAGTCTGGAAATCCTGACTCGCACATCTCCCAAGGGAGTTTCGCCTACGATCCCCAGTCCCGTTGCATGATCGCGGTCGGCAATGTGGGCAATAGCGACGGGTCGCCGAGGGCTGTGTGGAAGTCGGACCCGATCCAGCCGGGCGACCCGCCGAACAAATGGATGAACTCCATGCACAGGGTCCCTGGCTCCGAGCAGCCGATCACCCCGAGCGCCCCTGGACATGCCGGTGGCGGCGACCGGGAGAACCAGGTCACTCGCTTGCCGAGCGGCAAGTGGGCCGTCATTGACGCGAAGAACGGCGAGGGAGTGCGGATGTATGTCGCAGACCGCCCGGAAGACCTCTTCAAAGGGCAGCCCCAGCTGATCGCCGGAGTGGTCAACGCCCCGTCTCCGCCGGTTCCGGCGGGATCCCCAGAAGGGGCGACATATCGCGCGCCTATGGCCTATGGGGCTTCGATCACCGATATGAGCACCAATCCGGACGGCTCGGATCGGATCACAGTCCGCACGAGCGGCTGGCCCCAACTTGTAGTGCCGGACCCGAATGATCCGAATAATCTCGAGAAAGACAAACCTATTAGTAACTACTCTCCCCAAACATACACATCAACTGTGCAGGTTGGGCACTGATGAAGGACGGTGTGGTGATGGCTCGCGGAATCTGGGTCCGTCGTGTTGTGGCTTGTGCTGCGGTGCTCGCCCTCGGGGGGTGCGCGCAAAGACACTCATATCCAGAGCCCAGCCAATCCCAGCTGATGAGCTCAGCGCCGACCACCACTTCGGCCAGTGCAATTGCGGGTATTCCGATGAGCACGGCTTCGACCATGCCGCCGAGCGCCGTTTCGACGGGATCGCCGCCAGGACCGTTCCCGGACCTGGGCCGATTTACCGAGGTGGACGGCAAACAGTATCTGTTAAACCAGCAATACAAATCCAAGTTCGTGTTCTTCCGACCGCCGAGCCAGAAGTTCTTATGCGGATTCGGGTACAAAAAAGAACTGACATCGTCCATTGGTATCACTTGCGCTGGAGCAATCCCTGGAATACCACCTCCTGGCCCAGGAAGCGCTGAGCCTCCCCCGCCCGACAATGCGCCTTGCAAATCCCCGCATCTCTCTGCGGGCTGGGATGCTCATGGAAATATTCAGAGAGAAGGGTGGGGGTGCCTCGGCAAGGTTCCGCCCGGCAATGTTCTGCCTCCAGACAAGAAGATAGTATTTGGGAATATCACTTGTGTGGAGGGGCAGGATGATCTCACTGCCTGTCTTATCAAAGGCGATGGCGGTCCTGATCACGGGTTTGTGATTTCGCAGCAGCGGACGTGGACGTTTTGATCCGCGTGCCTCAGCGGGGCTCGACCGCGTAAGGGGTGATGGTCGAGCGGTGCTCGTCGAGGTCGAGCTTTCTGCCGAGCGGCGGGAAGGCCCGCTGCGGGCAGCTTTCCCGTTCACAGACCCGGCAGCCGCTGCCGATCGGGGTGGCGTTGGCGGGGCTGGCGAGGTCGAGGCCGTCAGCGTAGACGAGCCGGTGGGCGTGGCGGGTTTCGCAGCCGAGCCCGATGCCGAAGGTTTTGCCGGGCTGGCCGTAGCGCGCCGCGCGCCGCTCCACCGTGCGGGCCATCCAAAGGTAGCTGCGCCCGTCGGGCATCTGCGCGAGCTGGGTGAGGATTTTGCCGGGCGAGGCGAATGTCTCGTAGACGTTCCACAACGGGCAGGTGCCGCCCGAGGAGGAGAAGTGAAAGCCGGTGGCCGACTGGCGTTTGGACATGTTGCCCGCCCGGTCCACCCGGACGAAGGAGAACGGCACGCCGCGCGGGTTCGCCCGTTGCATGGTGGAGAGCCGGTGGCAGATCGTCTCGTAGGAGACGGCGAAATACGCCGAGAGCCGCTCGATGTCGTAGCGGAATTCCTCGGCGACTTCGTGGAACTGCCGATACGGCAGGACGATGGCTGCCGCGTAATACTTGGCCAGGGCCATTCGGGCGAGGCGGACGGAGTCCTCGCTGGAGAAGTCTCCCTCCGCGGTCAACTCATCGATCAGCTCGCCGTGTTCGAGGAACGCGAGCTCGGTGGCGAGTTTGAAGATCCGTTGGCCGGGGGACAGCCGGTTCGCGATGGACAGCGAGCGGGTCGCGGGGTCGTATTGGTGCGAGACCCGGTCGGGAAGGTCCACCCGTTCCACGATGCGCACACCGTGCGAGGAGCGCAGCAGGGTCGGAATCTCCGTGTGCAGCTCGCCGCCGTTCATGCGCATCCGCCGGGTCACGTCCTCCGCAGCGCGGTCGAGCGAGTCCAGGTAGTTCTGCCGCTCGTAGAAGTATTGCTGCACTTCTTCGTGCGGCATGCTCGCCGAGGCGGGCAGAGCTTCGCCGGTCCGCAGTTCCCCGAGCGCCGCGAACTGGTCGGCGAGTTCGCGGTAACGGTGGTAGAGCTGCAGCATGGCCCGGGCGAACTTCGGGTGGGCGGAGACGACTTGGGTGACTGCTTCGGGATGCGCGCCGATGTCGATCCCGGTGTCCATCGCGACTTCGCGGATCTCCGCGACCAGCCGCGCCTCTTCCTGGGCGGTGAAGAATTCCGCGTCCACGCCCAACGTCTCGGAGAGACGGACCAGCAAGGGGACTGTGAGCGGGCGAACGTCGTGTTCGATCTGGTTGAGGTAGCTCGGCGAGATGGCGAGGTCGGCGGCCAGCGCGACCTGCGACAGCCCGCGTTCTACCCGCAGCTGCCGCAGGCGGGGCCCCGCATATGTCTTCACCACGAGACCAGAATAAGCGCGAGCGCCCGCGACAGACCCGGAGCGGCGGGCAAGTTTTGCTACGATGAGTCACAATATGGTCACTATCAGGTCACTGCTTGTCGCAAGCGTCTTGGCGATTGGGTCAGCAGCCAGCGCCATTTCGCCTGCTTCGGCAGATCCGGGCCCGCAAGGTCTTCTGCTCACGGCGGAGGAGTCGCCCGAGGGGTACAACTTGGAGCCTGGCTCGGTGGAGCAAGCTCTCGGCATCGTGACCACGGTGCGCGATTGGATGTTCAACGGCGGGGCGCAACTCGACCCGCCCTCCTGCGGCACGGAGCTGAACTGGCTCATGTCCTATTTGGGGCCCGAAGCCTCGGCGGTCACCCTGTGGGGTCCGCAAATCCTGCTGGCCGACGAGGTGGCGCCACGGGGGCCCCGTATCAGTGACATCCCTGCGCATGTCGACGCGTGCAAGAAAGTGCGGGTGACCTCGGGGGCGGTCGTGCTGGACTTGGCGGCCGAGCGGTTGGCCCCGCCCGCGACCGCGGCGACCACCGCGGCCGGGGTGAAGCTCACGGTGGTTTTCACCCTTGGCGCTTTCCAGCAAACGCGTGTCGCGGTGTGCTTCTACGGCGCCTTGAACGATGTGGTGGTGGGCGTGCTCGCAGGGTCTCGGGACTTGGACCCCGCCGCAGTGTCCTCCGACGCGATCCTCGCCGCGGGCTCCGATGTCTACAAGCGCCAAATAGCCAAGATCGAGAAGGCTCGCCCGCGCAAATAGCCGAAGCCGGGGGCGTGGGGCCGCAAGAAAAGACGCAGATCCCCTCGTGATGTTTCCCACATTTTCGAGAGCCGGACCGTGGCGGCCGGTCTGGCCGGGCCGTGTCGCGGGCCGATTGTCCGGGCGGCCCCTGGAGGCCTTCCCCGGACAAATCACAGTACAAGCGTACTTTTTAGAAGCCGCCGGGCAAATTTCGCAGAGATCGATTCGCAAGATTAGCAAAATTGTGTGAAAAAGTAGCGGAGATTTGCAGTTTTCGGCAACTTGACCTGCGCCGATGGCAGTGCCATGCTAAAGGTCGCCGAAGCGAAGGAGGTGCGAAAGCGCCGACAAAGCCGCGGCAGGCTTACCCCTCAATCGTCAGCCAAGGAGGCATTATGGGCGCCAACATCAGCACGGCAGGCACGCCGCCCACCGCTGAGCAGATCCAGAAAGACTGGGACACCAACCCGCGGTGGAAGAACATCACCCGGACGTACACCGCAGAGCAGGTGAGCGCGCTGCAAGGCAGCGTCATCGAGGAGTACACCCTCGCGCGGCGCGGCGCGGAGACCCTGTGGAACCTCATTCACAACGAGGATTACGTCCACTCGCTCGGCGCTCTTTCCGGCAACCAGGCCGTCCAGTACATCAAGGGCGGGCTCAAGGCCATCTACCTTTCCGGCTGGCAGGTCGCGGGCGACGCCAACCTTTCCGGGCACACCTACCCGGACCAGAGCCTCTACCCGGCCAACTCCGCTCCGAACCTGGTGCGCCGCATCAACAACGCGCTGATCCGCGCGGACCAGATCGACCGCCAAGAGGGCAAGAAGTCTGTTGAGAACTGGCTCGCGCCGATCGTCGCGGACGGCGAGGCCGGCTTCGGCGGCGCCCTGAACGTGTTCGAGCTGCAAAAAGCCTTCATCGCCGCCGGCGCCGCCGGCACCCACTGGGAGGACCAGCTCGCCTCGGAGAAGAAGTGCGGCCACCTCGGCGGCAAGGTGCTCCTGCCGACCCAGCAGCACATCCGCACCCTGACCTCGGCGCGCTTGGCGGCCGACGTGTCGAACGTGCCGACCGTCGTCGTCGCCCGGACTGACGCCGAGGCCGCGACGCTCATCACGAGCGACGTGGACGAGCGCGACAAGCCGTTCGTCACCGGAGAGCGTTCCGCGGAGGGCTACTACTACATCAAGAACGGCGTCGAGCCCTGCATCGCGCGGGCCATCGCCTACGCCCCGTACTCCGACCTGATTTGGATGGAGACCGGCAAGCCCGACCTCGAGCTCGCCCGGACCTTCGCCGAAGGCGTCAAGAAGGAGCACCCGGACCAGCTGCTGGCCTACAACTGCTCCCCGTCCTTCAACTGGAAGCAGCACCTGGACGACTCCACCATCGCCAAGTTCCAGCGCGAGCTGGGCGCGATGGGCTTCAAGTTCCAGTTCATCACCCTCGCGGGCTTCCACGCCCTCAACTACAGCGCCTTCCACCTCGCGAAGGGCTACACCGAGGGCGACATGACTGCCTACGTCGAACTGCAGGAGCAGGAGTTCGCCTCGGAGCCTCAGGGCTACACCTCCACCAAGCACCAGCGTGAGGTTGGCGCCGGTTACTTCGACCTGGTCGCGACCACGGTCGACCCGACCTCTTCGACCACTGCTCTGAAGGGCAGCACCGAAGAGGGCCAGTTCCACTAAACGAACAGTCGAGCGGCCCCGATGCCCCTGGCCGAGCGCCAGGGGCATCGGGGTAGGCTCATCGAGAGAGAAAAACCTCGATGGTGAGGAGCAGATTTTGACGAGCGACAGCATCTCTCGAGTTGGTGTCATCGGCGCAGGGCAGATGGGCGCCGGGATCGCGGAAGTGTGCGCCAGGGCGCACACCGACGTGTTGGTCTACGAGCCGACACGGGAGCTGCTCGCCGCTGGCCGAGCCCGTATTCTGCGCTCCTTGGACCGGGGGGTCTCCAGCGGCAAAGTCACCGAGCGCGAGCGCGAGCAAGCCGCGTGGCGATTGCGCTTCACCTCTGACCTCGGCGACTTCGCCGACCGCCAGCTCGTGGTCGAAGCAGTCCTTGAGGACGAGAAAGTCAAGACCGAAATCTTCAAAGAGCTCGACGCCGTGGTCACCGACCCGAACGCTGTGCTCGCCTCGAACACCTCCTCCATCCCCATCATGAAGCTGGGCATGGCCGCCAAGCAGTCCAATCGGGTGCTCGGCATGCATTTCTTCAACCCGGTCCCGGTGCTCCCGTTGGTCGAGCTCGTGACCACGCTCATGACTTCCCCCGAGGTGTCGCAGCGGGCAGAGCTGTTCGCCCGCGACGTGCTCGGCAAACAGGTGGTCCGTTCCGCCGACCGCGCCGGTTTCATCGCCAACGCCTTGTTGGTCCCGTTCCTGCTCTCCGCCATCCGCATGGTGGAGTCGGGTTTCGCGACCGTCGAAGACATCGACAAGACCATGGTGCTCGGCTGCGCCCACCCGATGGGGCCGCTCAAACTCACCGACCTCATCGGCCTCGACACCACGAAGGCGATCGCCGACTCCATGTACGCGGAGTTCAAACAGTCGCTGTACTCGCCGCCGCCGCTGCTGCTGCGCATGGTCGAGGCCGGCCGTCTCGGCAAGAAAGTCGGCCACGGCTTCTACCAGTACACGAACAACAACCGCTGAGGCGCGCGCCATGACCCGAGTCGTGTCGAAACTTCCGGCAGTGCGGGGACGCATGGCGCTGGGCGTCGTGGAAGGAACGTTCCGATGAGCCCGGCGTCGGCGCCTGTCGAGACGGAATACGGGTCGAGCATTCTCGGATATCCGCGAATAGGGCCGCGCCGCGAGCTCAAACGCGCGTTGGAAGGATACTTCCACGGCCCTGTGACGAAAGACGAGCTCAAGGCTGTTGGCCTGAAGCTGCGCGATGAGACCTGGCAGGAACTCGCCGCCATGGGGCTCGAGCAGGTCCCCGGGAACACGTTCTCCTTCTACGACCACATCCTCGACTCGGCCGTGCTTTTCGGCGCGGTGAGCCCTCGGTATGTGCCGTTGCGCGCGGAGCTCGACGACCTCGACTTTTATTTCACAATGTGCCGGGGCCGGGCGGATTTCCCGCCGCTGGAGCTGGTCAAGCTCTTCGGCACCAACTACCACTACCGCCAACCCGAGATCAGCGAGGACACGGCCTTCGCGGTGTCGTCCTACGCCGACGAGCTGCTGGCGGAGCACGCGCGGGCGAAAACCAGGGGGGTGGAGCTGCGTCCGGTCGTCCTCGGGCCGGTGTCCTTGCTGCTCTTGTCGAAACGCGCGCCCGAGGCAGGGGCGGACTTCCGCCCGGTCGACCGACTCTCTGACCTGCTGCCCGCCTACCTCGACCTTTTGGAGCGGCTCGCGAAACAAGGCGCGAAGTGCGTGCAGTTCGACGAGCCTGCTTTCACCTCCGACCGGGGCGAGTTCGACTTAGAGCTCCTCGGCGAGGCCTACGCGAAGCTCTCCTCGCCGAGCCTTGCCGCCCGGCCGAGGATGCTCGTCACCGGACAATACGGGCATTTGGGCGACGCTTTGCCGGTGCTCGCGTCGTCCAATGTGGAAGCGATCAGCCTTGACCTGGTGGCCGCGCCGATCCCGCCGGAGGAACTTGCCGCCCTGCCCGGACTGCGCCGCAAGCGTCTCTACGCCGGTGTGGTGAGCGGGCGCAACATTTGGCGCAACGACCGTCTCGACACCTTGGGCTATTTGACCGAGCTCAAGAACGTCGTCCCCGACATCGTGGTCTCCACGTCGACCACCTTGCTGCACGTCCCGTACGACGTGCTCGCCGAATACGATTTGCCGGAGGAGCTCGACGGCAGGCTCGCGTTCGCGAAACAGAAAGTCGGCGAGGTCGTCGCGCTGACCAAGGCGCTGCGAGAGGGCGCCCCGGCGAGTTGGAGCAGAACTTCCCCCGCGAAGCCCCATGTGAACCAGGCGGTGCGCGACCGCGTCGCGGCCGTCAAGGACGAGGACCGCGTCCGCCCGCCCTACGAGGAGCGCCGCGCGCTCCAAGAGGAGCGCTTCCAGCTGCCGAAAGCGCCGACCACCACCCTCGGGTCTTTCCCGCAGACCCCGCACATCCGCCGTGCCCGGTACGAGCTCGGCGAAGGACGCCTGTCCTGGGAGGAGTACCGCGCGTTGGTGCGGGACGAGATCGAGCGGATCATCCGTTTGCAAGAGGACATCGGCCTGGACGTCCTCGTCCACGGCGAGGTCGAGCGCAACGACATGGTCCAGTACTTCGCAGAGCTTCTGGAAGGCTTCGCGACCACGCGTCACGGTTGGGTCCAGGTGTACGGCACTCGCTCGGTGCGCCCGCCGATCATCTACGGCGACGTGTCCCGGCGCAAGCCGATGACCGTCGAGTGGATCACCCATGCCCAGTCGTTCACATCCAAGCCGGTCAAGGGCGTGCTCACTGGTCCGGTGACGATGCTGGCCCGGTCCTTCGCGCGCGAAGACCTGCCCCAGCAGCAGATCGCCGATCAGATCGCCCTCGTCGTGCGCGACGAGATCGAGGACCTTGAGCAGGCCGGAATCGGGATCATCCAGGTGGACGAGCCCGCGATCCGCGAGCTGCTCCCGTTGCGGGCCCAGGGCAGGCGCAAATATCTGGATTGGGCGGTCGCGGCGTTCCGGCTCGCCACCGCCGGCGCGCGCCCGGCGACGCAGATCCACACCCATCTGGAGTACTCCAGCCTCGGCCTCGTGGTCGAGGCGTTCGAGCAGATGGACTGCGACGTCACCGCGCTGGTCGCGACCCGTTCGATCTCCTGGGTGCTGCAACAGCTGCGCAACGGCGGTTTGACTCGCGATGTGGGCCCCGGCGTGTACGAGAGCCGTTCGGCGCGCATACCGGACATTGACGAGTTGGACGAACGGATCGCCGAGGCGCTCAAATTCGTGGAATTCGACCGGCTCTGGGTGAACCCCGACGGCGGCCTGAAGACGCGGCACTACTGGCAGCTCCAGCCCTCTTTGCGCAACATGGTGGCTGCGGCGCGTCGCCACCGTCGCCGCTCGGCGGCACTAGGCCAAGCCTGACCTTTGCGCCACCCGCTGTGAGCAGCGTGATCGGGACTGCGAAGACCGCAAGCCAGGCTGTGCCTCAACTTCCCGCTGGCCGGGGACAGGCCGGGATGCTCATGTCTTTTGGAGGAGCTTCACGGAGACGGCGACGGTGTGGACGTCGGGCAGATCAGCAGGGAGTCCATTGGCGCTGAGCCCTTCGACCATGATGCGGTCGTAAAAATTGCCGACGACGGCGACGGCGACGTTTTGGCGATTGCCGTTGGCGTCGATGAACTTGTAGGCGTATTCGCCGCCGGGGAGGTTCGGCCCGTCCCAGGAGAGTTGGCGGACATTGGTGGCGGCCTCTTCTTTGCCGCCGACCCATACCAAAGCTTGATGCTTGGCGTCCTCAAGCGGGGGTATGAAGGGCACGTTGGGTCTCCAATCTCCGGGGTACCATGTGGGCTCCTTGTTGAGAGGCTGTTCTATTTTCCGTATGCTGATGTAGGGACGGTTCTTGTTGTTTTCCGTGTTCTCGTGTTGCCACAGGTTCGCGACGGAAACCTTGGTCGCCAAGTATTTGTCCTGGTAGTAGCCGTGGGGAATGGTGTAGGAGATGCCGACGTTGGGGGAGACGAAGTCACGGTTCGTGACAGTGCTGCCGCCTTCGATGACGCCATGGGATTCCTCGTCCGACTGAGCGCCGCAGCCAGCCAGCGCCGCTACGGCGAGGATCGTCATGAGGCAACGCCGCGAACTGCGCGGTCGTCTCGGAGCTGGCGCGTTCATGTCTGGGGAGCTCCGATGGGTTTCGCGGAGAGGGCCACATCCCGGACTTCGGGCAGGTAGGCGGGGCCGCCATGACCGTTAAGTGCCTGGATCTGCACGCGGTGTCCAGGGTGGCCGACAACGGCGATCACCCCGCTCCAATGCCGACCGTCTGGCGCTGTGCTCTCGTAGGAGTACAGTCCGCCGGGGAGGTTGGGGCCGTCCCAGGAGAGTTGGTGGACGTTGGTGAGTGTGTCCTCTTTGCTCACCCATGCTAGCCTTTTGGCGTCTTCGACAGGGGGAGCGGTGGAATCTGCGACACCGGGCCAATTGACCTGCTGCATATCGATCATCGGATCTTTTTCGGGGTGGTCAGGGCCTCGTCCGCGCTGCCACAGGGCGACGCTTTTGATGGTGGTGGCTTCGTATTTGTCTTGGTAGAAGCCTTTGGGGATGGTGTAGGTGATGCCGAGTGAGGTGTTGGTGACGGTGCTGCCTTCTTCGATGATGCCGTGGAAGACCTGATTGAACGGCCAGACGCCGCAGCCGGAGAGAGTGCTTGTCACGAGGACTGCGGCGATGCTTCCTCGGAGCCAACGGTGTGTTTTCATTATCGGACCTGGGTCGCTTCGGGAATATTGAGGTGGCTGTCTTCGAAGGTCGGCGTGCTCATGTGTGGGGAGGACCGATGGGTTTCGCGGAGAGGGCGACATCCCGGACTTCGGGCAGGTAGATGGGCCGCCCGTTGCCGCCCATACTGTTGATCTGTATGCGGTTTCCGGGGTAGCCGACGACTGCGACTGCGCAGCTCTCGGGTTTGCCGTCGGCGTTGACGGAGTCGTAGGCGTATTCCCCGCCGGGCAGGTTCGGCCCGTCCCAGGAGCTCTGACGAATGTTGGAAGCTGCATTCTCCTTATAGCCCACCCAAGATAATGCGAGGTTTTTGGCATCGTCAAGTGGCTGCTCGGTTGAGTTCTCGCGTTCTTCATCGACACGTTGGATATAGATCCAAGGTCTTTTTCCTGGCTGGTGGGGGCCGTTTTCGTGCTGGTTCAAGATGACAAGTTTGATGGTGGTGGCTTCGTGTTTGTCTTGGTAGTAGCCTTTGGGGATGGTGTAGGTGATGCCGAGTGAGGTGTTGGTGACGGTGCTGCCTTCTTCGATGATGCCGTGGAAGACCTTGTTGAAGGGCCAGACGCCGCAGCCGGAGAGAGTGCTTGTCGCGAGGAGTGCGGCGATGCTTCCCCTGAGCCAGCATTGTCTTTTCATCATCGGACCTGAGTTGCTTCTGGAATATTGAGGTGGCCGTCCTCAAAGGTCGGGTACGGGGTGTCGGGGAGTGGGTGCTGCTGGAACTGCAGATCGGGGGCGAGGATGATGCCGCCGTTCGGATTGGGTTGGGCCTGCGCCGGATGGTAGTGGTCGTACCACTGTTGGAGCACGTTGGGGTCGTTGGCGTTGACGTTGCCGTACATGCTCAGGCCGATAAAAGGCCCCATGCCCCAGGATTCTGGTGTGCCAAGTGGCTGCGTGTCAGCTTTTTGCTGTAAGAGGGTAGCTGGGGGTCCGCCGTTTTGCATTTGGTACATCTCGAAGGACGGATACTGCGAAACCCGTCCGCCGACTGAAGCCAAGCCCTGCCCCCCGTGCGGGTCGACGATCAGGTCGGCCTTCACCGAGCCGTGGACAGCCTCGCCCGCAGGGTTCGCGAGCGCGTCCGTGCCTTCGACGCGCAGCCGCACGCGACCGTCCGCTGACTGCTCCACCCCCACATGCGGGTTGCCAGAGGCTGCTTCGCCATCTTTTGCGTGGGTGACATTCTGCCTCGCCACCACAATGCCGTGTTCGTAGTCGATGTACCAGCTCATGCGTGATTCATCAGGGGCGGCGTTCTTGTTGAATTTTCGATTGTCTCCGTAGTTGTGGGGCACCCCAGGCAGCTCGCCAGGGGCAGTTCCATGGAATGAACCAGGGTTCAGCACTTGAGGTTGCGGGATGAACGCGTCGCCGTAAACGACCCCGGCTCCGGGCACGGGTTTGATCCGCATGACCACGATATGCGATTCGGGGTCGGAGTCGTTCTTGTCGCTGCCGTTCGGGTCGAGCGCGGACGCCATGAGCAGCTCCTCAGGAGTTTGGGGTTCATGTCCGTACACGCTGTAGAACAGCGCGCCGCGCCGCATTTCCGCGTCCCCAGGGCGGTCAGCGGGACCGGCTTGCTTGTCCACCACGCCGTGCAGGCCGGTCAGAACACCGGATTCGGCGCGCAGGACCTGCTCGTATTCTTCGAGGACGTCGTTCGCAGCCATATTCAGCCCCACTGCGTCAGGCCGGAGCGGTTCGATGAAATCCATTAGGGTTTGCAGCTTGTTCTGCGAGTGTTCGAGCGAGTTGACGAAGCTCGACACCTGCGTGCTCCCAGGGATCTTCTTCACTGCGGAGACCACCGCTTCGTTCACCCGCTCCACGATGTGCTCGATGCCTTTCACAACGCTGCCGACGACTGGAATGTGCTCCACGAAACCGAGGAAGCCGTGCGCTTTTTCCTCCACGCCGTGGATGATCCGCCCCGCGCCGTCGACGAACGGTTCGAGAGCATTGCAGACCGAGTCGAAAATGCCGTCGATCTGCTCTGCTTTCTGCTTGATCTCATGCAGTTTTTTCTGCGCTTCGAGGAACGCGGACAACACGCGCCGGTAGGAGTCGCTCGCCGTCTGGCACTGCTGCGACTGCTCTTTGCGTTGTTCAAGCTCGCGGTGCAAGTAGTTCCGCGCGGCGTCAGCCCCGCCGCCCGCCCAGCCGTCGAGTTTGCCGATGGCTTCCTGAATGCCGTCTGCGACGGCGGCGAGTGTCTGGCTCGCGCCTTTGTAGAGCACGATCCGGTCCTGCAATGTGGCCGGATTGGATCGCAGCACCCGGTCGCATGTTTGTTTCGGGTCGTCGAGCCCGAACGCAGACCAGACTGTGCTCATCGCCCGCCCTCGCGGGGATGCAAGGTCAGGTTCTGGGCGTTCGTGGTGTCGTTGCTCTCGTAGTGCTCTGCGGATTCGTTGAGTTTGTTCGCTGTCTCGTCGTGCTGCTTTTCCGCGGTCGCGCGCAGATCCTCGAACCTGGTTTGCGCGCACGCCCAGTCGCCATGTTGGTATTGCGCCGCCGCGGCGACGTTGCCGACGTCTGGGGCGCTTTCCGACGCTGCTTCGAGCTGCTGCGCGAGTTCTTTGAGCGTCGGGCTGAACGAACTGAGCAGCGCCGCCGCGTCACGCAGATCTTGCGGCACGACGGTGAGGGCCCCGTCACCCATGACAACCTCCGCATTCCACCTCTGTCCCCATGCCACCGCTCTCCCTATTGCGCAGCTGCCCGCACGGGGCAGAGGTGCTGTTGCCCGCCGACAGCAGAATCTGAATCTACCTGATAGCGCCGCCGAGAGCTTTTTGGGCCAGCTGTTTGCGGGCGGTTTGCATGGCGAGCAAGTCGGCAAGGCCTTCCTCGCGGGCCGCGGCGAGCCGTCCAGGCAGCCGGGCGTGGACTTCGGGGATGACTTCTCCGATCAGCAGGGCGTGCAGCGCTTCCTCGCCGGGACTGTTCTGGCCAGCTTGGTTGACGATCTCCTGTCTGCCCTCATCGGTGGCGTAGTCGTAGTACTCGCGCTCGTTCGGAGCTTGGGGGTCGATGTCCATCGTGCCGGTCCGCCAGCGCGAGTACACGGCCAGTTTTGCCGCGCGGGTGCGCACCGCCATGATGTGCCCGGGGGCGGCGGTGGGCAGAACGGCGCCGAATTCTTCGATGTTCAGGTCGTCGGTGACGTGCGCGATCCACGGCCGTCCTCGTGCGGCGGGATCGCGGGCTATGGCGGCGATGTCCGCCCTGTCTCGCAGATGCGCGTAGCGTGGGTCGCCGCGCCATTGGCTCCCGCCCGCGCCAAGGGTGAGCACGAGCGGAGCGAGGTCGACGCTGCTCGTGAGGTGGCCGCGTGTGCCGCCCCGCTCTGGGACGAGGCGTCCGCTGGGGTCGCGGATGCAGAGCGGGACGCGGATCGCCTCGTCGTACGCCGCCGCTCCTTTGCCGCCAAGGCCGTGCGAACCGCCGTATTCGCCGTGGTCGGCGGTGAAGACGACGATGGTGTCGCGTTCGATGGCGGGGCGGCTTGCCAGTGTGTCGAGCACCCGCCCGATCTGGGAGTCCACCTGCTGTTGCAGCCAAAGATACACGTCCAGCTGCCGGGCCCACGCCTGGTCGGCCTCCTCGCCGCGAGCGGGGATCGGGCCCAGCATGGTGTGCATGAACTGCTGGTAGTCGCGTTGCAGGGCAGGTTTGCCGTGGGCGACGAGGTCGTCGGGGGTCTCGAAGTTCGGCGCCGGAGCGGTGAAGCGCCGCGGCACCCCCGCTGGCTCCTGCCATTTGGGCCAGTAGCAGATATCGTGCGGGTTGACCAGCGAAACAGTGGTGCACCAGGGTCCTTTGCCCGCTTCGGCTTCGAACCATCCGGCGAATTGGTCGACGATCGCGCCGTCGGTGTCGAGGCCTTGGTGCGGCGCTCCGTTCGGGGAAGGACACGTGCCGCCGGAAAAACCATGTTCCTCCAAGGCTCCGGGTCTCGCGTCGGCTTTGGCTCCGAGATGCCATTTCCCCCACCACCAGGTCCGATAGCCCTGTTCGCGGAGCATGGAGCCCCAAGTCGGGAATTTCGGCGAGAGCGTGGACTCGTCGGTCAGCGCATGCCCCGCGCTGTCGCCGAGCGGCTGCTGTTTCGGTCCGCCGAAGGTGTAGAGGCAACCAGTCTGGTGCGAATACAGCCCGGTGGTCATCACCCCTCGCGAGGGGGTGCACATGTTGGATGCGCTGTAATGCGACTCGAATGAGACTCCGGCCGCGCGCAGCTTCGCCATGTTCGGCAGGAGCGCGTCGAGGTCGTGCTGCTCGGGGAACCACTGCGGTGCGCGCAGCTGGTCGCAGACCAGGACGAGGATGTTCGGTTTGGCCGTGTCGGCTCCGGGCGCTCGCATCAGCTCGAACGTCCCGAGCCCGGCAGCGGCGGCGCTGACGGCGGCGCCGCCGATCAAAAGGTCGCGGCGGTTGATCTCAGCCATACCGACCAGCCTAGTGCGGTGTGCTGCTATGCCTCGGCGTCGAATACGCTCGCCCGAAGCGACCGGCGCACCCCGTCCTGGCCTTCCAGGACAAGCCTGCGCAGACCTGGTGAGAGATCCGACCTGCTCAGGAACTCGTCGGCGAGGCCGACTGACGCGTCGCTGATCGACCAGGACGGGTACAGCCCCGCTGCGATGGTCCGGCCGACTTCGCCGGTGCGCTCCTCCCACACGGACGGGATTTCCTCGAAGTACCGGGTGGTGTAGTCCTCCAACAGCTCCTGCTGGCCGGGGAAGGCGAATCCGGCGATCAGCGCGCGCAACGTCGTGTTCGCGAGGTCGTCTTCGCGCATGATGCGCTCCCACGTCTGCGCCTTCACTTCGGGCTGCGGTCGGGCGGCTCGGGCTTGTGCCGCTTGTTGCGCGCCCTTCGAGGTCTTGTCGTTCGCTTGTGCCGCGTCGATGATGGGGGAGTCGGTCCCATCGGAGTCCACTTCTCCGGCGGCGGCGAGCGAGATCGTCAGGCGCCAGCGCAGGTCGGTGTCCACGACAAGACCGGGAAGTCCCACGCTGGACGGGTCCGAGCCGCTGATGAGGATCCGCGTCGCGCGGGCCTCGTCGGGTCCGAGCACGCTGCTCGTGAGCGCGTTCACGAAGGCGAGCTGGCTGTCCGAGCCGGCGGGCGCGCCTTGCGCGCAGCGCAACGCGAGCTGGGCCAGGCGCGCGTAGCCCTCGTCCTTCGCCCACTGCGGATCGGCGTACGAGTTGACTGCGACCAACGCCTGTTGCAGCAGCCTCGACTGCACGCCGACATCGGTCTCCGCCGCGACGCCCTGCTCGACGAGGACCAGGAAGTCACGGGCTTTCATCCGGGCGTCGCGCGTCATTTCCCACGCCGCGGACCAGGCAAGGGCGCGGGGCAGCGGTTCGGCGATGTCGGCGATCCGCGTTTTGAGCGTCTCCAGCGACCGGGGGTCCAGGCGCAAGGAGCAGTAGGTGAGATCGTCGTCGTTCACCAGCACGAGCTTTCCGGCGGGGGCTCCGGCGAGTTCGGCGACCTCGGCGCGCGCGCCTTCCACGTCGAGTTCGACCCGCTTGGCGCGCACGAGCCGGCCGTCCTCGTCTCCGTAGACGCCGACTGCGAGCCGGTGCGTGCGGGTCTCGCCCGCGCCGGGGGCGGCGCCGCCCTGCTCGACCGCGAACGAGGCGTAGCGCCCCTCTCCGTCGAGTTCGAACGAAGGGCCGATGGGGTTGATCCCGGTGGTCTTCAGCCACTGCCCGCCCCAGCCGGACAGGTCGCGTCCGCTCGACTTCTCCAGAGACGCGACGAGGTCTTTGAACTCGGCGTTGCCGTAGGCGTGGGTTTGGAAGTACTCGCGCAGCCCCGCGAGGAAGGGCTCGCGTCCGACATAGGCGAAGAGCTGTTTGAGCACGCTCGCGCCTTTCGCGTAGGTGATGCCGTCGAAGTTCACCTCCACGGCCTCCACATCCGGGATGTCGGCGGCGATCGGGTGCGTGGAGGGCAGGTTGTCCTGGCGGTACGCCCACGCCTTCTCGGCAGAGGCGAAAGTGGTCCACGCGTCCGCGTACTCCGTCGCCTCCGCCTGGCAGAGCACCGAGGCGAAGGTCGCGAAAGACTCGTTGAGCCACAGGTCGTCCCACCAGCGCATGGTCACCAGGTCGCCGAACCACATATGCGCCATCTCGTGCAGGATCGTCTCGCAGCGGCGCTCGTAGGCCGCCTGGGTCACTTTGGACCGGAACACGTATTCCTCGGTGAAGGTGACGCAGCCCGCGTTCTCCATCGCGCCCGCGTTGAACTCCGGCACGAACAGCTGGTCGTACTTGCCGAACGGGTACGGGAAGCCGAAGTGCTTGTGGTAGAAACCGAAGCCTTGCTTGGTCTGCTCGACGACCCGCTCGACGTCCATGGACTCGGCGAGCGAGGAACGGCAGTACACGCCGAGCGGGATCGTGCCGTGCTCGTCCTCGTAGCTGTCCGTCCATTTCGCGTAGGGCCCGGCGACCAGCGCGACGAGATAGGTGGAAAGCCGCTTGGTGGGCGCGAAAACGCGCAGCGCGCCGTCCTCTTCGACACTCGCCAGCTCGGCGTTCGAGACGACTTCCCATTCGGCCGGGGCTTTGACCTTGAGCTCGAAGACTGCTTTGAGGTCCGGTTGGTCGAAGCAGGCGAACATGCGCTTCGCGTCCGCGGTCTCGAACTGCGTGTACAAGTAGACGCTGTTGTCGGCGGGGTCGACGAAGCGGTGCAGGCCTTGGCCGCTGCGCGAGTACCGGCAGACGGCGTCCACGACGAGTTCGTTGTGCTCGGCGAGGTTCGAGAGGACGAGGCCTTTGTCCTGCGAGTAGGCGCTCACGTCCACGGCGGCGCCGTTCAGCGTGGCCGAGCGCACTTCCTCCGCGATCAGCTCGATGAACGTCTCAGCTCCCGGGTTTTTGGATCGGAACGCCACGGTCGTCTTCGACTCGAACGTCGTCTCGCTCGCGCCGGTGAGGTCCAGTTCGATCAGGTAGTGCTCGGTTTCCAGCAGCGCGGCGCGCTCCTGGGCCTTTGTGCGGGTGAGGTTTGCCTTCGCCACGTTTCGTCGCCTCCTGGGGTCGCCGGTCGGTTGCTGACAGACTACTGACCGGGTGGGAATGCGCGCCGAGGCAGTGGCGTTGTAGAAAAAGTTGCCGATGTGGTATCGCGCATCGGCCGGGCGCGCACAGCGCCACTGGAAAATGGCCGATCAAGAAAACTGTCACCGAGAACAGCGTCACAGAGAACACCAGGAGGAGCCCCGTGCCAGAGAACAAGAAAGACCTGATCGAGTTTTGGTTCGACCCGGCGTGCCCGTGGTGCTGGCTCACGTCCCGGTGGATCCTCGAAGTCGAGAAGGTCCGCGACGTCGAAGTGAAGTTCCACATCATGAGCCTGTACGTCCTCAACGAAGGCAGGGAAGGCCTGTCCGACTTCTACCGCGAGCGGATGCCGAAGACGCTTCCCGCCGTCCGCGTCATCGAGGCGGCTCGCGAGAAGTTCGGCGAGCAGATCGTTTCCCCGCTCTACACCGCGATCGGCTCGCGTATCCATCAGAACCGCCCCGAGGACGCCCCGCGCCCCGAACAACGCGACCTCATTCCAGCGGCGCTCGCCGAGGTCGGTTTGCCCGCCGAGCTGATCGACGCGGCGAACACGGAGCCGTTCGGATCCGGTCCGCACGACGAGGCAATACGTGCCAGCCATCATGCGGGCATGGACAAGGTGGGGCCCGACGTCGGAACGCCGACGATCCACATCAACGGCGTCGCGTTCTTCGGCCCCGTGCTCTCGCGCGTCCCCAAGGGCGAGGAGGCCGGGGCGGTGTGGGACGGCGCGGTGGCGCTCGCGAACTACCCGTACTTCTACGAGCTCAAGCGCAGCCGGACCGAAGGGCCGCAGTTCGATTTCTAAGCGGGCGGGGTCGGGCCTTGGCCGTGCGGCGGCGCCCATTGGCCTGTCGGCTCCGGGCGGACGTCGCCGTGTCGCGGTTGCGCCGTGCTTTCGTGCGACGTGGCGACGGAAGCCGCAACACGGCCGAACGGCACCGACGGGATGGCTCCTGGCGGTGGCGTGGCTGGTTGCGGGGATCTCGGCGCAACCACGCCGGGGACGAATTTCGGCGCGAAGAACAGCTTGCCCGCTTTCGAACGGTCGCGCAGCGCCCAAGCGCGCCACGTCCCAATCGGGTGGCTCGCGAGGAAGTTCACGAACCACACGAAGAACCCGCGGTCCCTCGCCGCGCGGTCGGCGTAGGCGTCCACATCAACCTGGTGGTTGAGGTATTTGCCGCCCGACAGCAGACGCATGGTGCCCATGGCGCCTTGCGGGTAGACGCTGTAGCCGTGGTTGTCGGCGGTGTACTCCTGCGCTCGGGAAAGCGCCATCTGCAGGGGCGGGAAGTACTGCGCGATTTGGAAGACCAGCATCCGCCAGTAGCTTGTGTGCCCGGCCGCGATGTGGCCGCACTCGTGTCCGATGACAAAGGCGAGCGCGTCCGGGTCGCGGGCCTCGCCGCCCACTTCGAACAGGTCGCTGTAGACGGTGATGAACCGGCGGAAGCCGTGGCCTGAGGCGTTCGCGTTGATCGACCCGTTGCCGGACATGACATAGGCCTCGGGGATTTTCTTCAGCCCGTAGTGCTGCGCGGCGTGCACCACCATCTGATACGCCTGCGGGAATTGCGTCGGTGTGATCTCGACGGCTTGCGAGCGCCGAATGCCCCAGAGCACGCCTCGGCCGAACAGCACGAGCAGCGGTGTGAGCATGATGAAGAAGAACGGGGCGACCGCCCCCAGCCGCTCCGTGAGCCGCGGATGGGCGATGACGATCATGCCGTGGTCCACCGCTGCCTTGTCTTGCACCCCCAGATAGGCGAACACGGCGAGGACCAAGACCAACACGAACACGAACAGCACGAACAAGATCGTGATGACGAGCAAGGGGATCTCGCCGGGGTGGCGCGGGATCGTGAATCGCTGCTGGTGCGCCGGGCGCATGGCGTCAGGGTGCTGGTACGTCTGCGGTTGGGCGAAGCGAGGGTGGTGGCCCGAGCCGCCGCTGTGTGAAAAGTCCGTCACAGCGCAGGAGCCTAGCAGCGGAACATATGGTTCAGCTGAAATTGCGCCGCCGGGGTCGGAGCAGTGTCCTCGGGGGTGCCCGCCCGCTGCCGTCCGATGTCTGCAAGACTGGATCGGTGCGTATCTACCTCGGCGGCGACCATGCCGGTTTTGAGCTCAAAAGCGTTGTGAAACGCCACCTCCTCGACAAAGGCTACGAGGTCTTCGACTGTGGCGCGTACGAGTACGACCCGCAGGACGACTACCCGTCGTTCTGCGTCGACACCGCCCAACAGGTCGTTGCCGACCCCGGCAGCTTGGGGGTCGTCTTCGGCGGCAGCGGCAATGGCGAGCAGATCGCCGCGAACAAAGTGCCGGGCGCGCGTTGCGCGCTCGCGTGGAGCCCCCAGACCGCCCAGCTCGCCCGCGAGCACAACAACGCCCAGCTCATCGGCATCGGCGGGCGTATGCACACCGAAGAGGAAGCATTGGCCATCGTGGACGCCTTCCTCGCCGCGCAATGGTCCGGCGAGCCCCGCCACCAGAGGCGCATCGACCAACTGGCCCATTACGAGCGCACTGGCGAGTTGGAGAAGGCGTAGCTCCCGAACGCTCGGACTTGGCCGATCGAACTTCACGAGGCCTACGCTGATTTGACGTTGTCTGTAGTATCGACATGGCCTGCCCCGAGCGGGCTGTCGCGGATGTAGCTCAATGGTAGAGCCTCAGTCTTCCAAACTGATGACGCGGGTTCGATTCCCGTCATCCGCTCCAAGGAAATCCCAGTTCACGACGAAAGTGATACCAGTTCAGCCCATTTTGCTCCGTCTAGCGTTTCCGCTGGTTGCCGTTAGGTGCCGCCGCCATAGGCCGTCGGGGCGTCGCGACAATCGGGATGAGTGGGAATTGCAGGCAGAACGAAGGCGGAACGCCCGAAACCTCGACGGCTCAAAGGCGAGTGTTTTTTCTACAAGCCTGACTCAGATCTCATGTGGGTGAGGGGTCGCGAGCTTCCCCCGGACGAGGACGGCAGCAGGCGGCGCGTTCAGGTCATGAGCAAGGACCGCGTCGGTTCTGGTCGGGATGACGCAGATGCAACGCGCCGTCCACGTGGTGCTCTACCCCCTCGCCAGCGAGCATTTCTCCAAAGCGGAGCGGGGCGAAGCGGCTGGCCCGGAGCAATCCACCCCTATCTGGGGCTAAGACGCTTCGGCTCGGGGTCGTCCTGCTGCTGATCCTGAGATTTTGCGGCGGTGCTGTTGGTGCTGGGTGGCGTGATGGCGCGCTCAGCGCTCTTGAGAGCGCAGAGCGCAACCGCTATAGCTGGAACCGTCTCAGTGGTGCAGAATTGATAAGAACGCGGCGGGGATGCTGATGGAGAAGACCGGCCAGCCGAAGCAGAAGACCATGCCGGCCAGTGAAGCCGCCATGACCCCTCTTCCGGTGTTACGCCATCGCTCATCTGCCCTGAACATGTAGACGCCCACTCCGAGCGAGGCAAGGAGGATGAACCCGAATTTTGATTCGAGGGTGAATCCTAGAGGATGAGAATTCCGCTGGCGAGCAGGCATGAGAGGAAGCTGACGGGGCTGTCCGCTGGCGCGTTGTTCTCGGGTTTGGTCTTGTCGTTCAAAATGTCACGTTCTCTCTCAGCACGGCGAGCACGACTGGCACGATGAGGCGGCCTATGGCCGCTCCGCGCCATCGGGGGGTTCTCCATATCAGGGGCAGCAGCAGCGCTGCGCACGCCATGACCGAGAAGTTCATGATGAGCGCGGGGCGTTGGCTGGCGGCTTCGTGGGGGAGGAAGTAGCCGATGATCGAATACAGGATTTCGCAAACCGCTGTGATAATTGGCGCGCTCCACGTCGCAGCCGCCCACGACACAGCGGGAAATTTGGCCGATTGCATATGCTGGGTCACGGATTGGCGACGGCGATGAAGACGAGGGCGGTGCCGTCTGGTTGGGGTTGGAGGGCGAGTTTCCGTTCGCTGTAGCCGTTGAAGGCGTGGTCGAGGAGGCATTTGCCACCGTTTTTGTTGGTCATGACGTACCCCTCCCAGGAGTGGGCCATGCCTGTGCAGTCCGCGTCGACACTGCTCGGCGCCGCGCTTGTCCAGGACTCGATTTTGGAGTTTTTGGCGAACGCTTCGACATCCTGTTGGGGAATTCTGGTGATAATCACGGAGTCCTGTCCGCCTTGGAAGTCCTCCCGTGTCGTGGCTTGGACGACAGTCGCGCTTGACGGCAGGACGATCCCGCCGTACTTTTTCGCGAGTTCCTCAGCCCGCGCTGCGTCGTGGTCCGGTTTCGCGGACTGCTCGAACGAGTACCAGGTAAACGCGCCGATGGCGAGGATGGAAATCAGAATGCCGATGGCGATCCCAAACACCCACGGGAGGACTTTTTTGGTCTTAGCCATCGTGGGCTCTGTCTCTGGTATCACCAGGTCCGTGCGCTGTCGTGGGAGAGAACGAACCCGTGCCCAGTCGCGTTCTGACACGCGACAGAACCATCCTCGCCCGCGCCGCACGCGAGATGGTTTTCGGGGGAGCCTTCGATGACGAGTTTGTGTAGCGGTTGCAATTCCTGCACCGCCTCTGCGGTCCCGTCGCGTTCAGCCGACGAGTTGGATACTTGCGAAGATCCCGTCGATTGGACCCGGCCCTCGACCGTGGGGCCGGTTATGTTCACGCACCGAGCTGAGGTGGTCGAGGGGATCATGTAGCAGAGGTAGCCGCTGGTGTCATCCGAGGATTTGAAAGCGACGACGCAATGCTTTGGCCCGTGGTCCGCGCCCGAGCACAGGGTGTAGTCGTCCGCGCTTTCCTGTGCGTATTGCCCGAAGTCGGGTGCGGCTGGCTTGGCTAACGCGATTTGCTGTGCTGCCGCGAACACGGCGGCAGCGGCGATCAAGGCTTTCGGCAAAGTCCTCATGGGGTCGATCCTAGCTCTATTAGCTGTATGTTCACTGCGGGCGGTACCGCCATTCCCCAACCCCGTAGGGCTCGCTGCCCTTGCCCTCTGTGTCCCAGTAGCTGACTGCGAAGCGCAGGTCGTCTGGCTGGGAGTCGGGGAGGATGTAGCCGCCGTATGCTTGGCCGAATCCGGGTGGTTTGGGATAGTCGTTGTGTTCCAAGTCCACGAGTTGGGCTTGCACCCCGGCGAAATCTCCGGGGTTGTCAGCAAGCATGACGTGAAGACCGCCGTCGCCCATGTAGGAGAGGGCGTACTGATCTCCGACGCGGATCATGTTCGGTGTAGCGCCCCCGTCGTTGGTGATCGGATCTCCCACTTGGTACTGCGACCAACTGCCCATGTCCGTGATCTCGTCAACGGGAATGTTGTAGAGGCTGATCGGGCCGTTGGTGTTCTCCGTCGCAGCTACCCACACATGGTCATCCAACTGCATTCCCGTCGCGTAGGTGAGGAAGTTTCCGGAAGGGGTGTCCGCGCTGACGGTCGGCCAGTTTCCATCCGCACCACCGATCTGCACCAGGTGGGAATACTGCGGCTCGAAGAGGGGAGAGCCGTCCGGGTTGTCACCCACATACACGTTGGCGACGTTGAGGAACTGTCGTCCGTCCGAGAGGGTGATAACCCCGCTTGGGTAGTATTGGTGCTCGGGCGCGAGTTGGTGGTCGGCTAAAAGCTGCCCCGGTCCCCATCCCTCGATGGCTGTGACTTTTACTCCTTCAGGCGTGTTCTCGACTTTCGCAGCGACGATCCCGCCGTTGTACCCGGCCGTCTCGCCTGGCTTGTTGGAATCTCCGAAGAGCATGATGGGGGTGCCGTCCGCGAGTTTGGCGGGTATGCCGAGGTCCGCGCCTTTGATCCCTGCCTTCTCTAATTCATGACGGGTGGAGGCGATGTCGCCCACGAATTGCGTCTGGCCTGGTTCCAGGGGGTCGAGCTGGTCTTTGAGGAAGGCAGGGAGGGCCGCTTCGCTCTTGACGCTGTCGAGTTGGTCGCCGAGTTCTTCAGCGAGGTCTTTGTCGGCGGCGAGTTCGGCGGCGTTGAGTTCTTCTGTGGTCTGGTAGTGCAGGGCGGATTCGCGGGTGGCTTGGGCGTGCGCGTGCAAGGCCGCTGCGACCTCGTGGGCGTTGATGTGCTGGTTGGTGATCGCGGCTGTGAACGCTGCGGCGAACGGGGCTCCGACCGGGCCGAGGGCGGTCATCATCATGCCCTGGAACACGCTCGGGTCGAACGCGATGGTGCCGTCGAGCATGAGCGCCATCTGCTCTGTCTGCTCGGCGTACGCCAGCATCACCTCTTGGTCGGCGTTCAGCGGTTGTCCCATTCGTTCCTCCGTCTGCGCGGGAACAGGATACTCCTGTGTCTCGGCGTGGCTGTCGTCCAGTTCTTCGGCAGGGTTGTCCTGGCGTTGGCCGGTGAGCACTGCATCGAGGTCGAAATGCAGCGTGTCGGTGATCTTCATGAGGTCGCCCGCGTTGGCGGTGAGGGGGTTCGTCTCGGCTTCGTGGGCGGAAAAGGTTGCGCCCCCGGCTTTGAGAGCGAGGTCTCCGACGCTTCATCCCCGGTTTTCGCGGGAGTGCCGCACGATCACGGCCCCAGGGCGGGCGGCTGGCTTTTACTGTCACCTACTGTCATCGCCCCCACGCAAGTCGGGGCGGTTTTTGCGTTCTGACGACCAGGTCGTGACGGTCGCGGGAGGTTCAGGCAACCCGTCGCTGTTGAAGCTCGCTCTCTTGGCGACAACAGAGGCTGCAGTTGTGTGTTCTCTGCAGAGAAAACACATGCTCGGTTATTTTTCATCAGCAATGAGCCGCAGTCTTCCACACTGATGACGCGGGTTCGATTCCCGTCATCCGCTCCCATGTTTCCCGGGCGTCTGTTAAGCGCTCGGCGCAGGTCCCCTCTCGTTCCCCAGCCTTCGTTTTCCTGCCACGCTTTCGCCCTGCCAGATGTGTCCGACCTGAGCTGATTGCCGAAAATGTGGCGTAGACTATACATGTGCTATGCGCTACAGCGCTGGATCACTCCTTGCCGACCAGCATGAAAGGGACGATATGACTGCGACTGTCCGCACGAATGGCCACATCCAAGAAACGCTCTCCGCGCGCAGTTCGAAAAGCGTCGTCGCGGACCTGCGCGCCACGTTCGATTCCGGGCGCACCAAGAGCGTCGACTGGCGGTTGCGCCAGCTGGACGCCTTGGAGCGCTTGCTCGTCGAGAACGAAAAGGCCATTGCGGACGCAGTCGAACAAGACTTGGGCCGGGACGCGTTCTACACCTGGATGGTCGAGATCCAGGCGGTCACTATGGAAATCGCGTTCACGCGCAAGCGCCTGCGCCGATGGGTGAAGCCGACGAAAGTCGCTCTGCCGCTCTCGTTCAAGGCGCTCGGCAAAGCGCGCTACGCGCCCACGCCTCGTGGCGTGGTCATGGTCGTCGGCCCGTGGAACTATCCGATCAACCTGTCGCTCGGCCCGCTGATCGGGGCGCTCGCCGCAGGCAACACCGTGGTTGTGAAGCCTTCTGAGATGACGCCCGCCTCGTCCCGGGTCCTCGCGGAGCTTGTGCCGCGCTATCTCGACAAGGACGCGGTCCGTGTGGTCGAAGGCGGCCCGGAGGAAACGCAGGCGCTGATCGGGCAGAAGGTGGACTACATCATGTTCACCGGGAGCGGGCGAGTCGGCAAAATCGTCGCCGCGGCCGCCGCGGAGCACCTCACTCCGGTGACCCTTGAGCTCGGCGGGAAGTGCCCGACGATCGTCGCGAAAGACGCGAATCTGGACGTGGCGGCGCGGCGCATCGTCTCCACCAAGCTCATCAACGTCGGACAGACCTGCATCGCCCCGGACTACGTGCTGGTGGAGAAGCCGGTGGCGGACGAGTTCGTGCGCAAACTCGTCGCCGAGTTCAAAAAGCAACGAACGGACGCGGGCCGCGACGTCCGGGTCGTCAACCGCAAACACGCAGAGCACATCGCCCGGCTGTTGGAGTCCAGCGGCGGCGAGCGCGTCCTGGAAGGAGCGGTGGACCTGGAGAGCCTCCGGGTCGAACCTGCCGTCATCGTGAACCCCGAACCGAGTTCGCCGCTCATGAACGAGGAGATCTTCGGGCCGATCCTGCCGGTGCTGTCCGTCGGGTCCCTCGCTGAGGCGACGGCGTTCGTGCGCGAGCGGGCGCACCCGCTCGCGGTCAACATCTTCAGCGAGTCCAAAACAGTGCAGGAGCAGGTGATGGCCGAGACGAGCTCCGGAGCAGCGGTGGTGAATTGCGCGGTCTTCCATTTCGGCATGCCGATGCTGCCGTTCGGCGGCGTCGGGGCGAGCGGGTACGGCCTCGCCAAGGGCGAGTTCGCCTTCCGCGCTTTCAGCCATTTGCGCGCGGTGTTGTCCTTGAAGACCTGGCCGGATCTGCCGTTGCTCTACCCGCCGTTCACTCGCGCCAAACGCCAGCTCGTGCGCGTGATGCTCCGTTAGGGGTCAGGAACCGCCCGCGAAACCGTGCTGGCGCCAGGCCTCGTACACCGCGATCGTCGCGGCGTTCGCCAGGTTCAACGACCTCCTGCCAGCCAACATGGGGATACGCGCCCGGTCCGACACCCTGGGGTGGTGCGCCACCTCTGCGGGCAGCCCGGTCGGCTCGGGGCCGAACAGCAGCACGTCCCCCGCTTGGTAGGCGATGTTGTCGTGGCGGGTTGAGCCGGCGACGGTGAAGGCGAAGATCCGCGCGTCCGGCACGGCCGCCAAAGCTTCGTCGAACCCAGGATGCACGACCACATGCGCGAGGTCGTGGTAATCCAAGCCGGCCCGGCGCAGTTTCGGTTCTGAGAGGCCGAAGCCCAAGGGTTCGACGAGGTGCAGCTCGCAGCCGGTCGCTGCGGAAACTCTGATGAGGCTGCCGGTGTTGCCCGCGATCCTCGGCTCGAAGAGCATCACTCGGAACATGCCGACCCCCTGTTGGACGGTCGTACGACGGCGGTCTGAGACACTAGGTGCATGACTGCGATTGTGCTTGATGTCCGGTCCGTTCGCGATCAGATCATGGACGATCTGTCCAAACGTGTTGCGTACCTCACTCAAAATGGTGTGATTCCGGGCCTCGGCACGGTCATCGTCGGCGACGATCCGGGCAGTCACGCCTATGTGCGGGGCAAGCACGCTGACTGCGCGGCGCTCGGGATCAGCTCTATCGCGCGGGAGCTGCCATCGGACGCGACGTTCGGCCAAGTGGCCGCGGTGATCGACGAACTCAACGCCGATCAGGGCTGCACCGGTTACATCGTGCAACTGCCTCTGCCGGGCCACCTGGACGAGAGCGCCGCGCTGGAGCGCATCGACCCGGACAAAGACGCGGACGGTTTGCATCCTACGAGCCTCGGCCGTCTCGCGCTCGGCATCCCCGCGCCGCAGGCCTGCACGCCCAAGGGGATCGTGCGCCTGCTCGCCGCGTCGCACACCCCCTTGGCCGGGGCGGACGTGGTGATCGTTGGCAGGGGAGTGACCGTGGGACGCCCGCTGTCGGTCCTGTTGTCCCGCCCGCCCCACAACGCGACGGTCACGGTCTGCCACAGCAAAACGAAAGACCTCGCCGAGCATCTGCGCCGAGCCGACATCGTGGTGGCCGGGGTCGGGAGCCCCGGCTTCATCACCAAAGACATGGTCCGGCCGGGCGCGGTCGTCATCGACGTCGGCCTCACCCGCACGGCGCACGGACTGGTCGGGGATGTGAGCCCGGATGTGCGCGAGGTCGCAGGGGCGGTGTCGCCGAATCCGGGCGGGGTCGGGCTGCTCACACGGGCCATGCTGCTCGCGAACGTGGTGGAGCTCGCCGAACGCCAGACAGGGCAGTCGTTGTGACCGACGACGCGCACGGGCGCCACGCAGGGGCCGAGGGGCACCGCAAGGCGTTGCGGATGCGCCAGGCGCTCAACCAAGCGCCTTTTGCCGCGGTGGTGCTCTTGCTGCTCGTGGCGGCTGTGCTTGTGGAAATCGACCGATGGCGGCGCGGCGGAGCCGTGATCGGCTTCGCCGTGATCGTCGCCGCGGTCTTGCGGGCTGTGCTGCCGACGAACCGGGCCGGTCTGCTCGCGGTGCGCAGCCGCGTCTTCGACGTCGCGGTGCTCGCCCTGGTCGGCGCGGCAATTCTCTGGGTGTCGTGGACGATCAACCCGCTGGGCACCGGGCGGAATTAGCCGCGCTCGGCGCGGGCCAGCGTCTCTTCGATCACTTCGCCCACCGCTTCGGCTTCGACCAGGAAACCGTCATGGCCGTATTTGGAGTGGATCACGCGCAACGGGGAGGAGCCCGCGAGGTGTTTGGCGATTTCCTCTTGCTGGTGCAGCGGGTAGAGCCGGTCGCTGTCGATCCCGGCCACCACAGTCGGCACGTCGCAGCCGCCGAGCGCCGCTTCGATCCCGCCCCGCCCCCGGCCCACATCGTGGTGGTTGAGCGAGTCGGACAGCGCGACGTAGCTGCCGGGGTCGAACCGCGTGGCGAGTTTGCGCGCTTGATGGTCGAGGTAGCTGGTGATGGCGTACCGCCCTCGCCACAGGGGCTCCTCGCCGCTTTGCGCCTCGTTGCCGAACCGTTCGTCCAGCTCTGCTTCGGATCGGTAGGTCAGATGCGCGAACCGGCGCGCGATCCCCATGCCCGCGAGGGGGGCTCGGCCTGTGCTGTGGTAGTCCCCGCCGTGCCAGTCGGGATCGGCCTGAATCGCTTGGATTTGCGCGGTCTGTGTGCCGATTTGGTCTGCTGAGGCCCGCGCGCCGACAGCGAGGACGAGCCCGCTGGCGGTGCGCCGGGGATAGCCGACGATCCATTCGAGCGCCCGCGCGCCGCCCATCGAGCCGCCGATGACGCTGGCGAACCGTCGCACGCCGAGGGCGTCGGCGAGGGCGGCTTCGGCGCGCACCTGGTCGCGGACGGTGATCCGGGGGAAACGCGAGCCCCACGCCTTGCCGTCCGGGCCAGGAGACGACGGCCCGGTTGAACCGCAGCACCCGCCGAGCACGTTGGCGGCGATGACGCACCAGCGCCGGGTGTCGAGCACAGCTCCTGGCCCGACTGTCCCGTCCCACCAGCCAGAGCGGCGCCCGTCCGGCTCGTCGGCCCCGGCGACGTTGTCGTCGCCGGTGAGCGCGTGCAGCACGAGGACGACGTTGTCCAGCCCGGGCGTTGGTTTGCCCCAGCGGCGGAAGGCCATCACAACGCCGACGAGCTGCCCGCCCCGGTCCAGCGGGACCGAGCCGATCCGGACGCGCTGCTGCTCGCCGTCCGGGCAGCGCGCCCAGTCGGTGAGGCGGGGCCGGTCGCCGAGTTCGGTGCCGGTCACGCCGAGGCTGCCTCAGAGCGCCCCGGCGGCATGTTGTGTTCCGCCGGGCGGAGTTCCGACAACTGGCACAGGACCGCGGGCGGAGCCGGTGACTTCATCGGGCCCCTTCGAATCCGAGCACGAGGTCGGCAATGATGTCGTCGACGCCCTCGAGGCCGACTGCGAGCCGCACAAGGCCAGGGGTGACTCCGGCCTGCAGTTGCGCTTGCGGCGTGAGCTGGGAGTGCGTTGTCGAAGCCGGATGGATGACCAACGAGCGGACGTCGCCGATATTCGCCACATGGCTGTGCAGGCGCAAGGCGTTCACGAAGCGCTTGCCCGCGTCCAGTCCGCCGTCGATCTCGAAGGCCAACACAGCGCCTTGCCCCTTCGGCAGCAGCTGTTTCGCGCGCTCGTGCCACGGCGAGGAGGGCAAGCCGGAATAGTTCACCGAGCGCACCTGCGGGTGTCCGGCGAGGAACTCGGCCACTTTTCGGGCGTTGGCGACATGCCGTTCCACGCGCAGGCTCAGCGTCTCCAGCCCCTGAGCCAAGAGGAACGCGTTGAACGGGGACAGCGCCGGGCCCAGATCGCGCAGGAATTGGGTGCGGGCTTTCAGCGCGAAGGCTGGTGGGCCCTGCTCGGCCCACACCAGGCCGTGGTAGCTCGCGTCCGGGGTGGTGTACTGAGGGTAGCGCCCGCTGGCCCAGTCGAAGTTTCCGCCGTCGACCAGCACGCCCGCGATGGCCGTGCCGTGTCCGCCGAGGTATTTGGTCGCGGAGTGCACCACGATGTCCGCCCCGTGTTGGATCGGGTTGAGCAGGTACGGCGTGGCGACGGTGTTGTCCACGACGAGGGCGATGTCGTGCTCGTGCGCCACGTCGGCGACTCCGGGGATGTCGAAGACGTCGCCTAGCGGGTTCGAGATGGTCTCGCCGAAGAACGCCTTCGTGTTCGGCTGCACAGCCGCTCGCCATTGGTCCAGCTTGTCCGGGTCTTCCACGAAAGTGACCTGGACGCCCAGTTTGGGCAAGGTGTGCTGGAGCAAGTTCTGGGTGCCGCCGTAGAGCCGGGGGCTGGACACGATGTGGTCGCCCGCTTCGGCGAGGTTGAGCAGGGCGATCGACTCCGCTGCCTGCCCCGAGCCCAACAGGAGGGCGGCCACGCCGCCTTCCAGGGCGGCGATCCGCTCTTCGACGACGAGGTTCGTCGGGTTCGAGAGCCGGGTGTACGCGTTGCCTTCGACGGAGAGGTCGAAAAGCCCCGCCGCGTGCTCTGTGTCTTGGAAGACGTACGAGGTCGTCTGGTAGATCGGCAGAGCCCTCGCGAAGGTCTGCGAGTCGGGGAACTGGCCCGCGTGGATCTGCTTGGTCTCGAAGCTCCAGTTCGAGGTTTCGGGTGCGGTGGAAGTGTCGGTCACAGTCGCTCCAAGGGGTCGAGGGTTTTGTCTGGAGAGGGGTACCACATCCCTCGGGCTCCTTGTTGCGTCGGCCGATCTCGGGCGACCGGCTTTCCCAGGAGCCCCTCGAACGGGGACCCGCGCTTGCCGCCTGCGGGTTTCGCAGGCAAACCAGGTCCTCACCCGGAGCACCCCGCCGCGGTACGGGGGTTGCCGCCTAGCGAGCCGGGGCTTGTTGCTAGGACTCTTGACCTGGGAACATCATAACGCACCGAGGGGAAGGTCATGGCGCTGCGGAACAGTCGTGGCGAAGAGGTAAGTTGGAAAAGGTCAGGCGCCACACCCCGGCGCGGATTTGACGCACGCCGATCCCAGGAGGGCCGGACACCGAATGTCCAAAATCAAGGTAGAGGGAGTCGTCGTCGAACTCGATGGCGACGAGATGACGCGGATCATCTGGAAGTTCATCAAAGACAAGCTCATCCATCCATACCTTGACATCGAACTCGACTACTACGACCTGGGGATCGAGAACCGCGACGCGACGGACGACCGAGTGACCGTCGAAGCCGCCGAGGCGATCAAACGCCACGGGGTCGGGGTCAAGTGCGCCACGATCACCCCGGACGAGGCCCGCGTGGTGGAGTTCGGCCTCAAGAAGATGTGGCGCTCCCCGAACGGCACCATCCGCAACATTCTCGGCGGGACGATCTTCCGGGCGCCGATCATCATCGCCAGCGTGCCCAGGCTCGTCCCCGGCTGGACCAAACCGATCATCATCGGCCGCCACGCCTTCGGCGACCAGTATCGCGCGACCGACTTCAAAGCGTCCGGAGCGGGCACGGTCACCATCACCTACACCCCGGCGGACGGCGGTGAGCCGATCCAGCACGAAGTGGTGAAGCTCCCGCAAGAGGGCGGCGTCGTCATGGGGATGTACAACTTCAACGAGTCGATCCGCGACTTCGCCCGCGCGTCCTTGAACTACGGGCTGCAACAGAACTACCCGGTGTACCTTTCGACGAAGAACACCATTCTCAAGGCGTACGACGGTGCGTTCAAAGACATCTTCCAAGAGGTCTACGAGCAGGAGTTCAAGGCGGAGTTCGACGCGGCCGGGCTCACCTACGAGCACCGTTTGATCGACGACATGGTGGCCTCCGCGCTCAAATGGGAGGGCGGCTATGTCTGGGCCTGCAAGAACTACGACGGCGACGTGCAGTCGGACACCGTGGCGCAAGGCTTCGGCTCCTTGGGCCTGATGACGTCGGTACTGCTCACCCCCGACGGCAAGATCTGCGAGTCCGAAGCCGCGCACGGCACCGTGACTCGGCACTACCGCCAGTACCAGCAGGGCAAGCCCACCTCCACGAACCCGGTGGCCTCGATTTTCGCCTGGACGAGAGGTATCGCGCACCGAGGCCGCCTCGACGGCTCCCGAGCGGTCGAGGCGTTCGCCCACAAACTCGAAGACGTGGTGGTGCGCACGATCGAAGACGGGAAAATGACCAAAGACCTGGCGCTTTTGGTGGGCGACGGCCAAGGCTGGCTCACCACGGAGGAGTTCCTCGCCGCCCTGGACGAGAATTTGCAAGCCGAGTTGGCATGACCATCCGCCCGCGGCCCCGCCGTCCGACCGGCTCGGTCGGCTCCCCGGGCCGCGCCTCGGTCCTTGCGCTCGCGCGCTGCGGGAAAGAGCGAGAAGGGACAGCCGATGGCCACAAGGATTGAACTGGCGGGCATGGGCCGGGCGCTCGGAGAGCTCTCCGCCGAGCAGCGGTCACGGCTCGACGGCTTCGCGAGGGTTTACGCCGATTCGGCCGACCCCGATCTGCACGCCATGCTCGACCACATCAGCTTGGGCGCTGTCCGCCGACCTGGCGCGGATTGCGCGCGGGCGGCGCGGCTGCGCGGCGTCCCCACAGTTTTCGTCGTCACCGACGACGCCCCGCTCCTGGTGCAGTCCGTCTCCTCCCTCGTGGAATCCTTCGGCGCTCGCATCACCGCCCTGGAGCACCCCGTTCTCGCGGTGCGCAGAGACGACGGCGGAAATCTGCTCGAACTGGTCCTTGACGAGACAGAGCCCAGGGCCGCGCACGCTGAGTCGTGGATCCAAGCCACCCTCGCCCCGGACACCCCTGACGAACTCGTCGCCGAGATCGACGCGGGGCTCGTCGGCGTGCTGCGCGACGTGCGGCACGCCCATGCGGACCACGCTGCCGTCCTCGGCCGTCTGCGGCAGCTCGCTGACGACCTGCCGGGCCAGGGGACGGACGTGGAGCTTGCCAACGCCTCCCGGCTGTTGCGGTGGTTGGCCGACGATCATTTCGTCTTCTTGGGCTATCGGTCCTTTGCGCCTGACGGGGACGGGCGGTGGCGCCCGGACGAGGCCAGCGGCCTCGGCGTGCTTCGAGAGCGCGCGCCGCAGCTGCTCCCGCTGTCCGCCGCGCCCGTCCCGGGCGAGGCGGTCCTCGTCGTGGCGCAGAGCCCCCGCCCGTCCGTCGTCGGGTCGTCGCGCCATCCTTATACGGTCATGGTGCGGGAAATCGACGCCCAAGGGGCTCTGCGCCGAGAACACCGGTTCCTCGGGATGTTCCCTGTGTCCGCCGTGCACGGGAACGTTCTGGACGTCCCGGTTGTGGGGGAGCGGGCGCTCAAGGTCGTGGCTTCCTGCGGCGTCCGGCTCGACTCTTACTCCGGCCAACAGATTCTTGAGGTGATTTCCGGGCTGCCTCGGCCCGAGCTGTTCTGCATGGGCCTTGACATGCTGCAGAAGATCGCGTCCTGCGCGCTGGACGTCGCCGATCGGCGCGGGCTCCGGCTTTTCCTGCGCCAGGACCCGCTCGGCGAGCGGGTCCTGGCGTGGGCGCGGCTGCCGCAAGACCGCTACACCACGGCGGTGCGCCTCGCGATGCAGGACGTTTTGCTCCGCGAGTTCGGGGCGGCTGCGATCGACTACAGCGCCAGAGTGACCGAATCTGCCGCGTGGGTGTTTTTCACGGTTCGCGGCCCGTTCGCGTCGGAGCCGGACTGCGCCTCGGCCAACGAGGACCGGATACAGGCCCTGCTCGCCGCCGAGTCCAGGACATGGGCGGACCGGCTTGTGGAGGAGGCCGGGCTGACCCCCGCGACCGCCCAGTGGTACGCCGAGGCCCTGCCGCTCTCGTACCAGGAGGCGTTCACCCCGCAGCGCGCGGTCGAGGATGTGAACATTCTCCAAGGGCTCAGCCGAGGGGGCGTGCGCGTGCGGGTGGAGGACGCCGCCGACACGGACGGCGCCGACGCGGCCCTGGTGCTGTACGTCTGCGGGGAGCCGGTCACGATCAGCAAAGTCCTGCCGTTGATGACGAGCCTGGGGCTCGCAGTGCTCTTCGAGCGGCCGCACGGGCTGCGCCGCGCTGACGGGGAGCAGTGCTGGATCTATCAGTTCGGGGTCGCGGCCGAGAAGCGCAGCGCCCAGGAACGGTCCGGCCCCTTGTCGGAGCAGGGGACCCGCGAGAAGCTGGTCGACGCGATGGAGGCGCTCTGGAACGGAGAGTCGGAGGCGGACCAGCTCGGCGTCCTCACGTTGCAGGCGGGCCTGAGCTGGCGGGAAGTCTCGCTGCTGCGCGTCTACGCCCAGTACTTGCGACAAATCGACTTCCCGTACCCGTCGAGCCACATCAGCCGGGTCCTCCTGCGCTACGCGGACACGGCGGTTCTTCTGGTGCGCCTGTTCCGCGCGACGTTCCATCCCCAAGAAGCCTCCAACGCGGCACGGGACCGGATTCTGGAGGAATTGCGTCAGGCAGTCGCTTCGGTGATCTCTTTGGACGAGGACCGGGTTTTGCTGGCGTACCTCGATCTGATCGAGGCGACGTTGCGGACGAACTTCTTCCGGCCGGAGGGCGCCGATGGCTCCGCGCCGACGGGCGGGGGCGTGATCGCCCTGAAGCTCGCCCCCCGCAAGCTCGTCCTTGGCTCCCTGAAGAACTTGCCGAAGCCGGTGCCGGAGTTCGAGGTCTTCGTCTCCTCGCCGAGGGTGCAGGGGACGCATCTGCGCTTCGGCGCGGTGGCGCGCGGCGGCATCCGCTGGTCGGACCGGGTCTCCGACTTCCGCACCGAGATCCTGGGCCTCGCGAAGGCGCAGACCACGAAGAACGCCGTCATTGTCCCGGTCGGGGCGAAGGGCGGTTTCGTCGTCAAACGCCCAGTCCCGCCGGACGCGTCGCGCGCCGAGGGCCTGGCCTGTTACAAACTGTTCATCGGCGCCCTGTTGGAGCTGACTGACAACATCGACCCGCAGACCAGGGCCGTCGTCGGCCCCCCTGATGTGGTGCGGCGCGACAATGACGACCCGTATTTGGTGGTCGCCGCGGACAAAGGCACCGCGACGTTCTCCGACACGGCGAACGAGATCGCGAAGAGCTTCGGGTTCTGGCTCGGCGACGCCTTCGCCTCGGGCGGCTCGGTCGGCTACGACCACAAGGCCATGGGCATCACCGCCCGCGGCGCGTGGGAGAGCGTGCGACGGCACTTCTGGGAGCTCGGCGTCGATCCGCAGACGAGCGACTTCACCGTCGTCGGCGTCGGCGACATGTCGGGCGACGTGTTCGGCAACGGCATGTTGCGCAGTCCGCACATCCGGTTGCTCGCCGCGTTCGACCACCGGCATGTGTTCCTCGACCCCGACCCGGACGCGGCGCGCTCGTTCGCCGAGCGCGAGCGCCTCTTCCAGCTCCCGCGCTCCTCATGGGCGGACTACGACGCGTCGCTCATCAGCGCTGGTGGCGGCGTGTGGGCTCGCGGCGTGAAAGCTGTCCCGCTCAGCCCGCAGGTCCGCGCCGCCCTCGGCCTGCCGGACGAGGTGGCCGAGCTCTCGCCCCCCGAGCTCATCCGAGCGATCCTCAAGGCTCCGGTCGACCTGCTGTGGAACGGCGGGATCGGGACGTACATCAAAGCGAGTGGCCAGTCCGACGCCGAGGTGGGCGACAAGACCAACGACGAACTGCGGGTGGACGGCTCGGACGTGCGGGCCAAAGTGGTCGGCGAAGGGGGGAACCTCGGGGCGACCCAATTGGGCCGGATCGAATACGCCCGGGCGGGCGGGCGGATCAACACCGACGCCATCGACAACTCCGCCGGGGTGGACTGTTCGGACCACGAGGTGAACATCAAAATCCTCTTGAGCCAGCTCGAAGCCGCCGGACAGCTCCCGCAGGACCGGCGCGCGCTGCTCTTGGAGTCGCTCACCGACGAGGTCGCCGAGCTGGTGCTCGCCGACAACATCGCGCAGAACAACGAGCTGGGTTTCGCCAGGCGCACCGCCGCGCAGTTCGTGGACGTGCACGCGCGGCAGATCGAGGAGCTGGTCTCGGCGGGCAGGCTGGACCGCGAGGTGGAGTTCCTGCCCGAGCCCGAATCCTTGCGCGAGCGGGGCAAGGCGGGGGAGGGCTTGAGCTCGCCGGAGCTTTCGGTGCTGCTGGCGTACGCGAAGCTCAGCCTCAAGCACGACCTGCTGGAAAGCGATGTGCCCGACAGCGAGATGTACGAGCCGAAGCTGCGCGCCTACTTCCCTTCGGGACTCCCGGCCGAGGCGAAGGCGGGCGTTGGCTCGCACGCCCTGCGCAGGCAGATCGTCGCCACACTGCTCACCAATGAGATCGTCGACCTCGGCGGGACGACGTTCGCCTTCCGGATGTCGGAGGAGTCCGGGGTGTGCGTCTCGGACGTGGCGCGGTCCTTCTCGGCGGCGGTGGAGATTTTCGACCTGCCGCAGACGCTCGGTCCCACACGGCCGCACGAGATGCCCGCCGCGGCAGCGGACCGGGTGCTCGCGCAGGTCCGCAGGCTCCTGGACCGTTCGTGCCGATGGTTGGTCACGAACCGGCCGCAACCGCTCGCGATGCGCTCCGAGATCGCTCGGTACGCCCCGAAGGTCAAGGAGTTGACGGAGCTTTTGCCCACCTGGCTGCGCGGCGACGACGTGGCCAGCTTCTCGGCGCTGCGCGACTCGATGGCACGGCTGGGGGCTCCGGAGGCGTTGGCCGCGCGGGCGGCGCGGCTGGTCTACGAGTTCCGTCTGCTCGACATCATCGATGTCGCAGAGCTTGTCGAGCGTCCTTGCGCGCCGGTGGGCGAGCTGTATTTCCGGATCGGCTCCGAACTCGGGGTGGATCGGGTGCTCAATCTCGCCAATCTCCTCCCGGTCGAGGACCAATGGCAGGTCAAGGCCCGGCTTGCGCTTCGCGAGGAACTGCACGCGGCGCTGCGCTCGTTGACTTTGGACGTGATGGCGGACAGCGACCCCGCCGAGTCGCCCGAGGAGCATATCGCCGACTGGCGGGCGCGGAACTCGGCCAGGGTCAACCGCGCGCAGGACGCGCTCGCCGGGGTGTTCGCGTCGCAGGTCGCCGACCTGGCCGCCATCTCGGTGGCGACCCGTTGGGTTCGGTCCATGGCACGGGGCTCGCACTAGTTTTCCGGTCGATTCCCCGGCCAGGGCGCCCGCCCTTGCGGCGGCGGACATGGGCGCACGCTCTGCCCGGTCCGCTCTGGACGAAAGCGCGAGATACCCCTGCGGGGTACTGGTCGGGTTACAGTTGGGCTATGACCCCGTTGCCTGTCGCCGAGCTGCACGTCCACGTCGAAGGCACGTTGGAGGCCGAACTCCTCGTGTCGCTCGCCCGGCGCAACGGGGTGGCGTTGCCGACATACGACCCGGTGGCGCTGGCCGGGCGATACCGCCATTTCACGAATTTGCAGTCCTTTCTCGACGTCTACTACGCGAACCTTGCCGTGCTGCGCGCCGAAGAGGACTTCTACGACCTCATGGCCGCGTACTTGCGCCGCGCCGCCGCCGCCGGGGTCCGCAGAGCCGAAGTGTTCTTCGACCCGCAGACGCACCTGAACAACGGGATCGGCTTCGAGACAATGGTCAATGGCCTCTCCGCTGCCGCCCAGGACGCGCCAATCGCAGCCGACCTCATCCTGTGCTTCTTGCGCGACCTCGGCCCCGAAGCCGCCGAAGAGACCCTGCGCGCGGCGCTGCCGTTCCGGGAGCACTTCATCGGGGTCGGGCTCGACTCGGCCGAGGTCGGCCACCCGCCCCGGCTCTTCAAGCGCGTCTACGAGATGGCCGCTGGCGAAGGTTTGCACAAGGTCGCGCACGCGGGTGAGGAGGCCGGTCCCGACTACGTGTGGGAGGCGCTCGACGTGCTCGGCGTCGAACGGATCGACCACGGTGTGCGCGCTCTGGCCGACCCGGAACTTGTGGCCCGCTTGCGGGCGGAGCGCGTCCCGCTCACGGTGTGCCCGTTGTCCAATCTCTGCCTCAAAGGCGTCAGCTCGCTCAGCGAGCATCCGCTCAAGGCCATGCTCGACGCGGGCTTGCTGGTGACGGTGAACAGCGACGACCCGGCCTATTTCGGCGGGCATGTGGACGACAACTTCGCCGCAGTGCGGAGCGCGCTCAGCCTCACCGACGAAGACCTGCGCCAGTTGGCCCGCAACTCCTTCGAAGCCAGTTTCATCGATGACGGGGAAAAGAAGCGCTGGCAGGATGCGGTGGACGCATTTCCCCTCTCGCAGTGTTCAGCGGGAAAGCCAGTGTGAAAGCGTCTTTGCCTCGTGGTTGATGAGACCCCCGAACGCATTTCCTCGCGAGAGCGAACACTCTGGCTTCATCGAGAAATGTTCGCCAAAGTATGTGCGAAGATCCGCATCGCGCGCGACCTCGCGTCGTCGTGACGCTCCGCGTCAACCGAGCTTGAGGCGTCTCGCCACGTCGAACAGAGCTGTTGTGAGCGCAGGCGTGGGCGTGCTGGCCGTGAACACCAACCCCATCCTGGTCACCACCTCCGGCTCGATGATCGGCACGGCGGCGATGTCTCCGCTGAATTCCCAGGCCTGGACCCAGGACGACGGCGCCACCGTCGCCCAGCGTCCCGTGCCCGCCAGCGCGCACAGCGACTCGATCGAATCCGTCTGCACCTGCACATCGACCTGGACCCCAGCTTGGGCGCACGCGTCGTCCACCAATGCCCGGCCCCGCATCCCCGCGGCCAGCGCCGCCATCGGCAGAGCGCTCGCCTGCGTCCAGGGGACCGGGCCGTCGCGCTCCGCGAGGAGCCTCTTGGACGCGAGCAGCATGTAGCGCTCCTCGTACAAGAGCAACGAGGGCAGGCCCTCCGTCCCTTCGTCCAAGAATGTGATGCCCGCGTCCAACTCGAAGTCCCGCACTTGGCGCAAGATTTCTGAGAAACTCAGATGCGTTGCGAGCTGCACGGTCGCGAGGGGATGCCGAGCGCAGAACGGCGCAATGAGCTTCGCGGCGACCGCCGCCGCCCCAGGCACTGCGCCGATGCGCGCCCGCCCCGACACGCCCACCCGCAGCGCGTCCGCCTCAGCGCGCATCGCTTCGTGGTCGGCGAGGAGCCTGCGAGCCCAGACGAGCAGCCGCTCGCCCTCCGGGGTGAGGCCTTCGAAGGCGTGCCCTCGGCGCACGAGCGGGACGCGGAGCTCGCGCTCTAATTTGCCGAGCGCTTCGGAGAAGGCGGGCTGGGAGACGTGGCAGACCTCGGACGCTTTGGTGAAGTGGCGCTCTGCGGCCAGCGCCACGAAGTATTCGAGTTGGCGTATCTGCACGGTGTCCTCTTTCCTGGCGCCTTTGTATCGCAGTGTCCTCTTTTCGCCGTGACCTCGAGTCATCGGAGTTGCCTATGAGGCACTTGCAAGATGGTATTGGACGAGGGAAAAGAGCGGGACGAGGCTGGACATCGACGCAGAAAACAATGCAGAAAAGAATGACGCAGAAAACAATATTGAGGAGCACAGCTCATGGCGAAAATCGTTGCCGTCCTCTATCCGGACCCTGTGGACGGATACCCTCCAAAGTACGCGCGGGACTCCATTCCTGTCATCGACAGCTACCCCGACGGACAGACAGCGCCGAAGCCGGAAGCCGTCGATTTCACCCCCGGTGAGCTGCTCGGCTGTGTCTCCGGCGAGCTCGGATTGCGCGCATTCCTCGAATCGCAGGGCCACATCCTGGTGGTGACCAGCGACAAAGACGGGCCAGATTCTGCATTCGAGCGCGAACTGCCTGACGCGGACGTCGTGATCTCGCAGCCGTTCTGGCCTGCGTATCTCACGGCGGAGCGGATAGCGAAGGCCCCTCAGCTCAAACTCGCGATCACGGCGGGCATTGGCTCGGACCATGTCGATCTCAACGCCGCGATCAAGCACGGCGTCACCGTCGCAGAGGCGACCTGGAGCAACTCGATCAGCGTCGCGGAGCACACGGTTATGCAGGTTCTCGCGTTGGTGCGCAATTATCTGCCCTCGCACGAATGGGTCACCACGAAAAAAGGCTGGAACATCGCGGACTCGGTCTCTCGCGCGTACGACCTCGAAGGCTTGACCGCAGGCGTGATCGCGGCTGGGCGCATAGGCCAGGCGGTGCTGCGCAGGCTGAAGCCTTTCCAGGTGACACTGGCCTACACGGACAAGCACCGCCTCGCTCCAGACATCGAGGAGGAGCTGGGCCTGCAGTTCTACCCGGACATCCCCGCATTGGCGAGGAACGTCGACGTGCTCTGCGTCCACGCCCCGCTCGTGCCCGAGACCTACCAGCTCTTCAATGAAGAGCTCATCGGCACGATGCGGCGCGGCTCGTACATCGTGAACACCGCGCGCGGCGCGATCATGGACACGGGCGCGGTCGTCCGAGCGATTGATTCCGGCCAGCTCGCCGGGTACGCGGGCGACGTCTGGTATCCGCAGCCGCCCCCCGCCGACCACCCGTGGCGCACGATGCCGCACAACGGGATGACAGCGCACGTCGCCGGGTCCACGCTCTCGGCGCAGGCGCGTTACGCGGCAGGCGCCAGAGAGATCCTGGAGGCATGGTTGGCGGGCAAGCCGATCCGGGACGAGTACCTCATCGTGGACGGCGGCAAGCTCGCGGGGACCGGCGCCCGTTCCTACACCGCCAGCGGCAACGGGTCGAGCCCGGGATCGACCGGGCTGTAGCTCGGTAGACTGGCGGCGATGAACACGCACGCCGTCCTCGGCCTTGCTCTCGCAGCCGGGCTTGTCGCCGCGCTGAACCCGTGCGGATTCGCGTTCCTGCCCGGTTGCCTCGGGCTCGTCATCGCAGGCAGCAGCCAGGATGTTGGGCGCAGGACGGCCGTCGCCAGGGCAGCGGCGGCGACCGTGGCGATGGCAGCGGGCTTTGTCACGGTGTTCGGCCTCTTCGGCCTGGTGATCTCCCCGCTGCTCGCCTCCGCGCAGAAATACTTGCCGTACGCGACGCTGGTGATCGGTGTTCTGTTGATCGCCACCGGCGTGTGGTTGCTTTTGGGCAACGACATCGCCGTGATGCTCCCGAGGCCGGGCGGCGGCGCGCCGACGGCGCAGTTGGGCTCGATGTACGGGTATGGCGTCGGCTACGCGACCGCGTCGTTGTCCTGCACCGCCGGGCCGTTCCTCGCCCTGATCGGCGCGACCTTCCAGAAGGGTTCGTGGCTGACCGGTGTGCTCGCTTTTCTCGTCTACGCGGGCGGCATGGCCATCACCGTCGGGGCACTCGCCCTCGCCGTCGCCTTGCTCGGCTCGTCGGTCGCGGGCAGAATCCGCGGCTTGTTGCCGCACATCACGAGGATCGCTGGCGCGGTCGTGCTGCTGACCGGGCTGTATGTCACGTATTACGGGTACTACGAGCGGCAGCTCTTTTTCTCGCATGGCAGTCCTCGCGATCCGGTTGTCGAGCGTGCTGCTTCGGTGCAGATGTGGCTGCAAAGCCACGTTGGCGAGCTGGGGCCGTGGCCGTTCGTCTGGGTGATCGCCGTCGTGGTGGTCATCGCCGTGCTCCCCGCCGGGGTGCGGCGATTGCGGGGCCGGCGTGGCTGAGGAGCGCGCTCTGCGGCTGGCAGAGCCTCTTGCGGCCGCTGATGTGGCGAGGTTCGCGGCGGCGGCGTTGCGCTTGGACGCCGCCGCTGTGGTCCGGCTCAAAGCCCGCGCGGACGGCAGAGTGGGGGTGTGGGCGCAGACCGGCTTCGACGTGCTCGCGATGCGTTCCACGTCCGGTGAGGTGCGTCCGTCGGACATCGTGGTGGACGCCGCCGGCCTGCGGGACTCCCTCTCGCGCGAAGGCGTGCGCGAGGTCGCGCTCGGTTGGAGCTTCGACTCGTCGTGGAAAGGCTCGCTGCCTCCCGAGGACGGGTTCTCCCATGTGGACGACGTGCCGGTTCGAGAGCTTGTGGAACTCGCCCAACGCGGCATGGCCCTGATCGAAGAACACGCAGGCCCGCAGGGGCCGCCGCCGTCGCTCTTGGACTCGGTCGTGGTGACCGCGAGCGCGGCCGATGAAGCGGGCACCCAGGTGCCGTTGCGTTGCGTCTTCGCGCTGACGGCCATGGGCTTCATCACCACGCGCACCGGCAGGCCGATCCGCGCGACGACGGACCGGCTCGCCATCCGCGACGACGAAGTGGTGCGGATCCGCACGCACCCCAGCTGGCTGCGTGTGGACACCAGGTTCGGATCGGTCTACTGGCGCCATGCCGACCAGCGGTTGAAGCTCAGCGTCTGAGGCTGCTGGGCGCACGCCTCCCGCCACCGGCGCTGGACGTCAGTGCTTGCGTTTACGATAGTGCGATGACAGATCAGCTCATCATTCGCGGCGCGCGGGAGCACAACCTGCGCGGCGTGGACTTGGAGCTGCCGCGAGACAGCCTCATCGTGTTCACCGGGCTTTCTGGATCCGGCAAATCCTCGCTCGCTTTCGACACTATTTTCGCCGAGGGGCAGCGCCGCTACGTCGAGTCGCTCTCGGCGTACGCGCGCCAGTTCCTCGGGCAGATGGACAAGCCCGATGTGGACTTCATCGAAGGCTTGTCCCCTGCTGTCTCCATCGATCAGAAAGCCACGAACCGCAACCCCCGCTCGACGGTCGGCACCATCACGGAAGTGTACGACTACCTGCGTCTTCTTTATGCGCGCGCAGGCACCCCGCACTGCCCGGAGTGCGGGTCGGTCATCGCCAGGCAGACCCCGCAGCAGATCGTGGACCAGGTGCTCGCGATGGCGGAGGGCACCAAGTTCCAGGTCCTCGCCCCGGTGGTGCGCACCCGCAAGGGCGAGTTCGCCGACCTCTTCGCGCAGTTGCAGAGCCAGGGCTACGCCCGAGCCAGGGTGGACGGTGTGGTGCATTCGCTCGCCGAGCCGCCGACCTTGAAAAAACAGGAGAAGCACGACATCGAGGTGGTTGTGGACCGGCTCGTCGTGAAGGGCTCCGCCCGGGTGCGGCTCACCGACTCGGTCGAGACGGCGTTGCGCCTGGCGGACGGCGTGGTCGTGCTCGACT